>NZ_CP077076.1:0-300000 GCF_019139895.1 Pseudomonas fakonensis | reverse complement strand
AGGCAGATCGGCACGGTGACACGCAGGAAGTGCCTGTACAGCGGCGCCTTGAGCGACAGCGCGGCGGCCTCGAACTCGCCGTCGAGCTGGCGCAGGGCGGTGGTGGCGGTCATCTGCGCGGTGGTCAGGTAGTGGGCGATGGTGCACAGCACCAGCAGCGCCATGCTGCCGTACAGCACATGCAGCGGGTTGCCGGCGAGGTTGAAGAAGAATACGTAGCCCAGGCCCAGCACCAGGCCGGGCACGGCCATGGGGATGAAGCTGAGCAGGCGCAGGCTTTGGTTGAGCAGGCGCTGGCCGGAGGTTTTCTCCATCAGGTAGGCGCCGGTGAAGACCACCACGCTGCCGATCAGCGCGGTACACAGCGCCATGGTCACGCTGTTGCGGTAGGCCAGCCAGCCGCCGCCGGCGGTGTCGTCGAACATATAGTGCTTGAGCGACAGCGACAGGTTGTACGGCCAGAACTTGACCAACGACGAGTACACCGCCATGCCGATCACTGCCAGCAATGCGGCGCACACCAGCAGCACCAGGGCCAAGTAGCAACCGTCGCGCAGCTTGCACGGCTTGGGCTCGAACACCTGGGCACGGCCACTCATGGCCTCGCCCTGGCGCCGGCGCAGCCAGGCGTCCACCGCAAAGCTGAGCAGCGCCGGCACCAGCAGCACCATGCCGATCAGTGCGCCACGGCCGAACTGCTGTTGGCCGACCACCGCCTTGTAGGCTTCCAGCGCCAGCACCTGGTAGTCGCCGCCCACTACCACCGGCACGCCGAAGTCGGTGATGGTCAGGGTGAACACCAGGCAAAACGCCGCGAACACTGCCTGGCGCGTGGCCGGCCAGGTGATGCTGCAGAACGCCCGGACGGGGCCGGCGCCCATGCTGGAGGCGGCATCGAACAGCCGCGCATCGGCCAGCGACAGGGCCGACAGCAGAATCATCAGCGCATGAGGGAAGGTGTAGATGGCCTCGCCGACAACGATGCCCCAGAAGCCGTAGATGTTGTCGCTGAGCAGCCCGCGCAACAGCCCCTGGTTGCCGAACAGGTACACCAGGGCGATGGCCGGCAGCATCGACGGCGCCAGCAGCGGCAGCAGTGAAATACCGCGCCACAAGCCCTTGGCCGGGATCAAAGTGCGTTGCAGGGCGTAGGCGAACAGGTAGGCCAACGGCACCACGATGGCAGCCACGGTGAAGGCCACCGACAGGCTGTTGCCCAGCAGCCAGTGGAAGTTCGCGCTGGCGAACAGTTCGCGGGCGGCCAGCAGGCCACCACCCTGGCCGGCCTCACCACTGAAGCCCTTCCAGAAGATCGCCAGCAACGGCAGTAGCACCGCCAGCACCAGCACCAGCAGCAACAGGCTCTTGCCGCCGACCACGAACAGGCGGTCCCCCAGGGCGGCGCCATTGCGCGGCGCGGGCTTGGCAGTGCTGAGCGGCAGGGTCATGGGCGCGGCCATCTCAGGCAAACACCTGCAGGCTCTGCGGCGGCAGGGCCACCCAGATGTCCTGCGAGCCCAGGCGCGGCATGGCTTCCGGCGCAAGCTCGGCGAGCAGCGCGTGGCCCGGCAGGGCCTTGAGTTCGAAGCTCATGCGGCAGCGGTTGCCAAGGAATGTGATCTCGCGAACCTTGGCCGGGAACAGGTTTTCTTCATGCACGACCGGGTTGACGGTGATTGCCTCAGGGCGGCAGAACAGCCGGCCACTGCTGGCGCTGCCGGCGTTGCTGCCCAGGCGCATGTGCATGCCGCCAACCTGGGCGTGGCTGGCGCTGCTGCGCTGGAACGGCAGCCAGTTGCCCTGGCCGACGAACTCGGCGACGAACGGCGTGGCCGGCTGATCGTAGATTTGCTGGGGTGTGGCGTACTGCTCGACCTGGCCGTTGTTCATCACGGCGATGCGGTCGGCCATCAGCATGGCCTCGTCCTGGTTGTGGGTGACCATCAGCGTGGTGATGCCCAGCTGGCGTTGCAACTGGCGCAGCTCGGTGCACAGGTGCTCGCGCACCCGGGCATCGAGGGCCGACATCGGCTCGTCGAGCAGCAACAGCGAAGGCGACGGTGCCAGCGCCCGGGCCAGGGCCACGCGCTGTTGCTGGCCGCCGGACAACTGGCCGGGGTATTTCTTTTCGCTACCCAAAAGGCCCACCAGTTCGAGCATGTCGCGCACCCGCTGGCGTGCTTCGTCGCGGCTGCTGCCGGTCAGGCCGTAGGCGATGTTGGCTTCGACGGTGAGGTTGGGGAACAGCGCGTAGGACTGGAACAGGATGCCGTAGTCACGGGCCTGGGGTGGCAGCTCGGAGATGTCGCGCTCGCCGATGTACAGCTCGCCACGGTCCTGGCGCTCCAGGCCGGCGATGCAGCGCAGCAGGGTGGTCTTGCCGCAGCCCGAAGGGCCCAGCAGGCACACCAGCTCGCCGGCGACGATGTCCAGGGACACGTCGTTGAGCGCGGTGAAGGCGCCGAAACGCTTGTGGATGCCGCGCACTTTCATGTGTGCGCCAGGGGTTGCGTGGTTCATGGCAGGGCCTCATCGAAGAGATGGGGCCCATGCTAGGAAGGCAGTGCGAAGGTTCTGTGGCGTTTGGGCAAAAGCCGGTGATAGTGGTATTGGTAGATTTTGTAGAGCGGCCTTGTGTCGCGAAAGGGCTGCAGAGCAGCCCCGGCAATTTATGCAGCGAAGCTGAAGCCCTGGGGCTGCTGCGCAGCCCTTTCGCGGCACAAGGCCGCTCCTACAGGGGCGCGTGGCCGGTCAGAACTGCGAACCCACCACTTCCTGCGCCACACCGAGGAAGGCCGCCGGCAATCTGGCCTGGCGCCGCTCCTTCAGGCAGTACAGGTACTCGTGCATCACCGGCGCATTGTCCAGCGCCAGCACCCGCAGCTCGGGGTTATGCGGCACTTCGTGGCGGGCGATGATGCTGATGCCGATGTTGCGCAGCACCGCCTCGCGGATCGACTCGCGGCTGCCGATCTCCAGCAGCGCCCCGGCCTTGACCCCGGCGTCCTGCATCATCTGCTCGGTGAGCTTGCGGGTGGTCGAGCCCTTTTCGCGCATCAGCAGGCAATGCCCGGCTACCACCTCGATGGACACCGCCTGGCGGTGGGCCAGCGGGTGGTTGCGGTGCACCGCCAGCACCAGCGGGTCGGTGCCCAGCACCCGGCGCACCAGGCGGGCGTCCTCCAGCAGCTGCGAGGAGGCGGCAATGTCTACCCGGTAGTCTTCGAGCATTTCCAGCACCTGCTGCGAGTTGCCGATTTCCACCGCCACTTCCACCTGGGGCAGGCGTTCGCGGAAGATCTTCACCAGGTCCAGGATGTAGTACGGCGCGGTGGCGGCGATGCGCAGGCTGCCCTGGGCCTGGCCGCTGTTGCGCAGCTCGAACTCGATGTCGGCCTCCTGCTGCAGCAGCGCCTTGACCATCGGCAGCAGGCGCACGCCCTCCTCGCTGAGCACCAGGCGCCGGCCACCGCGGTAGAACAGCTCGACGTTGTACTGGCTTTCGAGGTTGCGGATTTGCGTGGTTACCGTGGGCTGGCTGAGGCCGAGCTTTTTCGCCGCCAGGGTGATGCTGCCCTGGCGGGCCACCATGTAGAAGGCCTTGAGCTCGGCGCTGAGCATTGTGGATAACCTCTAGTTGAACAGACCCGCGCGCGCTCCTACAGGGGGCGCGTCAGACTTCATTTGCGCAACAAGCGCAGGCCATTGAACACCACCAGCAAACTCACCCCCATGTCGGCGAACACGGCCATCCACAGGGTGGCCATGCCGGCGAAGGTGATTGCCAAAAAGATTGCCTTCACCCCCAGCGCCAGCACGATGTTCTGCACCAGGATCGCCGCACTTTGCCGCGACAGCCTGACGAAGGCCGGGATTTTGCGCAAGTCGTCGTCCATCAGCGCCACATCGGCGGTCTCGATGGCGGTGTCGGTGCCGGCGGCGGCCATGGCGAAGCCGATCTCGGCGCGGGCCAGGGCCGGTGCGTCGTTGATGCCGTCGCCAACCATGCCCACGCGATGGCCCTGGGCGTACAGCGCCTCGATGCTGGCGAGCTTGTCGGCCGGCAGCAGGTTGCCCTCGGCGCGGTCGATACCCACCTGGGCAGCGATGGCCTGGGCGGTGTGTGGGTTGTCGCCGGTGAGCATGACGGTCTTGATGCCCAGCGCGTGCAGCTCGGCGATGGCCTGGCGGCTGCTGTCCTTGACCGTGTCGGCCACGGCGAACAGGGCCAGCGGGCCACTGCGGTCGAGCAGCAGCACCACGGTCTTGCCTTGGCGCTCAAGCACGTCCAGCTTCGCTTCAAGTTCCGCGGAGCACAGGCCCAGTTCTTCCACCAGGCGGTGGTTGCCCAGGTGGTAGGTTTCCCCGTTTATATCCCCACGCACACCGCGACCGGCCAGGGCGGCGAACTCAGTGACATCGTTCAGGGCAACATTCTGAGCCTTGGCGAACTGGGCGATGGCGCCAGACACCGGGTGGTCGGAACGGGCCGCAAGGCTGGCAGCCAGGGCCTGGGCGCGGCCTTCGAACAGCGGGTCAAGCACCTGGCTGTCGGTTTGCACCGGCTTGCCGTGGGTGAGGGTGCCGGTCTTGTCCAGGGCCAGAAAGTCCAGCTTGCGGCCGCCCTCCAGGTACACACCACCCTTGATCAGGATGCCCTTGCGCGCCGCGGCAGCCAGGCCGCTGACGATGGTCACCGGGGTGGAGATCACCAGGGCGCACGGGCAGGCCACCACCAGCAGCACCAGGGCGCGGTAGATCCAGTCGAACCAGGTGCCGGCCATGAACAGCGGCGGCACCAGCGCCACCGCCAGGGCCACGGCGAACACTGCCGGGGTGTAGATGCGCGAGAACTGGTCGACGAAGCGCTGGGTCGGGGCGCGGGCGCCTTGCGCCTCTTCCACCGCCTTGATGATGCGCGCCAGGGTGGACTGGCCGGCAGCGGCGGTCACCCGGTACTCGAGCGAGCCGGCCTGGTTGATGGTGCCGGCGAACAGCTTGTCGCCGGCTGCCTTCTCCACTGGCAGGCTTTCGCCGGTGATCGGCGCCTGATCGACGCTGGATTGCCCACTCAACACCTCGCCGTCCAGGCCGATGCGCTCGCCGGGGCGCACCCGCACCAGGGCGCCGATGGCCACCTCGCGCACCTGTACTTCGTGCCACTGGCCGTCGGCCTGCTGTACGGTGGCCATGTCCGGCGCCAGTTGCATCAGGCCGCCGATGGCATTGCGCGCCCGGTCCAGAGAGCGGGCTTCGATCAGCTCGGCGATGGTGAACAGCACCATCACCATGGCCGCCTCGGGCCACTGGCCGATCAGCACGGCGCCGGTCACGGCGATGCTCATCAGCGCGTTGATGTTGAGGTTGCGGTTTTTCAGGGCGATCCAGCCCTTTTTGTAGGTGCCCAGGCCACAGCCGAGGATGGCCGCCAGGGCCAGCAGGGCGACCACCCATTCCGGCGCTTCTCCTGAGAAGTGCACGATTTCGGCGGCAATCGCGGCAATACCCGACAGCGCCAGCGGCCAGACACTTTTCTTCACCGCCTTTGGGGCGCTGTCGTCTTCGGCGGCCATGGGCTCGGCCTTCATGCCCAGGCTGTCGATGGCCTGCTCGATCGCAGCGGTGCCGTCGAGGGTGTGGTGCACGCCCAGCACGCGGTTGATCAGGTTGAATTCCAGCTGCTCGATGCCCGGCAGCTTGCCGAGCGTGTCCTGGATCAGAGTCTGCTCGGTGGGGCAGTCCATGGCCTGGATGCGAAAGCGGCTGAGGCGCGCATCAGCACTGGCCTTGGCGGTCAGTTGCACCTTGGCGGGTGCAGCCTTGCTGGCGCAGCAGCTGTGGGCGTGCTGGTGCTCGCCGTGCACATGGTCATGCTTGTGATCGTGGCTGACAGGCTGGTTCATGGAATCATCCTTAACTGGGCACGGGCCTGGTGGGACCGGTTTGCCGGGCCCGCAGGGGTATGTGTTGCCAAGTGAACACCCTGTAGCCACTATAGGGTCAAGCCCTGTTTTGGAGAGGCGTGCCATGAAGATCGGCGAACTGGCCAAGGCCACCGACTGTGCGGTGGAAACCATCCGCTACTACGAACGCGAGCAACTGCTGCCGGAGCCGGCCCGCACCGAGGGCAACTACCGGCTCTACACCCAGGCCCACGTGGAGCGGCTGACGTTCATCCGCAACTGCCGCACCCTGGACATGACCCTGGACGAAATCCGCAGCCTGCTGCGCCTGCGTGACAGCCCGGATGGCTCATGCGGCAGCGTCAATGCGCTGATCGACGAGCATATCGAGCATGTGCAGGCGCGGATCGATGGGCTGATGGCGCTGCAAACGCAGCTGGTGGAGTTGCGCCGCCAGTGCACGGCGCAGGGGGCGGAGTGTGCGATCTTGCAGCAGCTGGAGACCAACGGCGCGGTGACGGTGCCGGAGGTGGAGCATTCCCATGTGGGCAGAAGCCATGGGCATTGAGAATGCTGGGGGCGCTGAGCGCCCTTTCGCGACACAAGGCCGCTCCTACAGACGAACGCGTGCCCCCTGTAGGAGCGGCCTTGAGTCGCGAAAGGGCTGCGAAGCAGCCCCGGCCATCTAAAGGGTCACACCGCCATCGGCGCCGTCAGCGGCGCATGGTGCTCATAGCCTTCCAGCCAGAAGTCGCTCGGTTCGATCTTCTCCAGCCACTCGGGCTCATACTTGCCGGTATCGGCAAACGCCGGCACACGGTCGCTGATCACCAGCTTGGGCGCTGCCAAAGGCTCGCGCTTCATCTGCTCGTTCAGCATGTCCAGGTGGTTCTCGTACACATGGGCATCGCCGATGAAGTAGGTGAACCAGCGCGGGGTGTAGCCGGTCAGGCGGCCGAACAGCGACAGCAACGCGGCGCCTTCGGTGAGGTTGAACGGCGTGCCCAGGCCCAGGTCGTTGGAGCGGATGTAGAGGGTCAGGGAGATTTCCTTGGTCTCTACATTCGGGTGGAACTGGTACAGCAGGTGGCACGGCGGCAGGGCCATTTCGTCCAGTTGGGCGCAGTTCCAGCCGTGGAACAGGATGCGCCGGCTGCCCGGGTCGTTGGCGATGGTGTCCAGGCACTGGCGCACCTGGTCGATGGCCTTGTACAGGATGACGAACGCCTGGCCGTCTTCCTCGTCCTTGGCAATCTGCCGGAAACCGGCCTTTTCGGCCATTTCGATGGCCGCCGGGTTGCTCAGCGGGATGCGCTTGTAGCCCGGCCACTGGCGCCACTGCACGCCGTAGATCTCGCCGAGGTCGTCATGCCCCTGGCGGAACGGGTTGGCCAGCCACTGGGCGTTCTCGTTGGCGTTCTGGTCCCAGACCTTGCAGCCCAGCTCGCGGAACTCGCCGGCGTTTTTCACGCCGCGCAAGAAACCCACCATCTCGCCGATCGCCGACTTGAACGCCAGCTTACGGGTGGTGACGGCCGGGAAGCCCTTCTGCAGGTCGAAACGCAGCATGGCGCCCGGCAGGCTGATGGTGTTGATCCCGGTGCGGTTTGCCTGCAACGTGCCGTTTTCGATGACGTCACGGACCAGGTCCAGATACTGTTTCATGGCTTACCTGTAGCGAACACGGCAGGGGGATCGCCCCTGCCGTGGTGGGTTCATTGGGCGGGTGTCGCCGTTGGCTTGCGATTATAAGCCCACCAGATCAGGCCGAGGCCAGCCAGGATCATAGGCACGCAGAGAATCTGACCCATGGTCAGCCAGCCCCAGGCGATATAACCCAGCTGGGCGTCCGGTACGCGGACGAACTCGACGATGAAACGGAAGATACCGTAGAACAGCGCGAACATGCCGGAAACCGCCATGGTCGGGCGCGGCTTGCGCGAGAACAGCCAGAGGATGAGGAACAGTGCCACGCCTTCCAGGGCGAACTGGTACAGCTGCGACGGGTGGCGCGGCAACTGGGCCGGGTCGCTGAACGGCGGGAAGATCATCGCCCATGGCACGTCGGTGGGCTTGCCCCACAGCTCGGCGTTGATGAAGTTGCCGATACGCCCGGCGCCCAGGCCGATCGGCACCAGCGGGGCGACGAAGTCCATCAGTTCGAAGAACGACTTGTTGTTGCGCTTGCCGAACCACAGCGCCGCCAGCATCACGCCGATGAAGCCGCCATGGAACGACATGCCGCCCTTCCACACCTCGAAGATCAGGGTCGGGTTGGCCAGGTACTGGTGCAGGTCGTAGAACAGCACATAACCCAGGCGGCCACCGACAATCACCCCCATCGACAACCAGAACACCAGGTCGGAGAGTTTTTCGCGGTTCCAGGTGGGGTCGAAGCGGTTGAGCCGGCGCGAGGCCAGCAGCCAGGCGCCGCCGATGCCGATCAGGTACATCAGGCCGTACCAGTGGATTTTCAGCGGCCCGAGGGCCACGGCCACGGGGTCGATCTGCGGGTAAGGCAGCATGGTTAGTCCTCTTGGTTCAAATCAGAAAGCTTGCGCCGACGCAGAACAGCAGCGCGGCGAACAGGCGCTTGAGCAGGCGCGGCGACAGCTTGTGTGCCAGGCGCGCGCCGAAGCGGGCAAAGAACATGCTGGTCACGGCAATGCCGACCAACGCCGGCAAGTACACGTAACCCAGGCTGTGGGCCGGCAAGTGCTGCTCATGCCAGCCCAGCCACATGAAACTCAGGGCACTGGCCAGGGCAATCGGCAGCCCGCAGGCCGACGAGGTGGCCACGGCCTGCTGCATCGGCAGGCTGCGCCAGGTCAAGAACGGCACGGTCAGCGAACCGCCACCGATGCCGAAAATCGCCGAGGCCCAACCGATCACCCCGCCTGCGGCAGTCAGCGCCGGCTTGCCGGGGATGCCGCGGCTGGCTTTGGGCTTGAAGTCCAGGGCCATCTGCACGGCAATCACCAGGGCGAACACGCCGATGATCTTCTGCAGCATCGGGCCCTGGATCAGCGAAGCGGTCTTGGCCCCGACCAGCGCGCCGAGCAGGATACCGACAGTCATCCAGGCAAAAATCGGCCACTGCACCGCGCCTTTGCGCTGGTGCTCGAGCACGGCATTGATCGAGGTGAAGACGATGGTCGCCAGAGACGTGCCGACCGCCAGGTGGGTGAGCACCGCAGGGTCGAAGCCTTGCAGGGTGAAGCTGAACACCAGCACCGGGACGATGATGATGCCGCCGCCCACGCCGAACAGCCCGGCCAGCACGCCGGCACAGGCTCCCAACAGCAGGTAGAGTACGAATTCCATTCGCCGCCCCAGTGAAAACGATGCGGCATGGTAACGGAAGCCGCGCCTGTGGCTCTAGTGAACTCTGTGTCAGGTGATGGCCTGGTGCCTAGGGCGCGGGTAGAGTGGCGAAAAACACAAGGGGCAACCTATGTGCCTGATCGTCTTCGCCTGGCGGCCCGGGACCGCCCGGCCACTGATCGTCGCGGCCAACCGTGACGAGTTCTACGCCCGCCCCACCCAGGCTCTGGCGGCCTGGGAAGACGCGCCGGGGGTGCACGCCGGGCGCGACCTGGAGGCCGGCGGCACTTGGCTTGGGGTCGGACCGCGCGGGCGCTTTGCGGCGCTGACCAATATCCGCGACCCCGGCCAGGCGCTGGGGCCGCGTTCGCGGGGAGAGCTGGTGGCCGCCTACCTGAGCGGCGAGCTGCGCGTCGAGGCTTACCTGGACCAAGTGGCCAGCCGCGCCGGGCAATATTCCGGGTTCAACCTGCTGGTGGGCGATAGTGAGCAGCTAGGTTACCTGCATGCCCGCGAAGCCGCGCCGCACTTGCTGGCACCTGGGGTGTACGGGTTGTCCAATGCCGGGCTGGATACGCCGTGGCCGAAGCTTGTGAAGGCACGCCGGGGGCTGGAGGGGCTGCTTGAATCAGCCGACCCGAAGCGCTTACTGGAATTGCTGGCCGATGGCGAGCCGGCGGCGGATGGCGAACTGCCGGAAACCGGCGTGGGGCTGGCTACCGAGAAGCTGCTGTCGAGTGTGTTCATTGCCAGCCAGAACTATGGCACGCGGGCGAGTACGGTTTTGATTGTGGATAAGTCTGGCCGACGGCACATGGTGGAGCGCAGCTTCGGGCCGTTTGGGGGGCATCTGGGGGAAGTCGAGGTGTTTGACTGACCGGCCCTATCGCCGGCAAGCCGGCTCCTTCAGAAGGTTGCATTCCCCTGTAGGAGCCGGCTTGCCGGCGGTAGGGCCGGTGCAGGCCTCAGAGGCTCTTGTTGGCCCCAGGCCCGATCATCCGCGCCAGGCCCAGGTTCTTCAGGGCCAGCTGCAGCGCGCTATGGGTGAGTTGCGGGTTGTCGTGGCTCAAGGCGTCGGCCAGCAGTTCCTTGGCCTTGCTCATGTTCACCTGGCGCAGCATCCACTTCACCTTCGGCAGGTTGGTGGCGTTCATCGACAGGCTGTCAAAACCCATGGCCATCAGCAAAATCGCCGCCGCCGGGTCACCGGCCATCTCGCCGCAGATGCTCACCGGCTTGCCTTCGCCATGGGCGTCGCGCACCACGGTGTTCAGCGCCTGCAGCACCGCCGGGTGCAGGTAGTCGTACAGGTCGGCGACCCGCGGGTTGTTGCGGTCCACCGCCAGCAGGTATTGGGTCAGGTCGTTGGAGCCCACCGAGAGGAAGTCCACCTGGCGCGCCAGCTCCTTGGTCTGGTACACCGCGGCGGGGATTTCCACCATCACGCCCACCGGCGGCATCGGCACGTCGGTGCCTTCGTCGCGCACCTCGCCCCAGGCGCGGTGGATAAGATGCAGGGCTTCTTCCAGTTCGTGAATGCCAGAGATCATCGGCAGCAGAATACGCAGGTTGTTCAGGCCCTCGCTGGCCTTGAGCATGGCGCGGGTCTGCACCAGGAAGATTTCCGGGTGATCGAGGGTGACGCGGATGCCGCGCCAGCCGAGGAACGGGTTTTCTTCCTTGATCGGGAAGTACGACAGCGCCTTGTCACCGCCAATGTCGAGGGTACGCATGGTCACCGGCAGCGGGTGGAAGGCCTGCAACTGTTCGCGGTAGATCGCCAGCTGTTCCTTCTCGCTGGGGAAGCGCTGGTTGATCATGAACGGCACTTCGGTGCGGTACAGGCCGACACCTTCGGCGCCGCGCTGCTGGGCGCGGGCCACATCGGCGAGCAGGCCGGTGTTGACCCACAGCGGCATGCGGTGGCCATCGGGGGTGATGCACGGCAGCTCGCGCAGCGCGTCCAGGCCCTGGGCCAGCTGGCGCTCTTCCTCGACCACTTCGCTGTACTGCTTGCGCAGCACTTCGCCGGGGTTGGTGAACACCTCGCCCTTGTAGCCGTCGACGATCAGCTCGATGCCATCGACCTTCGAATACGGCAAATCGACCAGGCCCATGACGGTGGGGATGCCCATCGCCCGGGCGAGAATCGCCACATGGGAGTTGCCCGAGCCCAGTACCGAAACCAGGCCCACCAGCTTGCCTTCAGGCACTTCGCCGAGCATGGCCGGGGTGAGTTCTTCGCTGACCAGGATGGTGTTGTCCTGGTACACCATTGCCTGCGAGCGGGCCTCCTGCAGGTAGGCCAGCAGGCGCCGGCCCAGGTCCTTGACGTCGGAGGCGCGCTCGCGCAGGTAGTCGTCGTCCATCAGTTCGAAGCGGTTGACGTGCTCGCCGACCACCTGGCGCAGGGCGCCCTGGGCCCACTGGCCGGTCTTGATGACTGCGACCACCTCGCCACCGAGGGCGGCGTCTTCGAGCATCATCAGGTACACGTCGAACAGCGCGCGCTCTTCGGGGCGCAGCTGGGTGGCGAGCTTGGCCGACAGCTTGCGCATGTCTTCGCGCACGCCTTCGAGGGCGTTGTTGAACAGTTTGAGTTCGGTGTCGATGTCTTCGACAGTCTTGTCCGGCACCACCTCGAGGTCGGCAGGTGGCAGCATCACCACGGCGCGGCCCACGGCAGCGCCCGGCGAGCCCGGCACACCGACGAAGCGCGCCTCCTGGATGCCCTTGCCCTGGCGGCCGAGGCCACGGATGGACCCGGTGGCCTCGGCGTGGGCGATAACCCCGGCGAGCTGGGCGCTCATGGTGACCAGGAAGGCTTCTTCGCCTTCGTCGAACTGGCGGCGCTCCTTCTGCTGGATGACCAGCACTCCTACCACCCGGCGGTGGTGGATGATCGGTGCGCCGAGGAAGGAGGCGAAGCGTTCCTCGCCGGTTTCGGCGAAGTAGCGGTAACGCGGGTGGTCGGCGGCGTTTTCGAGGTTCAGCGGCTCCTCGCGGGTGCCCACCAGGCCCACCAGGCCTTCGTTGGGGGCCATGCTGACCTTGCCGATCGAGCGTTTGTTCAGGCCTTCGGTGGCCATCAGCACGAAGCGGTTGGTTTCCGGGTCGAGCAGGTACACCGAGCAGACCTGGCTGCCCATGGCCTCCTTGACGCGCAAGACAATGATACCCAACGCCGTCTTGAGATCTTTGGCGGAGTTCACTTCCTGGACGATCTTGCGCAGCGTATTGAGCATGGCTCGGGGTCGGACTCCGTCGTCAGTCGCGCGTCAGCAGGCGCGGGGCTAGCTCTTTCAGGGCGCGCCGGTACACCTCGCGCTTGAATGTCACCACCTGGCCCAACGGATACCAGTAGCTGACCCAGCGCCAGCCGTCGAATTCCGGTTTGCCGGTGAGGTCCATGCGCACCCGTTGCTCATTGCTAACAAGGCGCAGCAAAAACCACTTCTGTTTCTGGCCGATACACAGCGGCTGGCTGTGGGTACGCACCAGGCGCTGCGGTAAACGATAACGCAACCAGCCACGGGTGCAGGCAAGAATTTCCACGTCCTGGCGTTCCAGGCCCACTTCTTCGTTCAGCTCGCGGTACAGGGCGTCTTCTGGGGTCTCGTCAGGGTTGATGCCACCCTGGGGGAACTGCCAGGCATCCTGGTTGATCCGGCGAGCCCATAGCACCTGCCCGGCATCATTCGTAAGAATGATCCCGACATTGGGGCGAAAACCATCCGGGTCGATCACGGCAGCAACCTCGCAAACGCATGTCACCGCATTGTTCCACAAAGCCTGCGAGCGCAGCAACGCACCCGCAAGCTTATGTGCAGCGCGGTGAAAACGCCGTATTCTGCGGGGCCTCCCGAAGATTTGCGCGAGACTTGCACATGCGCCTGGCTTTATTCGACCTGGACAATACCCTCCTCGGCGGCGACAGCGACCACGCCTGGGGTGACTACCTGTGCGAACGGGGCATTCTCGACCCGGTCGCGTACAAGGCACGCAACGATGCCTTCTACCAGGACTACCTCAACGGCACCCTGGACCTACAGGCCTACCTGGCCTTCTCCATGGAAATTTTCGCCGCCAGCGAACCTGCACAACTGGAGCAGTGGCACCGCGAGTTCATGCGCGACTGCATCGAGCCGATCATCCTGCCCAAGGCCCTGGCATTGCTGCAGCAGCACCGCGAGGCGGGCGACCAACTGGTGATCATCACCGCCACCAACCGCTTCGTCACCGCGCCCATCGCCCGCCGCTTGGGCGTGCGCGTGCTGCTGGCCACCGAATGCGAGATGCACGACGGGCGCTATACCGGGCGCAGTACCGATATACCCTGTTTCCGTGAAGGCAAGGTGACGCGGTTGAACCGCTGGATGCTGGAGAACGGCTTCGACCTGCAAGACAGCTACTTCTATAGCGACTCGATGAACGACCTGCCTTTATTGGAGCAGGTCACTCACGCAGTGGCCGTGGACCCGGACCCGAAGCTGCGCGCCGAGGCCGAAGCGCGCGGTTGGCCGGTGGTTTCGTTGCGCGATTGAGGTTTTCCTGCCCGCGCAGAGGCCGGTATGGGCAGCCCAATACTGTCAGACCGGCTTGGCACCCATCAGCCCGGCAATCGACAAAAAGCACACCCCGCTGAACACCGCCAGCGCCAGGGTGAACTTCAATCCCACCAACTCGGCCTTGCGCAGCCGGTTCAGGCGCACCAGCAGCCACCACACGGCGAAGGCGCCGAAGGTATAGATGACGCTGGAGGCCAGCACCCAGGTCTGCCCCAGCGGCCAGCCGACCAGGTGCACCAGCCACCAGCCGGTGAACGGCATGCTCAGCAGGCACAGCCCCATCAGTAGCCAGACGAACACCAGCGGCCGGCGCAGCAGCTTGGCGTAGGCCTCGCTGTCGCCCTTGCGCTTGGCCAGCACGGTCCAGATGGCCAGGCCCAGGGCGCTGAGCAGCAGGATGGCGGTGGCGAGGATGTGCAGGGTTTTCAGGGTGGTCAGGTGTTCCATGTCTTGGTTGTCCTTAAGCAGGCCTTTTTGCAGCAGCTTCTTCGCGGGCAAGCCCGCTCCCACAGGTACCGCACAGGCCTTGATGCCCGCGAATAACCTGTAGGAGCCGGCTTGCCGGCGCTGGCGCCATCAGCCCAAGAATAGCTTGTAAGCCGGGTTCTCGGTCTCGTCCCAATACGGGTAACCGATCTTGGCCAGCGCCGCCGGCACCAGGTGGCGTTCTTCCTCCGGCACCTGCAACCCCGCCACCACGCGGCCATCGGCGGCGCCATGGTTGCGGTAGTGGAACATCGAGATGTTCCAGCGCCCACCCAGCTTGTTGAGGAAGTTGAACAACGCCCCCGGCCGCTCGGGGAACTCGAAGCGCAGCACTATCTCGTCGCTGGCCCCGGCCGAATGGCCGCCGACCATGTGGCGGATGTGCAACTTGGCCAGTTCGTTGTCGGTCAGGTCGGTTACCGGGAAGTCCTGTTCGGTCAGTTGCTGCACCAGCAACGCACGCGGGTCGTTTTCCGGGTGGGTCTGCACGCCGACGAAAATGTGGGCTTCGTCCGAGGTGTGCTTGCGGTAGTTGAATTCGGTGATCTGGCGCTTGCCGATGGCCTCGCAGAACGCCTTGAAGCTGCCCGGGCGCTCGGGGATGGTCACGGCGATGATCGCTTCGCGCTTCTCGCCCAGTTCGGCACGCTCGGCCACATGGCGCAGGCGGTCGAAATTGACGTTGGCACCCGAATCGATGGCCACCAGGGTTTGCCCGGTCACGCCCTTGAGCTCGACGTACTTCTTGATGCCCGCCACGCCCAGTGCGCCGGCAGGTTCGGTGATCGAGCGGGTATCGTCGTAGATATCCTTGATAGCCGCGCAGATCTCGTCAGTGCTGACGGTGATCACCTCATCCACATGATGGCGGCAGATATCGAAGGTGTGCTGGCCGATCTGCGCCACCGCCACGCCGTCGGCGAACAGCCCGACCTGCGGCAGCACCACCCGCTCACCGGCAGCCAGCGCGGCCTGCAGGCAGTTGGAGTCGTCCGGCTCGACGCCGATCACCTTGATTTCCGGGCGCAGGTATTTCACGTAGGCGGCGATGCCGGCAATCAAGCCGCCGCCGCCCACCGGCACGAAGATCGCGTCCAGCCGGCCCGGGTGCTGGCGCAGGATCTCCATGGCCACGGTGCCTTGGCCGGCGATGGTGTGCGGGTCGTCATAGGGGTGGATGTAGACGAAGCCCTTTTCGTCGACCAGTTTCAGCGAGTAGGCCAGCGCCTCGGGGAACGAGTCGCCGTGCAGCACCACCTTGCCGCCGCGCGAACGCACGCCTTCGATCTTGATCTCGGGGGTGGTCTTGGGCATCACGATGGTGGCCTTGATGCCCAGTTCCCGCGCTGCCAGGGCCAGGCCCTGGGCGTGGTTGCCGGCAGAAGCCGTGACCACGCCGCGGGCCAGCTCCTCGGCACTGAGCTGCGCCAGCTTGTTGTACGCCCCGCGGATCTTGAACGAGAACACCGGCTGCAGGTCTTCGCGCTTGAGCAGCACGCTGTTGCCCAGGCGCTTGCTCAGTTGCCCGGCGCTGTGCAGCGGGGTTTCGACGGCAACGTCGTAGACGCGCGAGGTGAGGATCTTCTTGACGTACTGTTCGAGCATCGGGAAAGCATCACTGGGCCGCGGGACAAGGGCTGGGAGTCTACCGCAGCGGGCTGTCGGGCGACCACAGCAAAGCCGCGCGAGCCGTTATACTAGGCGACTTTGAAACTCGCCCTGCCCCTTCCCGGAGCCCGCATGACCCAGGACCAACTGAAACAGGCCGTCGCCCAGGCCGCTGTCGACCTCATCCTCCCCAAGCTGGATGAAAAAAGCGTCGTCGGCGTCGGCACCGGTTCCACCGCCAACTTCTTCATCGACGCCCTGGCCCAGCACAAGACCGCCTTCGACGGCGCCGTGGCCAGCTCCGAGGCCACCGCCCAGCGCCTGAAGGGCCATGGCATCCCGGTGTACGAGCTGAACAGCGTCAGCGAGCTGGAGTTCTACGTGGACGGCGCCGACGAGAGCGACGCGCACCTGAACCTGATCAAGGGCGGCGGTGCAGCCCTGACCCGCGAGAAGATCGTCGCGGCAGTGGCCAAGACCTTCATCTGCATCGCCGACGCCAGCAAACTGGTGCCGGTGCTGGGCGCCTTCGCGCTGCCGGTCGAGGTGATCCCCATGGCCCGCAGCCACGTGGCGCGCCAGTTGGTCAAGCTGGGCGGCGACCCGGTGTACCGCGAGGGCGTGCTGACCGACAACGGCAACGTGATCCTGGACGTGCACAACCTGCAGATCACCAACCCGGTGGAGCTCGAGGCGCAGATCAACGCCATTGTCGGCGTGGTCACCAACGGCCTGTTCGCCGCCCGTCCGGCCGATGTGCTGCTGCTGGGTACCGCCGAAGGCGTGAAGACGCTCAAGGCCGAGTAAATACTCCCAGGGCTGCTTTACCCTGTGGGAGCGGCCTTGTGTCGCGATGGGCTGCGGAGCAGCCCCAGGATTTCAGCATCATGCAGGATCGCCGGGGCTGCCTTGCAGCCCATCGCGACACAAGGCCGCTCCCACCGGGGCAGCGCTCAATCCGCCGGCTTTTCGAACACATAGAACAGGTTCGGCTCGCTCACCAGGTACAACCTGCCCGCCTCGTCCATGGCCAGGCCCTCGGCCTGGGGCACGGTCTGCTTGAGCCCTTGGAAACCCTTGCGCAACGACAAGGTGCTCAGCGGCCGGCCCTCGACATCCAGCTCCACCACCAGGCGCGATTCATCCGACAAGGCCAGCAGATGCCCGCTGCGCTCGTCGTACTGCAGGCTCGACAAGTCGCGCACGAATAGCCGCCCATCACGCTTGCGGTCCTGCACTACATGCACGGCATACGGCTGCTCGGGGTTGGTGTGCGGGAAACCGTGCACCTCGTAGATCAGCATCGGGTCGCGCTCCTTGGCCACGAACAGGCGCTGGCCCGCCGAGTCGTAGGCCAGCCCTTCGAAGCCCTTGTTGCCGTTCAGGCCGATGCCCAGGGTGAGTTGCTCGGCGTCGGCGGCATCGAGGAACAGCGTGCTGTCGTTCAGGCGCACACGAATCAGCCGCTGTTGGCGCTCGTCAGTGATCACGTAACTGTTCGGCCCCACGTATTCCACCGCCTCGGGGTCGCCGAAGCCGGTCAGCGGCACGCGCCGCAGAATGCGCCCTTCCAGCGACAGCTCGACCAGCTCGGGGCTGGAGTTGGTCACGGTGAACAGGGTCTTGCGGTCAGGGTCGTAGGTCAGTGCCGAGACATCGTCATGCAGCCCGTCGATGGGCTGCGCCTCGAGCGTTACCCGATAGCGGTCCAGGCCAATGCCCTGCTCGCTCGGCTGCCACCAGGCCTTGAGGTTGAACCAGCCACGCTCGAACAGGCGAAATTCATGCCCCACCACGCCTAGCAGGGTCAGGGTTGAAAACAACAGGGCAGCAGCAATCAGGCGGTAGCTTCGGCGCATCAGGGCAGGCTCGACAGAATGAGTGCGAATCTAACCATCTACAACTGAAGCAAACCTTAAAGTCTGGGTGGGAAACAACTGGCAGTTTTGTCAGTTCTTTCTGAAGCGATAGAACAGGTTGGGTTCGCTGACGAAATACAGGTTGCCCTGGTCGTCCATGGTCACCCCCTCGGCACGCGGGATACCGGCCTTGAGGCCGTTGAAGCCACCCAGCAGGACCATGAAGCTGACCTGGTCGCCCTTCTCGTCGAGTTCCAGCAGCATGTTCGAATCGGCCGACAGCGCCAGCAGGTGGCCGGTGCGCGGGTCGACCGCCAGCGCCGACAGGTTGCGCAGGTCCAGCTGGTCGCTGGGCAGGGCTTGTTTGTCGCCCTTGAGCGGGCTGCGCCCGTCGCTGCTCCAGGCGTACAGCTTGGGCGGGCGCTCTTCGCCTATCAGCAGGCGCTGGCGCATGGAGTCCCAGGCAAGGCCTTCGAAGCCCTTGTTGTCCTTGCTGGCATCACCAAGCTCGAACCCTTGGTAGTCGCTGCGCTTGAGCGAGGTGGTGTTGGCATCGACCTTGACCATCACCAGGTCGTGCTGGCGCTCGTCGACAATGCCGATCAGGCCGTCTTCCATCACCGCCACGGCTTCCGGGTTGGCCCAGCCCTCCAGCGGGATCTTGCGCAGCACGTTGCCGTCGAGGTCGAGCTCGGTGAGGAAGGGGTGCTTGCCCATCACCGCGAACAGGGTACGGGTATGCGGGTTGAACGACAGGTCAGAGGCTTCATCCCGCTCCATGCCCGGCAGCGGTTTGGCGTCGATGTCCACCACGTAATCCGGTAGCCAGATGCTGTCCTGGCGCACTGCGGTGCTTTCAAAACGCTCCTTGAGCCACAGCAACCCGCGATCGTCCCAGTGCATGGCCACGGCGACGCCATAGGCGACTACCGCCAAGACGCCCAGCCAGACAGGCCAGCGCAGCCAAAGCTTGCGTTTGGGAGCAGGTGAATGGGGCGCAGCAGTGGGGATGACCATCAAGGGATCCTGTCAGTTTGCCGTGATGTCTTCCTAACGTCGGCGAATGGGCACAGAGTTGCGCATTATCCGAATCATTTGTGAAAAAAACGGCAAATGCCGCCGGCGCGGCGGCACGGCGATGGCTGCAAGGCCATCGCCGCTTCAGGATCAGAGCACGCGGCTTTCGAACCGGCAGACGCCGGGAAGTTCCAGCACCAGCTCGTCACCCACGTTGAACGGGCCCACGCCGGCCGGTGTGCCGGTGAGGATCACATCGCCCGCCTGCAGCGAGAAACACGCCGCCATGTACTGGATGATCGGCACGATGGGGTTGAGCATCATTGCGCTGTTGCCGTCCTGGCGCACTTCGCCGTTGATGCTCAGGCGCACCGGAATATCGGTGACATCTTCGAACGAGGCGGCCGACACGAACGGCGGCAGCACGCAGGCACCGTCAAAGCTTTTGCACAGCTCCCACGGCAGGCCCTTTTCCTTCAGTTTGCTCTGCAGGTCGCGCAGGGTCAGGTCCAGCGCCGGGGCGTAGCCGGAAATCGCGTCCAGCACTTCTTCTTCGGTGGGCTTGGTCGACAGCGGCTTGCCCAGCAGCACGGCGATTTCGGCCTCGTAATGCACCGAGCCACGGTCGGTCGGGATCTTGAAGCCGCCTTCCAGCGGCACCACGCAGCTGCCGGGCTTGATGAACAGCAGCGGCTCGGCGGGGATCGGGTTGTTCAGTTCCTTGGCATGTTCGGCATAGTTGCGGCCGATGCACACCACCTTGCCCAACGGGAAGTGGATGCGGGTACCGTCTACGTACTGGTGCTGGTAACTCATGGCCGACTCCTGTGAATACTGCTTTTATTCGGGAGCGAAGATCTTACCCGGATTCATGATGCCGTTAGGGTCGAAGACGGCCTTTATCGCCTTCATGCAGGCGATTTCTTCAGGCGAACGGCTGTAACCCAGGTAGTCACGCTTGGTCATGCCCACGCCATGCTCGGCAGAGATCGAGCCGTTGTAGCGCTGGACGATCTCGAACACCCACTTGTTGACCTTGGCGCACGAGGCGAAGAACTCATCCTTGCCCATGTGCTCGGGTTTGAGGATGTTCAGGTGCAGGTTGCCGTCGCCGATGTGGCCGTACCAGACCACTTCGTAGTCGGGGTAGTGTTCGCCGACGATGGCGTCGATATCCCGCAAAAAAGCCGGCACTTTCGATACGGTGACCGAAATGTCGTTTTTGTACGGGGTCCAGTGGGAGATGGTTTCGGACAGGTACTCGCGCAGCTTCCACAGGTTTTTCAGCTGCGTCTCGCTCTGGCTCATCACCCCGTCCAGCACCCAGCCCTGCTCCACACAGTGCTCGAAGGTGGCCAGGGCCTGCTCGGCGACCTCTTCTGTACTGGCTTCGAACTCCAGCAGCGCATAGAACGGGCAGTCGGTGGCAAACGGCGCGGGCACGTCGCCCCGGGCCATGATCTTGGCCAGGCCCTTGTCGGAGAAGAACTCGAAGGCGGTGAGGTCGAGCTTGCCCTGGAAGGCGTGCAACACCGGCATGATGGCATCGAAGTCCGGGGTACCGAGCACCATGGCGGTGAGGTTGCGCGGCGTGCGGTCCAGGCGCATGGTGGCCTCGACCACAAAACCCAGCGTGCCTTCGGCGCCGATGAACAGCTGGCGCAGGTCGTAGCCGGTGGCGTTCTTGATCAGGTCCTTGTTCAGCTCAAGCAGCTCACCCTTGCCGGTGACCACCTTGAGCCCGGCCACCCAGTTGCGGGTCATGCCGTAGCGGATCACCTTGATGCCGCCGGCATTGGTGCCGATGTTGCCGCCGATCTGGCTGGAGCCGCTGGAAGCGAAGTCCACCGGGTAATAAAGGCCGTGGTCCTCGGCGAACTGCTGCAACTGGCGGGTGATGACCCCGGGCTGGCAAACCACCGTGCGGTCGAATTCGTTGAAATCGAGAATCTGGTTCATGTAGTCGAAGGCCACGACCACTTCACCATTGGCCGCCACTGCCGCGCCGGAAAGCCCGGTACGCCCGCCAGAGGGCACCAGGGCAACCTTGTGAGTGTTGGCCCAGCGGACGATGGCCTGCACCTGTTCGACGTTCTTGGGCAGCACGATGGCGCTGGGCGCCGGCGGGTAGTGCTTGGTCCAGTCCTTGCCGTAAGCCTCCAGCGAAGCCGGGTCGGTCAGCAGCTTGCCGGGGTCGACAAGGGCGCTCAGTTCATCCAGTAATGCACGCTCGGTCATTGCGGGAACTCTCAACTAATTCATAGTGAGCCTGAATTCGTCTCACTGTCTGAAACAGCTCAGTAAGTGTCGCGTATGGTAGCATGGCGCCCCCGCTGTTCGTGCTAATGCCGATGCCGCGCCGCTTCACCCCTCGCCATTTTTCTCCGGGATACAGGTTTAAGCAGATGAGCAAGACTTCTCTCGACAAGAGCAAGATCAGGTTCCTTCTTCTCGAAGGCGTCCACCAGAATGCCGTGGATACCCTCAAGGCTGCCGGCTACACCAACATCGAGTACCTCACGGGCTCGCTGCCAGACGCCGAACTGAAGGAAAAGATCGCAGATGCCCACTTCATCGGCATCCGCTCGCGCACCCAGCTGACCGAAGAGGTCTTTGACTGCGCGAAGAAACTGGTCGCGGTGGGCTGTTTCTGCATCGGCACCAACCAGGTCGACCTGGGCGCGGCCCGCGAGCGCGGTATCGCCGTGTTCAACGCCCCGTACTCCAACACCCGTTCGGTGGCCGAGCTGGTGCTGGCCGAGGCCATCCTGCTGCTGCGCGGCATCCCCGAGAAAAACGCTTCCTGCCACCGTGGCGGCTGGATCAAGAGCGCGGCCAACTCGTTCGAGATCCGTGGCAAGAAACTGGGCATCGTCGGCTACGGCTCGATCGGCACCCAGCTGTCGGTACTGGCTGAAAGCGTGGGCATGCAGGTGTACTTCTACGACCCGCTGACCAAGCTGCCGCTGGGCAACGCCACCCAGGTTACCAACCTGAACGAGCTGCTGGGCCTGGCCGACATCGTGTCGCTGCACGTTCCCGAGCTGCCATCCACCCAGTGGATGATCGGCGAGAAGGAAATCCGCGCGATGAAGAAGGGCTCGATCCTGATCAACGCCGCCCGTGGCAGCGTGGTCGAGCTGGACCACCTGGCCGCCGCGATCAAGGACAAGCACCTGATCGGCGCCGCCATCGACGTGTTCCCGGTGGAGCCGCGCTCCAACGACGAAGAGTTCGAAAGCCCGCTGCGTGGCCTGGACAACGTGATCCTGACCCCGCACATCGGTGGTTCCACCGCCGAAGCCCAGGCCAACATCGGCCTGGAAGTGGCCGAGAAGCTGGTCAAGTACAGCGACAATGGTACCTCCGTATCGTCGGTCAACTTCCCTGAAGTGGCCCTGCCGGCGCACCCGGGCAAGCACCGCCTGCTGCACATCCACGAAAACATCCCGGGCGTGCTCAGCGAGATCAACAAGGTCTTCGCCGAAAACGGCATCAACATCTCCGGCCAGTTCCTGCAGACCGACGAGAAAGTCGGCTACGTGGTGATCGACGTGGATGCCGAGTACTCGGACCTGGCGCAAGAGAAGCTGCAGCACGTCAAGGGCACCATCCGCTCGCGCGTACTGTTCTGAGCTTGATGGCGGCATGAAAAAGGGAGGCCCTGGTGGCCTCCCTTTTTTATCACTGTGGGAGCCGGCTTGCCGGCGATGGGGCCTGGCCTGCCTTGTGCCGAGGCTGATGGCCTCATCGCCGGCAAGCCGGCTCCTACAGGTTATCCGCAGCCGGTGCGCTTACTTCACCTCGACAGTGATCTTCTTCGACTCGACGCTCGGCTTGAACGGCACGTGGTACTGGTCGCCCAGCACCAGCTGCAGGGTGTGCTTGCCCGGCGTCAGGGTGATGCTGGTTTCGGTCTGCGCCTTGCCAAAGTGCAGCACCTGCGGGCCGGCCGGCAGGGCCACGCCGCTCTCGGGCATCAGGCTGGTGGGCAGCGGCATGTCGGCCACCGGGGCCTTGTCCACGTCCACCAGCAGGTGGTGGTGGCCGGTGTGCGGGGTTTGGTCACCGGCGGGCTTCAAGCCCATGCCCTCGATGCCGAACTTGACGGTGAAGGTCTTGTCGACCGTGGCGCCATCGGCGGGGGAAACGATGAACACCTTGGCGTCTTTCGGGGGTTCCTGGCTCTTCAATGCATCCGCTGCACCGGCCAATACCGAGGCTCCCATCAGCAGACCGGCGACGGCAGCACGCGAAAATAGGCTTTTCATTCACTTCTCCTGTGATTCACTTCAATAGACCGCCCTGTTTGAACGAAACCCGGCGGTGATTCACCATAGTCCAGTTACACAACCATAGGTTCAGAAAACTGCCACAGAAATAGTTCAACTAGGATTAAACATAAGCAGGGTCCTGCGGTCATAGGCTGCGTTCGACCGGGGCGGGGAGACAAACCCCGGCGAATGAAATTCATCTGCCGAACAAGAAAGGGGCACCCATGCGTTTGACCATTGGCGTACTGCTGGCCGTACTTGTCAGCCCGCTGGCCCAGGCCGAGCTGATCGACGAAATCAACGACCGCGGGGAGTTGCGCATTGCCGTGCAAACCGACAACTCGCCGTATTCGTTCAAAGAAAACGAGCAACTGACCGGCTTCGATATCGAACTGGGGCAGGCCCTGGCCAAAGAGCTGGACTTGCGCGCCGAGTTCATCGAAACCGCAGCCGCCGAAGTGCTGACCGGTGTTGAAAGTGGCACTTACGACATCACGGTCGACAAACGCGGCAACGAACAGGCGGCCGATTCGCCACTGACCACCAGCAAGCCGTTTGGCAACGAGAAGCTGGTGATCCCGTTCCAGAAGGACAACCCCGCCTTTGAAAGCGCGCTGAACAATGCGCTGCAGCGGATCAAGGACGATGGCCGGCTGGGGGCGCTGGAGCAGAAGTGGTTCAAGGGACAGGCGCAGCAAGCTGCAGAAGGGCATTGATCGAACGCTTGCTACAGATACAGCGAAGGGCCGAAAGTTACGCGGCCCCTGTGGGAGCGGCCCAGCTAAATCAGGAAGTCATCTACGAGCCTGATCAGGCGATTGGGCCTGAGTGCCCAACACCCGCTGCGCCTCTTCCAGCTCCAACTCACTGAACACCAGCACCCCCTCGCGGCGCAGCAAAGCAGCGGTCACCCCTTCACCGGCCACCTTCACACCACTGAAGCTGCCGTCATAGGTCAGCCGGTTGCCGCACGAAGGGCTGCCGGACTTGAGCACTGCCACGCCAATGCCATGCCGGCGCACCAGTGCCAACGCCTGTTGCGCACCGCTCAAAAAAGCATCGCTGACATCCTCACCAGCGACGGTGATCACCCGCGCCTGACCATCCAGCACCTGGCCGCCCTGCCCGCCGGGGATTTCCGCCGGGGGCCGGGGCGTCGGCAAGCCGCCGGCCACCTCGGGGCACAACGGCACCACCCGGCCCTCGGCCTGCCAGCGTTGCAGCAGGTCAGGGTGGCCACTGGCGCGCCCGTCGTAGCGCACCGGCTGGCCCAGCAGGCAGGCGCTGACGAGGACCTTGGGCAACTCAGAACGGGTCATTGCCACGCCGGCGAAACCAGCCGGTCAATGACAGCCGCTCACGCCCGGCCGCCAGCACTTCGTGGGGGACATCACCGGACAGGAACACCACCAGGGTGCCGGCCACAGGCTGCACGTCATGCACCTGCTCGCCCGCGAGGAACATGCGCAACTGGCCGCCGTCTGCGGGTTGCCAGTTTTCGTTCAGGTAGTACACCGCCGAGACCATGCGCCGGTCGTCATCGCGAAAGCGGTCGAGGTGGCGGCGGTAGAAGGCCCCCGGCGGGTACAGGGCGAAGTGGCACTCGAAATCCTCAAGGCCCAGGAACAAGCCCTGGTTGATCGCCTGGCGCAGGCTGTCCATGGCGCCCAGGTACTGGTCGCACGGCGCAGACTCGCCCGGGTCGAGCCACTGGATCTGGTCGCCACGAATAGCCTCGCGCACTTCTTGCGCGGCGCCACGGCCCACCCCGGCAGGGTTCAGCTCGCCTTCGGCGTAGCGGCGCCGGCACTCGGCCGCGAGTGCCCGCGACAGTGCGTCGGGCAAAAACAGGGTTTGCTGCGACCAGCCACGGGTGGCCAGGTCGTCGACGATCGCCGACAGCAGTGAATGTTCGAGAGGAGTGTGCATGGCGCATCATAGCCATTCGGCCTGCGCGCGCACAGCGCCACTTGGTCAGGAAGCGCCGCGTGCGTCTCGACAAAGCCCCGCCACGCCACGGACAATAGCGGCCTGCCGACAGGAGTCCTGAATGCGCCGTCTGTTTTCCCTGCTTCTGCTGATGATCTGCACCATGCCTGTCTGGGCAGACAACCTCGATCAGCTGTACAAGGCCGCCGGCTGGCCCGACCAGCGCGCCCATTTCAACGATGCCGTGAGCGCCGCCCAGCAGCGCTACCGCAACAGCCTGCCGCCTGCGGTTTACCAGGCACTGGTCAACAACAGCAACCAGCGCTTCCAGGCCCAGGCCATGGACAAGCGCGCCCAGGCGCAGCTGCGCAGCACTTTGCAAAACCCCGCCCCGGCACTGGCGTTTTTCCAGTCGCCGCTGGGGCGCAAGGTGGTAGCTGCCGAGCTGCTGGCCACGCGTAAAGACCAACTGGCCAAGAACGCCAAGGGCCTGCCGAAGATGCAGGCCAGCGACAACCGCCTGCTGATCGTCGGCCACCTGGCCCAGGCCCTGCCGGCCCGCGAGGCCGGTGCCGAAGTCAGCCTGGCGATTGCCGGCGTGGCCGCCGACAGCCTCAGCTCGATGATCCCCGGCCTGTTCGGTGGCGGCCAGGCCCAGGGCCTGCTCGACGGCCAGCGCCAGCGCCTGATGAACCAGGTGGGCGAAGACCTGAACAATACCCTGCTGTATGTCTATCGCGACCTGTCGGACGCCGAGTTGGAAGAATTCTCGACCTTCGCCGAATCACCCGAAGGCCAGGCCTACTACAAGGCCGCCGTGGCCGCCGTGCGCGCAGCCCTTGCCGTGGGCCAGCAGGCGTCGGACCTGAACTGATCAGCCCAGGCGCTGGCCGATGAAGTCGAAATAGCGCTGGCGGATGCCCGGCAGCTCGTTGGCCAGGTGGTGCCGGGCTTCGGGCAGCATCAGGATCTGCGGCTCGGCGAACTTGGCCTTGAGCACCTGCAGGTTGTAGGGCCAGTCCACCGTGCCGTCCGCCTCGCCCTGCACGATCAGCAATGGCCGCGTACTGCGCGGCGCCGCCTCGATACGCCGCACCCACTTCAGCAGCGCCCCCACCCAGGCGGTGGGCAGGCGCCGTGGTTGCAGCGGGTCGGCTTCGAGGAATGCCAGAAACGCCGGGTCGTTGGTGTTCTCGCTGAAACGCCGCTCGATGCCGTTGACGAAGTGGCGCAACACGCAATAGCTGAGCTTCGACCAGTGCCAGGCCCGCGGGCGTACCAGCGGCGCCAGCAGGATCACCTGGCCGTCGGCCGGGCTTTGCCCGCCACAGTGCAGCAGGTGGTCGATGACGATCGCCCCGCCGGTGCTCTGGCCAAACAGGTGCCAGGGGCGCGGCAAGTCGAGCAGCCGCGCCTGCTTGAACAAGGCGTCGAGGGCCTGCTGATACAGGCCGAAGTCCTCGATGCTGGCCCGCTCGCCGCTGGACAGCCCGTGCCCGGGCAGGTCACAGCTGATCACCGCATAGCCCCTGGCCAGCGCCCACTCGATTACGTGGCGATACAGGCCCATGTGGTCGTAGTAGCCGTGCAGCAGAAACAGCGTCGCCACCGGCCGCTCGGGCAGCCACACCTGCCCCACCAGGTCGAACCCCGCGGCCTGGAAGCCGCCCAACCAGCTGTGCGCCGGCAGGTCGAGGCCGTAGAAGTGCTGGTAGTCGTGGCCCTGGGCAGGCAACGGCTGGCGCTCGACAAGGGGCGAAAGGCTGGCACGCAGCAGGTCGGGGTGGAAGGTGACAGGCATCGGGTAGATCCACAAACGCAGCGGGTATTGACCTGGGATATTCAGGTCTGGGCGATGCCGTGGCAAGCTGCAACACCATTCAACGGCCGGCACGGGCCCTGTGGGAGCGGGTTTACCCGCGAATGCGTCAGTGGCCGTGCCATCGCATTCGCGGGTAAACCCGCTCCCACAGGGTTCCATGCCCATCCCAGGTTTCGCAGGCTGACCATGCCAACCCGAACACTCATCACCGCCATAGCCACCCTGCTCTGCGCCGCCGCCCTGTGGTGGGCCTACGACAGCTTCCAGGCCCGCTACCTGCGCCCTTTCGACAACCAGGCCACGCTGTTCGACGGCAGCCAGCTGCGCCTGCCGCCGGAGCTCGCCGGCCCCGGGCCGATCCGCGTGGTGCACTTCTGGGACCCGGCCTGCCCGTGCAACGTCGGCAACCAGCAGCACCTGGGCGAGCTGGTGGCGCAGTTCGCCCCGCTGGGGGTGAGCTTGCATGTGATGCAAAAGCCCGGCAGCCACGGCCAGCTGCCCGCCAACCTCGATGCCCTCAAGCCCCTGGCCAGCCTGCCCGGCAGCGAGCACCTGCCTGCCAGCCCCGCCGTGGCGATCTGGGACCATGACGGCCAACTGGCCTACTTCGGCCCCTACAGTGAAGGGGCGGTGTGCAATTCGAGCAACAGCTTCATCGAACCGATCCTCAAAGCCCTGCAACAAGGCCGCCGGGTGCAGGCCTCCAACACCCTGGCGGCGGGCTGCTACTGCCCCTGGGCCGGCTGACGCACCCGCGCCGGGTTGCCCACCACCACCGCGCCCGCCGGCACGTCGCGGGTGACCACGCTGCCGGCGCCGACCACCGCGTTGTCGCCGATGCTCACCCCCGGCAGAATGATTGCCCCGCCGCCAATCCACACGTTGTCACCGATGGTCACCGGCCGCCCGCTTTCCAGCCCGCTGCGGCGCAGCTCAGGGTCCAGCGGGTGGTCGGCGGTGTAGATCTGCACCGCAGGCCCGATCTGGCAGTCGGCGCCGATGCGCACCGGCAGCACGTCGAGGATCACGCAGTTGAAGTTCATGAAGGTGTTGGCGCCCACGCTGATGTTGTAGCCGTAGTCGCAATGAAACGGCGGGCGGATCACCACGCCGTCGCCAACGCATGCGAAGTGCTCGGCCAAAAGGCCATGGCGCGCCTGGTTGAGCAGCTCGACGCTATTGTTGTAGCGGTGCATCCAGTGCTTGTTGGCGACCTGCTCCACCTGCAGCTCAGGGCAGCCGGCGTGGTAGAGCTGGCCGGCCAGCATTTTCTGTTTTTCGCTGAGGGCCATGGAAACTCCTTGTTGGGGGCTATGCTCAGTGCGCGAATATACCGATGATCGGACCACAAAATTTCGCTCGAGTGCACAAGGAGTCTCGATGAAGCGCAGCCTGACCCTGCTGGCCGTGGTGATTGCCGTTGCCGCCGCCGGCACCGGTTACTGGTACGTACAGGGCAAGCAGCCGGTACGTGACGGCGAGGTGGCCCTGGCCGGGTTGCAGGCACCGGTCAACGCACGCTTTGATGCCCGCGGCGTGCCGCACCTGCAAGCGCAGAACGAGCCCGACCTGTACCGCGCCCTGGGTTACGTACACGCCCAGGACCGCCTGTTCCAGATGGAGATCATGCGCCGCCTGGCCCGCGGTGAGCTGGCCGAGGTGCTCGGTGAAAAGCTGCTGCCCACCGACACCCTGTTCCGCAGCCTGCGTATTCGCGAGCAGGCGGCGCTGATGGTCAGGCGCATCGACCACCAGTCCCCGGCCTGGCAGGCCCTGCAGGCCTACCTGGACGGCGTCAACCAATGGCAGGCCGGCCACCCCAAACCGATGGAGTTCGACCTACTGGGCATCACCCCGCGCCCGTTCACCGCCGAAGACACCCTGAGCATCGCCGGCTACCTGGCCTACAGCTTCGCGGCGGCGTTTCGCACCGAGCCTGCGCTCACCTACATTCGCGACCAGCTCGGCCCCGAGTACCTGAAAATCTTCGACCTCGACTGGCAGCCAGGCGGCGCCCTGGCCACGCCCCTGGCCGCCGCCGACTGGCGCAGCCTGGAACAGTTGGCCAAGCTGAGCCACGACGCCCTGGGCGATGCCGGCATCCCGCAGTTCGAGGGCAGCAACGCCTGGGCCGTGGCCGGCAGCCGCACCCGCAGCGGCCGCCCCCTGCTGGCAGGCGACCCGCATATCGGCTTTGCCGTACCGGCGGTGTGGTACGAGGCCGAGCTGTCGGCGCCGGGTTTCAACCTGTATGGCTACTTCCAGGGGCTCAACCCGTTCGCGCTGCTGGGGCACAACCGCGACTTCGGCTGGAGCCTGACCATGTTCCAGAACGACGACCTGGACCTGATCGCCGAAAAGACCAACCCGGCCAACCCCGAACAGGTGATGGTCGATGGCCGCTGGCAAACGCTGGAAAAGACCGAGCAACAGGTCGCGATCAAGGGCCAGGCGCCTGCCACCATCACCCTGCGCCGCTCGCCCCACGGCCCCATCGTCAACAACGTGCTGGGTGACACCGCCGGCCCCACGCCGATCGCCATGTGGTGGGCGTTCCTCGAAACCGACAACCCGATCCTCGAAGGCTTCTACCAGATCAACCGCGCCGACACGCTGGACAAGATGCGTGACGCTGCGGCCAAGGTGCAGGCCCCCGGCCTGAACCTGGTGTGGGCCAACGCCCGTGGCGATATTGGCTGGTGGGCGGCGGCGCGCCTGCCGATCCGCCCCGACGGGGTTAACCCGGCGTTCATCCTCGACGGCAGCACTGGCCAGGCTGACAAGCCCGGTTTCTACCCGTTCAGCGTCAACCCGCAGCAGGAAAACCCGGCCAGCGGCTATATCGTCTCGGCCAACTACCAGCCGCCTGCCGTGGTGCCGGTGCCCGGTTACTACAACCTGGCCGACCGTGGCCGCCAGCTCGACCGCCACCTGAGCAACCCGGACATCAAGTGGGACACCCAGAACAGCCAGGCCCTGCAGCTTGACACCAGCAACGACTACGGCCCGCGCACCCTGGCGCCACTGCTCGGCACCCTGCGCAGCGTGGCCCAGGGCGATGAAGAGAAAGAACTGGTGGAGCAACTGGCCGCCTGGCGCGGCGATTACCCGGTGGACTCCACCAGCGCCACGCTGTTCAACCAGTTCCTTTATGAGCTGGCCTACGCCGCCTTGCACGACGAGTTGGGCGACACCTGGTTCCCGGTGCTGATCAGCACCCGCGCCATCGACGCCGCGCTGCCGCGCCTGGCCGCCGACCCCGCCTCGCCCTGGTGGCGCCAGCGCGGCAGCAACGAACACACCGACCGCACCGCCATCGTACGCCAGGCCTGGCAGCGCAGCCTTGAGCACCTGCGCAAGGCCTTCGGCCAGGACCCGGCCAGCTGGCAGTGGGGCAAGGCCCATACCCTCACCCACAACCACCCGCTGGGGGTGCAGAAACCGCTGAACCTGCTGTTCAATGTCGGCCCGTTCGCCGCCCCCGGCAGCCACGAGGTGCCCAACAACCTGTCGGCCAAGATCGGCCCGGCGCCGTGGCCGGTGACCTACGGGCCTTCGACCCGCCGCCTGATCGACTTCGCCGATGCCGGCGCTGCGCTGACCATCAACCCGGTGGGGCAAAGCGGCGTGCCGTTCGATGCGCACTATGCCGACCAGGCCGAGGACTACATCGAGGGCCGCTACCACAAGGCGCGCATGGGGGTGATCCCGGCGCAGAGTACGTTGCGGTTGGTGCCGGGCAAATGAATTTCCCTGTCTGGGCCAATCGCCGGCAAGCCGGCTCCTACACGGTCCCTGTAGGAGATCACCCAGCCCTTTCGGGCTGCGCTGTCGCGCAGAGAACTAGTCTCGCAGGTGCACCGCGGCCCCTGTGGGAAGCGGCCTTGCCGGGGCGCCGTCCGGTCGAGATGGGCTGCGCAGCAGCCCCGGCAGTGTTGCATGAGGCCTTGGGGCCGCTTCGCGGCCCATCTCGACCGGACGGCGCCCCGGCAAGGCCGCTTCCCACGGGGACCGTGTTAAATCAATGAGTTGTAGTTTTTCTACGAGAGCTGGCTTGCCGGCGATTGGCCCAACTCGATCCATCAAGAGATAGACACCATGCAAAAACACTTCATCGAAATCGACGGCGCGCGCATGAGCTACGTCGACCAGGGCCAGGGCTTCCCGGTGCTGCTGGGCCACAGCTACCTGTGGTCGGCGGCCATGTGGCAGCCGCAGATCGAGGCGCTGTCACAGCACTTTCGGGTGATCGTGCCCGAGCTGTGGGGCCATGGTGATTCCGATGCGCCACCGGCCAGCACCACCGACATGGCAGCACTTGCCCGTCAGCACCTGGCTTTGCTGGATGCGCTGGATATCCCGCAATGCCACCTGGTCGGCCTGTCGGTCGGCGGCATGTGGGGCGCGCAGCTGGCAATCGACCACCCTGAACGGGTCGACCGCCTGGTGCTGATGGACACCTACCTGGGGGCCGAGCCCGAGGCCACCCGGCTGAAGTACTTCGGCTTGCTCGATGCAGCCAGCGCCGCCGGCGCCTTCCCCGACCCGCTGCTGGATATCGTGGTGCCGATCTTCTTCCATGCCGGCGGGCAGACGGTGCCACCGGTGCGCGAGCAGTTCCGTGCCGACCTGAAGGCCAGCAGCGCGCAGACCATCCGTGAAAGCCTCGGCCCGATGGGCCGGGTGATCTTCGGTCGGCCCGACCTGCTCGCGCGGCTGGGCGAGCTGAAGGGCGACAAGACCATCGTGGTCTGCGGCGACCAGGACATCCCGCGCCCGCCGGAGGAGTCCAACGAGATGGCGCGGATCATCGGCTGCCTGGCGGCGCAGATTCCGTTTGCCGGGCATATCAGCAGCCTGGAGAACCCGCAGGTGGTGAACGAGTTCCTGCTGAACTGGTTGCCGCACAAGACTTGAGGTTCCAGGGGCTGCCTTGCAGCCCTTTCGCGGCACGAGGCCGCTCCTACAGGTAACGCATCCCCCTGTAGGAGCGGCCTCGTGCCGCGAAAGGGCCGCAAAGCGGCCCCAATGGCCTCATCACCCCTGCCACTTGCCGCCTTCGACGATCACGCTCTCAGGCTTGGTGTCGTCGCTCAGCTCCTTGCGCACGTACTGGTCATACAGTTTCAGCAGAAACTTCTCCTCGCCCAGCTTGGCAAGCTCGGCGTTGACCCAGTCACGCAGCTCGGTATTGCCCTTCTTCACTGCCGGAGCAATCGGCGCCTCGTCACCCAGCAACTGCGGCAACACGCGGTAGCCCGGGTTCTGCTTGGCCCAGCTGAACAAGATCAGGTTGTCCTGGGCGTAGGCGTCACCCCGGCCATTGGCCAGTGCGGCCAGCGACTCGCTGTTCTTCTCGAACTTGAGCAGCTTCCAGTCCGGGTGGTTCTTGGTCAACCAGATATCCGCCGTGGTGCCGGTGGTGACGATGATGGTCTTGTCGGCCAGGTCGTCGAGTTTTTGCACCGGGCTGCCGTCGGCCACGATGGCCTGCACCGCTACGCGCAAGTTGGGGTTGGTGAAGTCCACCGCCTCCTTGCGCTCGGGGGTGACGGTCATGTTGGCGAGAATCAGGTCGACCTTGTCGCTTTGCAGGAACGGGATGCGGCTGGCCGGCTCCACGGCAACGAACTCGACCTTGTTTTCATCGCCCAGCAGCTCCTTGGCGAAGCGCCGGCCGATGTCGGTGTCAAAGCCCACGTAGCGCCCGCTTTCATCGACGAAACCGAACGGCGGCTTGTCGGTGAACACGCCGACAATCAGCTTGTCGCGGGCCTTGATGGTTTCCAGGTAGCTGCTGGCCGGCGAAGCGGCGGCGGGCTTGGCCGGCTCCTCGGACTTGTTGCAGCCGGCCAGCAGGGCCAGGCCGAGCAGCGGGGCGAGCAGTTTGGCAAAGGGTGCGGTTTTCATGACAGTTCCTTGTGCAGTGTCTTGGGCAGGCTTTCGACGAAAGAGAATTTCTCCAGGAACTGCTGCGCGCGTGCGGTTTGCGGTTGGGTGAAGAAGCGCTCGGGGTGGTTCTGTTCAAGGACCCTGCCGGCCTCCATGAACACGATTCGGTCGGCCACCGCGCGGGCGAAGGCCATTTCGTGGGTGACGATGAGCAAGGTCATGCCGTCGCGGGCCAGGCCCTGGATCACCTGCAGCACTTCCTTGACCATCTCTGGGTCCAGGGCGGCAGTGACCTCGTCGAACAGCATCACCTCGGGGTTCATGCACAGCGAGCGCACGATGGCGATGCGCTGCTGCTGGCCACCGGAAAGCTGGCGCGGGTAGGCATCGCGCTTGTCCAGCAGGCCCACCCGGGCCAACAGCGCCTCGGCCTGGGCCTGGGCTTCGCCGCGTTGGCGCTTTTGCACCTTCAGCGGGCCAAGCAGCAGGTTGTCGAGCACGCTCATGTGGCCGAACAAGTGGTAGCTCTGAAACACCATACCCACCCGCTGGCGCACCTGGCGCCAGTCGGTGCCCGGCGCCAGCAGCTCCTGGCCGCCCAGGCGCAGGCTGCCGCCGTGGGCTTCTTCCAGGCCGTTGAGGCAGCGCAGCAGGGTGCTTTTGCCGCAGCCGCTGGGGCCGAGGATCACCGCCACTTCGCCGGCCTGCACCTGCAGATCGATACCGGCCAGCACCTGCTGCTCGCCGAAGAACTTGTTGAAACCCTGAAACTCGATCAATGCGCTCATGTGTGGGCCCAGCGGCGCTCCAGCACGCGCGAGGCGGCCGAAAGCGGATAGCAGACAAAAAGGAAGAACAGCAGCAGCACGCCGTAGATCAGCACCGATTCATAGGTGCGCTCGATGATCTGCTGGCCGGCCTTGATCACCTCGACCACGCCGATCAGCACCGCCAGCGAACTGGTCTTGATGATCCGCGTGTAGATGTTGATGGTCGGCGGAGTCATGCGCTTGAGCGCCTGGGGCAGCAGCACGTAGCCATACAGCTGCCAGCCGGCCAGGCCGATCGACAGCCCCGCCTCGCGCTGACCGCGGGGCAGCGAGCGCAGCGCGCCACGCACCACCTCGCCCACTTCACTGGCGCCCCACAGGCCCAGCACCAGCACCGCGCACCAGAAGCTGGGGATGCTCAGCCCGAAGAAAATCGGCAGGCCGAAGAACACCAGGTACAGCCAGACCAGCACCGGAATCGCCCGGAACAGCTCCAGGTACACCTGCAGCCCGATGTTCAGCAGGCGGTTGCCGAGGCTGGCCAGCACGCCGTAGAGCACGCCGCCCAGGGTGGCGAAGAGAATGCCCAGGGCCGAGATGGCCAGGGTTTGCCCGGCGCCGGCTGCCAGTTGCGGCCAGGACACCTGCAGCAGTTCAAACCCCGTACTGGCCATGTTGCAACCTCCTTTCCAGATAGCGCAGCAGCAGCGACAGCGGCAGGAAGATCAGCACGCACAGCAGCGTCAGCACGGCGAGCATCTCGTAGGTCTTGTAGTACAGGGCGATGTAGTTCTTGGTGGTGTAGAGGATCTCCGGCACCGCCACCGCCGACACCACGGTGGTTTCCTTGAGCAGGAACACGAAGTTGGCGAACAGCGCCGGCAGGCTGGCGATACCGGCCTGGGGCAGGATCACATGGCGCAGCAACTGGCCCTCGGACAGGCCGATGGAACGGCCCGACTCCAGTTGCGCCCGTGGTACCGCCTCGACGCCTGCGCGCAGCACTTCGGTGAGGTAGGCGCCGCCCATGAAGGTCATGGTGATGATCGCTGCAGCGAAGCCGGACACCTTCACCCCAAGGCTTGGCAGGGCGAAGTAGACGAAGAACAGCTGGATCAGCAGCGGGGTGTTGCGCGCCAGCTCCACGTAGCCCTTGACCAGGCGCCACAGGTACGGCGTGCGCAGCACCAGAATGGCCGCATTGAGCACGGCCACCAGCAGCGAGGTGGCGATGGCGATCAGGCCGACCTGCAGGGTGACGCCGACGGCCTTGAGGAATGCCGGCAATGTGCTAAGCATGAAAGCGGTGTCGAAGTTCATGGACGTCGCCTCGGCACCAGCGTTTGGATGTACGGCATGGGTTATTTCCAGGTCGGCGCGAGGGTCGCTCGGCGCCGTTTCACAGTGGCTGGCGATGTGCCGGTAGGCACCTTTGATAGACTTTAAAGGTATAAAAATATTTTTCTAAATACCTTTATTGCATATTCATATCACTCAGTTCACGTTTCGGAAATTTCCTGCAAATGGTTGGGACCTTTCTGGCGAATGCCTTTTCCAAGCGGTTTCAAACTGTGACTTGCACGGCCCATCAAACCTACAAGGACGATAACGATGAACAGCCCCTGCTCGCCTGCTTCGAACGAACAACTGCTGTGGCTCATGGCCTTGCGCCGGGCGCTGGGCGACAAGCGCCCGGCATGATCCTTTGTAGGAGCCGGCTTGCCGGCGATGGCGTCAGTGGCCATGGCCTGGTCTTCGGGCTGAAGGCCCTATCGCCGGCAAGCCGGCTCTCATAGAAAAACTGCAACTCATTGATTTAACACAGTCTCCGTGGGAAGCGGCCTTGTGTCGCGATGGGGCGCGAAGCGGCCCCAAGGCCTCAGCTTCATGCAAAATTGCCGGGGCTGCTACGCAGCCCATCTCGACCGGACGGCGCCCCGGCAAGGCCGCTTCCCACAGGGGCCGCCGTGCATCTGCGAGACCAGTTCTCTGCGCGACAGCGCAGCCCGAAAGCGCTGGGTGATCTCCTACAGAGGCAGCGCCAACATGGGTGAACGCCGCACAAACAAAAACGCCGACGCAAATGCGTCGGCGTTTTTCGTTGCGGGCCGCGTATCAGAACGCTGGCAGTACCGCGCCTTTGTATTTCTCGGCGATGAAGGCTTTCACCTCCGGGCTGGTCAGGGCCTTGGCCAGCTTCTGCATGGCTTCGCTGTTCTTGTTGTCCGGGCGGGCAACCAGGAAGTTCACGTACGGCGAGTCGCTACCCTCGATCACCAAGGCGTCCTTGGCCGGGTTCAGGCCGGCTTCCAGGGCGTAGTTGGTGTTGATCATGTCCAGGTCGACCTGGTCCAGCACGCGCGGCAGCATGGCCGATTCCAGCTCGCGGAACTTGAGCTTCTTGGGGTTCTCGGCGATGTCTTTCGGGGTAGCCAGGGCGTTTTTCGGGTCCTTCAGGGTGATCAGGCCCGCCTTCTGCAGCAGCAGCAGGGCGCGGCCGCTGTTGCTACCCTCGTTGGGGATGGCGACGGTGGCGCCTTCTTTCAGCTCGGCCAGGGTCTTGACCTTCTTCGAGTAACCACCGAACGGCTCGACGTGCACGCCGATCACGGTTTCCAGGTGAGTGCCCTTGCCTTCGTTGAAGTTCTGCAGGTACGGCAGGGTCTGGAAGTAGTTGGCGTCCAGGCGCTTCTGGTCTACCTGCACGTTGGGCTGCACGTAGTCGGTGAACACCTTGATCTGCAGGTCGACGCCTTCTTTGGCCAGGGTCGGCTTGATCAGCTCGAGAATTTCAGCGTGCGGCACGGGGGTTGCGGCAACCACCAGTTTTTCGGCGGCAGATGCCAGGCCGGCGAAGGACAGGGCAGCGGCCAGGGCGGTGGTCAGCAGGGTCTTTTTCATGGTGATCCTTGTTATGGAGCTGGGCCATCGCTGATGGCGGCAAAGTCGGTTGCCCATCCGTTCGGGTGGGCGTGAAGCGGACGATACCGGGAATTTTTATTCCGTAACAATATCTTTTATTTCGCTGCTTATTCCAAAAACAAATTGCCACCATGGCGTTTGTTTATGAGCATGAAAAATGCAATGCCAAAGCCTGGCGCCGCTCCTAAAGGGGGGAGATATCGCCGGTTCCTTCATCCCAACTGGCCCAGCGCCTCCTCCAGCACCCGGCGCAACCCCGCAACGGTCTGCCCGTCGCGACTCTGCGCCAGCTGCCCAAGCTGCCGGGCCAGCGCATCCAATGGCGCACGCTCCGGCAGGTCGAGGTGCTCCGGCAAAATTTCCTCACCCTCACTGACCAACAGCGCAAAGTGAATGACGTTCTCCAACTCCCGGGTATTGCCCGGCCAGGCGTGGGCCTCCAGCGCCTGCTGGGCGGCCTCGCTGATCAGCGCCAGCGGCCGGTCCAGGCGCACGCTGTAGATACCGACGAAGTACTCGGCCAACGGCAAAATGTCACCGACCCGCTCGCGCAGCGCCGGCAGCTCCAGCTCGCCCTCGTGCAGGTAGTGGTACAGCCGCTCGTTGAAGCGCCCCGCCTGCACCGCCATGGCCAGGTCGATGCTCGAGGCCGCCACCAGGCGCACGTCCACCGGCTGCGGGTGGCTGGCACCGACCCGGGTCACTTCGCGGTTTTCCAGCGCGGCCAGCAATTTGCCCTGGATCGCCAGGGGCAGGTCGGCGATTTCATCCAGGTACAGGGTGCCGCCGTTGGCCGAGCCGAACCAGCCGGCGCGGCTGCTGGCGGTACCGCCCTGGGTGCCGGCGCTGTAGCCGAACAGCTCGGCATCGGCATAGGTGGGGCTGATGGCCGCGCAGTTGACCGACACGAACAGCCCGCCGCGGTCACTGGCGCGGTGGATCTGCCGGGCCAGCAGTTCCTTGCCGGTACCGGTTTCGCCGCGGATCAGCACCGGCAACGGCTGCGGCGCCAGGCGTTCGAGGGCCTGGCGCAGCGCCTGGGAGCGCGGGTCGACGAACACCAGCGCCTTGGCGCGGATACTCAGCGGGCTCTTGTCCAGCTCGGGGAAGGTCAGCAGCGGCTGGCCGAAGGGGGCGTGAAAGGTCATGCAATACTCCCGCCCCGGCCAGCCGGCCGGGGCTCAAGGCAACACAGTGAAAGGCCGCTGGCTCAGGCGCGGCGCAGCGCGCGCTGGTCGATACGGGCCTGCAGGCGGAACAGGTAGGCGAAGCCCTGCTCCCAGCGTTCATGGCCGGACTTGACGTTGATGTGCCCGGCATTGGCCAGCAACCCGGCCTCCGCGCCCCAGGCGCGGGCCAGGTGCAGCGCGCGGGGCACGCTCACTGCCGGGTCGTTGTCCGAGCTGACCACCTGGCTTGCGAACGGCAGCGGCTGCTGCGGGATCGGCGCAAAGTTGCGCAGGGCCGGCGCACAGGCCGGCCGCTCGACATCAGCCGGGGCCACCAGCAAGGCCCCGCGCACCCGGCGCAGCAAGCTGGGGCGGGCCTGGGCGGCCCAGTGTGCGACAGTGATGCAGCCCAGGCTGTGGGCGATCAGGATCACTGGCGAGGCGTCGGCGGCAATCGCCTGCTCCAGCGCCTGCACCCAGTCGCGGCGCTGCGGGGTGAGCCAGTCGTGCTGCTCGACCCGGGCGCTGTTGGGCAGGCTGCGCTGCCAGTGACTTTGCCAATGGTTGTCTGGCGATCCTTGCCAGCCCGGCACAATCAGGTAACGAATCGACTCATTGCGCATGGGGACGCCTCCGGAAGTTTGCGTGCTTGGGGTGCAAGTATAGGGAGGGGGTTATATTCGTAAAGGAATAAGAAGCTATTTATTAATAACAAAAACATTAATTCGAGCAGCGTGGGAGCGGGCTTGCCCCGCGATGGCGATACTGGCCTCACCAACGCCATCGCGGGGCAAGCCCGCTCCCACGCCCACACGCAAATACCCCTTCACTCAGCCACAAAAAAAGGGCCATCCCCTGCCAAGGAAAATGGCCCATAAGCACTTGCCTGAAGAGGATGTTGCCGCTCAGCGGGCGGTGATCACCGCCAGCTTGGTGATACCGGCGCGTTCGATGGCGGCCATGGCCCGGGCGACTTCGCCGTAGTTCACACCATCGTCGGCCTGCAGCTGCACGCGCAACTCGGCGTCCTTGCTCTTGGCGGCCTTGAGGCGGGTTTCCAGCAAATCGGGCTGGATCTCGTCCTTGTTGATGAACAGCTTGCCGCTGCCATCGATGCTCACCACCAGCGGGTCCTTCTGCTCCACCGGGGCCACGGCCTCGGTCTTGGGCAGGTTGATGGGGATGGCGTTGGTCAGCAGCGGCGCAGTGACGATGAACACCACCAGCAGCACCAGCATGACGTCCACCAGCGGGGTGACGTTGATTTCACTCAACACTTCATCGCTGTCCTGGGTCGAGAAGGCCATCTCAGGAGGCCTCCTTCACCGGCTGGGTAAACCCGGCCGCCTGGCGTTGGGCGGCGGGGTGCACCAGCACGCGGAAGGCACTCTTCTGCGCCAGGCTGTAGAAGTCGTGGGCAAAATCATCAAGGTCGGCTGCGGTGAGCTTGAGGCGGCGCAGGAAGTAGTTGTAGACCAGCACCGCCGGCACCGCGACGGCAATACCCACGCCGGTGGCTACCAGCGCCGCGCCAATCGGGCCGGCGACGGTTTCCAGGCTGGCGGAGCCGGCCGCGCTGATGCCCTTGAGCGCCTCCATGATGCCCCACACGGTACCGAACAGGCCGATGAAGGGCGAGGTACTGCCGATACTGGCCACCACCGCCAGGCCGGTTTCCAGCGAGCGGCGCTCGCGTACGATCTGCTGGCGCAGGGCACGTTCGAGGCGGTCCTGGTGGTTGATGGCGTGGCTCAGGTCACTGGCTTGGCCGGGCTCGCCCACGGCAATCGCGGCGTAGCCGGCCTGGGCCACGCGGGCAGCAGGGCCTGGTTGCTCGTCGCTGATACCGGCAGCCGAGTCCAGGCTGGAGGCCGCCCAAAACTTCTGGTGGAAGCGCTTGTCCTGGTTCTTCAGGCGCACGAACTGCACCACCTTGACCAGGGCCAAGGCCCAAGTAGCGACAGAGAAACCGACCAACAGCCAGATGACGGCGCTTTCAACGGATTCGAGGGGGGATGCCAGCAGGCTCATGGGGTAGTCCTTCCTTAAGCGGAGAGCAAATTAACGAAGCTTGAAATCGATCGGTACGCTGACCCAGCCGGCCAGGGCCACATCGCCCTGCTTGGCCGGTACGAAACTCCAGCGCTTGACTGCGGCCAGCGCGGCGGCGTCGAGGGCGTCGCGGCCGCTGCTTTTCTGCACCTGGATCTGCCCGGGCTTGCCGCTGGGCAGCACCTCCACACGCAGCAGCACGGTGCCTTCCCAGCCACGGCGCTGAGCCATCTGCGGGTATTCCGGGGCCGGGTTCTTCAGGTACGCGGCGTTGGCCGAAGGTGGCGTCACCGGGGCCGGCGCAGGAGGTGCGGGCGGGGCCGGGGCAGCCACAGGGGCTGGCGGCGGCGCCTCGACCGGCTTGGCTGCAGGCTTGGGCTCTGGCTTGGCCTTGACCACCGGCTTGGGGGCAGGCTTGGGCTTGGGTTTGGGCTTGGCCGCCAGTTCGTCGACCACCGGCGGCGGTGGCTCGACCACGGGTGGCGCCGGTGCCGGTGGTGGCGGTTCGACCACTGGCGGCGCGGGGGCGGCGAACTCGATGGTCATCGGCGGAACCTGGGGCGGCACGATCGGCAGCGCCGGGGTGGGCGCCTGGCTGATCCAGTAGGCGGCAGCGCCGTGCAGGGCCAGCACCAGCAGGCCCAGCGCCAGCTTGTCGCGGCGCTTGAGGCCGCTGGCCGGGGTGCGCTGCAGGCGCAACTGACCCAGTGGCAGACGCAACGTGCGCCCGAGTTCGACCAGATCACCCGCTGCCGGGTGCCATGGCTGGTCGAAGGCTCTGGCGGCCGTCTGGACATTACCCATTTGCTCGAACTCCCTGTGGGCTGGATTCAGGTGTGTGGCTGAATCATCGGGGGTTGAGGCTTATGCTTTGAAGTAATGTTTCAAGTTAAAGTTATATCTTTTGTGCATATTGTTTTTGAGTGGAAGGCTCAAGGCCGCGTATTTCGGGGGATTCGAAGAGGTGCGCGCTCGTCGATGCCTTGTGGGCATATGAAATATTCGTGCAAGGCATCGGATTGCCGCGAGGGCTGCGCCCTTGATCGCGGCACAAGGCCGCTTCCCACAAGGGGTCGCGTAACCCTGTAGGAGCGGCCTTGTGCCGCGAAAGGGCTGCAACGCAGCCCCGGCAATTCATCAGGTAATAAAAAACCCGGGACCATGCCCGGGTTTTACATGCATCACGCAGCGGCTCAGATATCCGCCACCTTCTGCCACACCTTCGGCCGGAAGAACAACGTCTCGCCCCGCGCCAGCCCGGTCAGGCTGTCGTGGTCCTTGACCACCTCGGCTTCGATCAGCTCGCTCTGCCCTTCCACCTTCAGCGTCACCCGGGTCGTGGCGCCCAGCGGGCGAATGTCGCGCACCTCGGCGGCGTGGTGGCCTTCGGTTTCGTGGCGCGACAGCGACACCTCGTGCGGGCGGAACAGCACGTGGTGGCCTTCGCTCAGGGCCAGGCGGTTGGAGTCGCCGAGGAAGTGATAGACGAAATCGTTGGCCGGCTGCTCGTACACCTCACCCGGCGAGCCGATCTGCTCGATCACGCCCTTGTTCATCACCACGATGCGGTCGGCCACTTCCATGGCTTCTTCCTGGTCGTGGGTGACGAACACCGAGGTGAGGTTGATATCCTCGTGCAGGCGCGCCAGCCAGCGGCGCAGCTCTTTGCGCACCTTGGCATCCAGCGCACCGAACGGCTCGTCCAGCAGCAGCACCTTGGGCTCCACCGCAAGGGCCCGGGCCAGGGCGATACGCTGGCGCTGGCCGCCAGACAGCTGCTCGGGGTAGCGGTCGGACAGCCAGTCGAGTTGCACCATGTTCAGCAGCTCGTGGACCTTTTCGGCGATCTTGCTCTCGCTCGGGCGCTCGCCCTTGGGCTTCATGCGCAGGCCGAAGGCGACGTTGTCGAACACGCTCATGTGGCGGAACAGCGCGTAGTGCTGGAACACGAACCCGACGTTGCGGTCGCGCACATCGTGGCCGGACACATCCTCGCCGTGGAACACGATGCTGCCGTCATCCGGGGTTTCCAGCCCGGCGATGATGCGCAGCAGGGTGGTCTTGCCGCAGCCGGACGGGCCGAGCAGGGCCACCAGCTCGCCGCTGTGGATATCCAGGTTGATGTTGTTCAGGGCCTGGAAGCTGTTGAAGCGCTTGCTGACGTTACGGACTTCGATCGACATGAATCATTCCTCCGCGGCGCTGTGGCGCAGGCGGTTAATACGGTTCTCGCTCCACTGCTTGAGCAGCAGGATGAAGAGCGCCAGGATCAGCAGCAGGCTGGCCACGCTGAAGGCCGCGACGTGGTTGTACTCGTTGTAGAGGATCTCCACGTGCAGCGGCAAGGTGTTGGTAACGCCGCGAATGTGCCCGGACACCACCGACACCGCGCCGAACTCGCCCATGGCCCGGGCGGTGCACAGCACCACGCCGTAGATCAGGCCCCACTTGATGTTGGGCAGGGTCACGTGCCAGAACATCTGCCAGCCGTTGGCACCGAGCAGGCGTGCGGCCTCCTCCTCTTGCGTGCCCTGCTCCTGCATCAGCGGGATCAGTTCACGGGCGACGAACGGCACGGTGACGAAGATGGTCGCCAGCACGATGCCCGGCAGGGCGAAGACGATCTGGATGTCGTGGTCCTGCAGCCATGGGCCGAACAGGCCCTGGGCGCCGAACATCAGCACGTAGACCAGGCCGGCGATCACCGGCGACACCGAGAACGGCAGGTCGATCAGGGTCACCAGGATGCTCTTGCCGCGGAAGCTGTACTTGCTCACGCACCAGGCGGCGGACACGCCGAACACCAGGTTCAGCGGCACCGAGATGACCACCGCCAGCAGGGTCAGCTTGAGCGCCGCCAAGGCATCGGCCTCGAAGATCGCCTCGAAGAAGGTGCCAAAGCCGTTTTTCAGGGCCTGGGACACCACGATCACCAGCGGCAGCAGCAGGAACAGCGCGAAGACGATCCAGCCAAGGGTGATCAGCACGCGGCGCGAGGTGGCGCTGCCACGCCGGGCGGCGTTGGCGGCGGCGGTCGCGCCAATAGTGGATGAAGACATTAGCGGGCCTCCTTCAAGGGGTTTCGATGCGCCGCTGCAGCAGGTTGATCAGCAGCAGCAGGATGAAGGAAACCACCAGCATCAGCACGCCGATGGCGGTGGCGCCGGTGTAGTCGTACTGGTCGAGCTTGACCATGATCAGCAGCGGCAGGATCTCGGTTTTCATCGGCATGTTGCCGGCGATGAAAATCACCGAGCCGTATTCACCCACGCCGCGGGCAAACGCCAGGGCGAAACCGGTCAGCCAGGCCGGCAGCAGCGCCGGCGCCAGCACGTGGCGGAACACCTGCAAGGGTTTGGCGCCCAGGCAGGCGGCGGCCTCCTCGACCTCGCGGGGGATGTCCGCCAGCACCGGCTGCACCGTGCGCACCACGAACGGCAGGGTGACGAAAGTCAGCGCCAGGGTGATGCCCAGCGGGGTGTAGGCGATCTTGAAGCCAAGATCGGTGGCGAACTGGCCGACCCAGCCCGAGGGGGCGTACAGGGCGGTCAGGGCGATGCCGGCCACGGCGGTGGGCAGGGCGAACGGCAGGTCGATCATCGCATCGATGACCTTGCGCCCGGGGAAGGTGTAGCGCACCAGCACCCAGGCCAGCAGGGTGCCGATCACGCCGTTGATGATGGCGGCGAACAGGGCGGTGCCGAAACTCAGCTTCAGCGCGGCGATTACCCGCGGGGCGCTGATGATGGTCCAGAACTGCTCCCAGGTCAGCTGCGAGGCATGGATGAACATGGCCGCCAGCGGTATCAGCACGATCAGGCTGAGGTACACCAAGGTGTAGCCCAGCGTCAGCCCGAAGCCGGGTATGACGGGGGAAATACGACGTGACATAAAGGTCCCTGGTTGAACGCACGAAGCCCGGGGTCGGTCCCGGGCTGGTGCTAGCTTCTGAAATCCTGGGGCCGCTTTGCAGCCCATCGCGACACAAGGCCGCTCCTACAGGGGATCGCGCTTTTCTGTAGGAGCGGCCTTGTGTCGCGAAGGGCCGCAGAGCGGCCCCGCTGTTTTCATGGCCGATCACTGCGCCTGGTAAATCTGGTCGAACACACCGCCGTCATTGAAGAACTTCGGCTGTGCAGTCTTCCAGCCACCGAAGTCCTTGTCGATGGTCACCAGGTCCAGTTTCGGGAACTGCTTGCCAAATTCGGCGGCGACTTTCTCGTCACGCGGGCGGTAGAAGTTCTCGGCGGCGATCTTCTGCCCAGCCGGGCTGTACAGGTGCTTGAGGTACTCGGTGGCGATTTCGGTGTTGCCCTTTTTCTCGGCGTTCTTGTCGACCACGGCCACCGGCGGCTCGGCCAGAATCGACAGCGAAGGCACGACGATATCGAACTTGTCGGCGCCGCCGTCTTCTTTAAGCGCCAGGAAGGCTTCGTTTTCCCAGGCCAGCAGCACGTCGCCCTGGCCGTTGTTGACGAAGGTGATGGTCGAGCCACGGGCACCGGTATCCAGCACCGGCACGTGCTTGAACAGCTCCTGCACGTATTCCTTGGCCTTGGCTTCGCTGCCGCCGGCTTTCAGGCCATAGGCCCAGGCGGCGAGGAAGTTCCAGCGGGCGCCGCCGGAGGTTTTCGGGTTGGGGGTGATCACCGAGACGTCTTTTTTGATCAGGTCGCCCCAGTCCTTGATGCCTTTCGGGTTGCCCTTGCGCACCAGGAACACGATGGTCGAGGTGTACGGGGTGCTGGCGTCCGGCAGGCGCTTCTGCCAGTCCTCTGGCAGGGTCTTGCCGAGCTTGGCGATTTCGTCGATGTCGCCGGCCAGGGCCAGGGTCACCACGTCGGCGCGCAGGCCGTCGATCACCGCACGGCCCTGTTTGCCCGAGCCGCCGTGGGACTGCTGGATCTTCACCTTGTCGCCTGGGTGGGCTTGCTGCCAGTGCTTGATGAACTCGGCGTTGTACTGCTGGTACAGCTCACGGGTAGGGTCGTAGGACACGTTCAGCAGTTCGTAGTCCTTGGCGATGGCGGAACCGGCAAAAACGGCACTGGCCAGGGCGGCGAGCGCATAACGGCGGATGGACATGGTGAAGCTCCCGATTGGCATTTTTTCTAATTTATGGGTGGTGCGGTGTCAGCCGGCCTTGTTGCCGGGCTGCTGCAGGCGGAACTTCTCCTTGCGCTCGATCTGCACCACCTGGGCGTTGTGCACGGTGATTTCCACCGCGCCAAAGCGCAGGTCGCGCAGGGCGCTCTGGATCTCACGCAGAATGGTGGCTTCGTCCTGACCGTCGATGCTACGCAGCGATGCGCTCATGCTCGTTCTCCTGTGAGTAAGGGTGCCGGGCAGAGGTTCGAAGGGGATTTGCGCCTGGCTTGAGGGCAATAGTAGTGAAGCGCTGATATTCTTAAAAATACTGTTTAAGAATGTTTATATAACCATTTATCCATGCCGCCACAGACCCTCTGTAGGAGCGGCCTTGTGTCGCGAAAGGGCTGCGTAGCAGCCCCGGCAATCTTGCATGAGGCAGAGATCCTGGGGCCGCTACGCGACCCTTTCGCGACACAAGGCCGCTCCTACAGGGGTCAGTGTTGAGGCTGGGTCTTGTTTTCCGGCTCTTTGATCTTGTACCAGGCCACATACAGCGCCGGCAGGAACAACAGCGTCAGCAGCGTTGCACTGATGATGCCGCCGATCATCGCGTAGGCCATCGGCCCCCAGAACACTTCCCGGGCGATGGGGATCATGCCCAGGCTGGCCGCCGCAGCGGTCAGCAGGATCGGCCGGCGGCGGTGGTTGGTGGCTTCAACCACCGCATCCCAGGGGGCGAAACCCTGGGCTTCGAACTCGTCGATCTGGGTCACCAGAATCACCGAGTTGCGGATGATGATGCCGATCAGCGCCAAGATGCCGAGAATCGCCACGAAGCCCATGGGCGTACCGGTGGGCACCAGCGCCAGCACCACGCCAATCAAGCCCAGCGGCGCCACGCTGACCACCAGGAACAGCTTCTGCACGCTGTGCAGCTGGATCATCAGGAAGGTCGCCATCAGGAACAGCATCAGCGGCACCACCTGGCGGATCGGGCCCTGGGCCTTGGCGCTCTCCTCCACGGTACCGCCGGTGGCCACTTCGTAGCCGGCCGGCAGCTTGCTGGCGAACTGGTCAATGGAAGGCTTGAGCTGGGCCACCAGGTCGGTGGGCTGGATCTCGCCGTTGACCGAGGCCTTGATGGTGATGGTGGGTTTGCGGTCGCGCCGCCACACCAGCGGTTGCTCCAGCTCGTAGCGCACGGTGGCGAAGGCCAGCAGCGGGATCGAGGTGCCGTTGGGGCTGACGATCTGCAGGTTCTGCAGGGTGTCGGGGGAGCCGCGCTCGCTGTCCTCGGCGCGGGCGACCACGTTGATCAGGTAGATGTTGTCGTTGACCTGGGTGATCGGCACGCCGCTGACGATGCTGTTCATCACGTTGGCCACGTCCTCGGACGACAACCCCAGCTGGCGCGCCTTGTCCTGGGCAATCTCGACCCGCAGCACTTTGCCAGGCTCGTTCCAGTCGTAAATCATCTCGCCGATGTGCGGGTTGCTGTCCAGCAGCGTGGCCAGCTCGATGGCATGGGCGCGCACCTGGTCGATATCCTTGCCGCTGACCCGGTACTGGATCGGCCGGCCCACCGGCGGGCCCATCTCCAGCGACTGGATGTTGGTGCCGATGCCGACGAAGTCGGTACGCAGGCGCTCCTTGAGCCGCGCCATCAGCTCGCCGCGCACCTCCAGGCCCTTGCTGACGATGACGAACTGGGCGTAGTAGGGGTTTTGCAGTTGCTGGTCGAGGGGCAGGTAGAAACGGATCGCGCCCTGGCCGATGTAGGTGCTCCAGCTGACGATATCGGGGTCGCCCTTGAAGGTGGCCTCGAAGCGGTCGACCACCTTGCGGGTTTCCTCGATGGAGGCGTTTTGCGGCAGGTTGAGGTCGACGAGGATCTCCGGGCGGTCCGAGGATGGGAAAAACTGGTTCTGCACAAAGCGCATGCCCACCACCGACAGCACGAACAGCACGATGGTGCCGATCACCGTCACCCAGCGGTGGCGCAGGCACCACAGCAGGCCGTGCTCGAAGGCACGCCCTACCCGGCCCGGCTCGGCTTCATGGGCCTTGAGCTTCTTGGCGTCGAGAATGTGCACGCCGAGCACCGGGGCGAAGAACACCGCCACGATCCACGACACGATCAGCGCCACCGCAATCACCGCGAACAGGGTGAAGGTGTATTCGCCGGCGGAGCTGGCGTTCAGGCCGATGGGCACGAAACCGGCCACGGTGACCAAGGTGCCGGTGAGCATCGGGAAGGCCGTGGAGGTGTAGGCGAAGGTGGCCGCCTGCTCCTTGGTATCGCCCATCTCCAACCGCGTGACCATCACCTCGACGGTGATCATCGCATCATCCACCAGCAGCCCCAGGGCGATGATCAACGCCCCCAGCGAGATACGCTGCATGGTGATGTCGGTGTACTCCATGAACACGAACACCATGGCCAGCACCAGCGGTATCGAGCAGGCCACCACCAGCCCGGCGCGCACGCCAAGGCTGACGAAGCTCACCACCAGCACGATCACCACCGCCTCGAACAGCGCGCTGGTAAAGCCGCCGACCGCCTGTTTGACCACCACCGCCTGGTCGGACACGGTGTGCACCTCGACGCCTACCGGCAGGTCGGCGGTGACCTTGTCCATGCGCTCGCGCAGCAGCTTGCCGAACACCTGCATGTTGCCACCGGCCTTCATGCCGATGGCCAGGCCAATGGCGGTCTGGCCGTTGTAGCGGAACATCGGTGACGGCGGGTCGACGTAGCCGCGCTCGATGTCGGCGATATCGGCCAGGCGGAAGAAGCGGTCGTTGATGCGCAGGTTGACGGACGCCAGGTCTTTTTCGGAGGCGAACTGGCCGGTGGTGCGCACCGAAATACGCTCGGGGCCGGCCTCGATCACCCCGGCCGGGGTCACTGCGTTCTGCGCCTGCAAGGCCTGCATCACCTGGCTCTGGTCGATGCCGAACGAGGCCAGCTTGCGGGTCGAGAAGTTCAGGTACAACACCTCGTCCTGGGTGCCGACCAGCTCGATCTTGCCGATGTTGGGCACATCGCGCACCTCGGCGCGCACCTGCTCCACGTAATCGCGCAACTGGCGCAGGGTCAGGCCGTCGGCAGTGAAGCCGTAGATCGAGCCGTACACGTCACCGAACTCGTCGTTGAACGCCGGGCCCTGCAGGCCCTTGGGGAACTGGCCGCTGATGTCCTGGATCTTCTTGCGCACCTGGTACCAGATCTCGGGGATGTCCTTGGCCTTGGTGGTGTCGCGCAGGTACACGTAGACGGTGGACTCGCCGGGGCGGGTGTAGCTTTTCACGTAGTCGAGCGAGTCCAGTTCCTCGAGCTTTTTCTCGATGCGGTCGGTGACCTGCAGCAGGGTTTCTTCCTGGGTGGCGCCGGGCCAGCGGCTCTGGATCACCATGGTCTTGATGGTGAACGAGGGGTCTTCCTCGCGGCCCAGGTTGAGGTACGAGAACACCCCCATCAGCAGGCTCACGGCCATCAGGTACCAGACGAACGACTGGTGGCGCAGGGCCCATTCGGAGAGGTTGAAGCTTCCTTTCATCGTGCGTCCTCGTCGAAGGTGACCTTCTGGCCGGGCTTGAGGATGTTGACGCCGGCCGTGACCACGCGCTCACCGGGTTGCACGCCCGAGGCCAGGACGATGCGTTCGTCGTTGCGTTCGATCACCTGCACGTCGCGGGTGGCAACGGTCTTTTGCTGCGGGTCCACCACCCACACCTGGGTCTTGCCGTCGCGCTCCAGCAAGGCCGTGCGTGGCAGCTCGCTGCGTGGGGTGACGGCAGAGCTCAAGGTGACGCTGACGGCGGTGCCCAGGTGGAAGCTGTCGGGGGTGCTGGCCAGGGTCAGGCGCGCACGCCGGGTGCGGGTGGTGGCGTCGGCCTGGGGCTCCAGCTCACGCAGGGTGGCGGTGGTGTCGATGCTCGGTTCCAGCTGCAGGGCGACGGTGAAGGTCAGCCCGGGGGTCAGTTGTTCGGCAAGGTTGGTGGGCAGGTCGATCACCGCCTCCTTCACGTCCGGGCGGGCCAGGGTGACCACCGCCTGGCCTGCGCTGACGGTCTGCCCGGCCTCGGCCTGCCAGGCGGTGACTACGGCGGCGTGGTCGGTGCGCAGGGTGCTGTAGTCGAGTTGGTCGCGGGCCTGGCTCACTGCCGAGCGGGCTTGCTCCAGCGCCGCACCGGTGGTTTTCAGGTTGGTGTTGGCGATATCCAGCTGGGCCTGGGCACCCACACCCCGGTCGTACAGCTGTTGCTGGCGGCGGGCATCGGCCTGGGCGTTGATCCACTGCGCCTGGACCTTGGCCAGGTCACCTTCGGCGGCGCGCAGCTGGTTCTGCTGGTCGGTGGGGTCGAGGGTGGCCAGGGTGTCGCCCGGTTTGACCTGGGCGCCGACATCCAGCCAGCGCCGGGCGATGCGCCCGGACACGCGAAAACCCAAAGTGCTCTCGAAGCGCGCCTGGATACTGCCGGCAAAACGCCCCAACTGTGACTGCACCTGCGGCTGTACCAGCGTCGACAGCACCGGGCGCACCGGCTCGGCCTGCTCCTTGTCGCTGCCGCAGGCAGCCAGCAGCAAGGCCGCCGGCAAGGCGATGATCAGGCGCTTCATGGCTTGGCTCCCGTGTCCTGGGCGGCGACTTTATATACCTGCATGCCCGGGTGCAGCAGTTGCGCACCGCCTACCACCACCGTTTCACCACCCTTGATGCCCTGGGCGATCACCACCTTGCCGGTGAGGTAGCGGGCCACCTGCACCTTGCGCAGCTCGACCTTGTCGCCCTCGCCCACCACCCACACTGCTGGCTCATGCAAAGCCTTGGTCAGCGCCGCCCAGGGCAGCTCTATGCTCGGGCGGCTCTGGGCGTTGGTGGCGGCGGTCACCGGCGAACCCAGTTGCATGCCCGCCGGCACGTCGCGCAAAGCCACCTTCACCTGTACCGTGCCGCTTTGCGCCGACACCGTCGGGGTGACTTCGCGCACATGGCCGTGGGCCTGGATTTTCGGGTTGTCGAGCAGGCTGACCACCACCCCGGCATCGCTCGGCGGGCTGACCAGCAGGGATTCGTAAACGTTGAACACTGCGTCACGGTCGCCATCCACCGCCAGGCTGAAGATCGGCATGGTCGCCTGCACCACCTGGCCGACTTCGGCCTGGCGCGCGGTGATCACCCCGTCGGCCTCGGACACCAGGGCGGTGTAGCCGAGTTGTTCGTTGGCGTTGGCCAGTTGCGCCTGGGCGGCCTTGAGCGCGCTCTGGCTGCTGCGCAGGGCGGCTTGAGCGGAATCGAATTCGCTCTGGCTGGTGTAGCCCTTGGGCAGCAGTTTTTGCTGGCGGACAAAGGCCGCGCTGGTCTGGCTGACCCGGGCCTGTTCGGCGAACACCTCGGCCTTGGCCGAATCGACATTGTTTTGCAGGTCTTTCGGGTCCAGGCGCGCCAGCACCTGGTTGGCCTTGACGTGGTCGCCCACATCGACGCTGCGCGAGACGATCTTGCCGCCCACGCGGAACGACAGGTCGGTCTGCACCCGCGCCTGCACATCGCCGGTCAGGGTGACCCGCGCGGCAAAGTCGGTGGGCTGCACCTGCTGCACCACCACCCGTGGCAGTTCTTCGGTGACCTTCTCCTCGCCACAGCCTGCCAGCAGTGCCAGCAACCCCAGGCAAACACCCCTCAGCGCGCGCATTGGCGTCATGCCGGCTCCTTGCATCGACGAATGGTTTACAGGACGCGATGAAAGCGTAGATCAGGGATCGACAAACGGCATTGATGTGGGTTCAAGAAAGCGAGGCGGGTTTGAGTAGGCGCCCCCACAGTGGTACGCCAAGCCTGAATCCTGCGCGGTTTCTGTGGGAAGCGGCCTTGCCGGGGCGCCGTCCGGTCGCGATTGGGCTGCGCAACAGCCCCGGCGATTTTGCAGGATGCCCATATTCTGGGGCCGCTGTGCGGCCCAATCGCGGCACAAGGCCGCTTCCCACAAGAATCGAGTCGGCCTTTGAAAATTGAGCAAGACAGTTGCTCCCACAGGTCATGCGCTGTCTTCAAGACATGCACAGTACCTGTGGGAGCGGGTTCACCCGCGAAGCAGGCGACACGGAGGCTCGCTCCCACAGGGTCATGCGCAGCCTTCAAGGCATGCGCAGTACCTGTGGTTGGCGAGCCTCAAGCCTGGGCAGTCGCCTGGGCCGGGCGGCGCACTTGCGCTTGGCCGGCGTTGGCTGCAGCACCTTCTTCGATGGCCTGCTGGATCGCCTTGCGGCGGCGTTCTTCGGCGCGGCGGCTGAAGAACCAGACCAGGAAGGTCACCAGCGACACCGACAGCAGGATCAGGCTGGCCACGGCGTTGATCTCGGGCTTAACGCCAAGGCGCACGGCCGAGAACACTTCCATCGGCAGGGTGGTCGAACCTGGGCCGGAGACGAAGCTTGCCAGTACCAGGTCATCCAGCGACAGGGCGAACGACATCATGCCGCCCGCGGCAAGCGACGGCGCGATCATCGGGATGGTGATCAGGAAGAACACTTTCCAGGGTTTGGCACCCAGGTCCATGGCCGCCTCTTCGATGGACAGGTCCAGCTCACGCAGGCGCGCCGACACCACCACCGCCACATAGGCTGCGCAGAAGGTGGTGTGGGCGATCCAGATGGTGACGATGCCACGCTCCTGGGGCCAGCCGATCATCTGCGCCATGGCCACGAACAGCAGCAACAGCGAAAGACCGGTGATCACCTCGGGCATTACCAGCGGCGCGGTGACCAGGCCGCCGAACAGCGTGCGGCCCTTGAAGCGGGTGACCCGGGTCAGCACGAAGGCTGCCAGGGTACCCAGCGCCACTGCGGCCACCGCCGTGTAGCAGGCGATTTCCAGCGAGCGCATCACCGAACCCATCAGCTGGGTGTTGTCGAGCAGGCCGACGTACCACTTCACCGACCAGCCGCCCCACACCGTCACAAGCTTGGAGGCGTTGAACGAGTAGATCACCAGGATCAGCATCGGCAGGTAGATGAACAGCAAGCCGAGCACCAGCATCAGCTTGGAGAAACTGAAGCGTTTCATGCGCGGCCCTCCATTTCTTTGGCCTGGCTGCGGTTGAACAGCAGAATCGGCACGATCAGGATCGCCAGCATCACCACCGCCAGGGCAGACGCCACCGGCCAGTCGCGGTTGTTGAAGAACTCCTGCCACAGCACTTTACCGATCATCAGGGTTTCCGGGCCGCCGAGCAGTTCAGGGATCACGAACTCGCCCACCACCGGGATGAACACCAGCATGCAGCCGGCGATGATGCCGTTTTTCGACAGCGGCACGGTGATCTTCCAGAAGCTGTTGAAGGTGCTCGAACCCAGGTCGGATGCGGCTTCGAGCAGGCTCTGGTCGTGTTTCACCAGGTTGGCGAACAGCGGCAGGATCATGAACGGCAGGTACGAATAGACCACGCCGATGTAGACCGCAAGGTTGGTGTTGAGGATCTGCAGCGGCTGATCGATCAGCCCCAGCCACAACAGGAAGCTGTTGAGCAGGCCGTTGTTGCTGAGGATGCCCATCCAGGCATAGACGCGGATCAGGATCGCGGTCCAGGTCGGCATCATGATCAGCAGCAGCAACACCGTCTGGGTCTCTTTCTTGGCGTTGGCGATGGCGTAGGCCATCGGGTAGCCGATCAGCAGGCACAGCAGGGTGCTGAAGAAGGCCATCTTCAGCGAGCCAAGGTAGGCCGAAAGGTACAGCTCGTCTTCGGTCAGCAGGCCGTAGTTGGCCAGGTTCAGCACCAGCTGGATCTTGCTTTCGACGTAGGTGTAGATCTCGGTGTACGGCGGGATTGCAACGTCGGCTTCGGCGAAGCTGATCTTCAACACGATGAAGAACGGCAGCATGAAGAACAGGAACAGCCAGATGAACGGCACGCCGATCACCAGGTGCCGCCCCTCTGGGGTAATGCGCTGGAAGGCTCGCTTGAGCTTGCGAAGTTTCATGAGCGCAGTACCACGCCGCTGTCGTCTTCCCACCACACGAACACTTCATCGTCCCAGGTCGGGCGGGTGCCCTGGCGCTCGGCATTGGCCACGAACGACTGGACGATCTTGCCGCTGGGCAGCTCGACGTGGAACACCGAGTGCCCGCCCAGGTAGGCGATGTCGTGGATCTTGCCGCGCGACCAGTTGTGCTCGAACTCAGGCTGGGTGGTGGTCACCAGCAGTTTTTCCGGGCGCAGGGCGTAGGTGATGTGCTTGTCCTCGACCGAGGTGGTGATGCCGTGGCCGACGTAGATCTTGCGCTCCAGCTCCGGGCTGGCAATGATCGCGTGGCCTTCGGCGTCGTCGACCACTTCACCTTCGAACAGGTTGACGTTGCCGATGAACTCGCACACCAGGCGGCTGGTAGGCGTCTCGTAGATGTCCACCGGCGAGCCGATCTGGGCGATCCAGCCCAGGTGCATGATGGCGATGCGCTGGGCCATGGTCATGGCCTCTTCCTGGTCGTGGGTCACCATCACGCAGGTCACGCCCACGCGCTCGATGATTTCCACCAGCTCCAGTTGCATCTGCGAACGCAGTTTCTTGTCCAGCGCGCCCATGGGTTCGTCGAGCAGCAGCAGCTTGGGGCGCTTGGCCAGCGAGCGGGCCAGGGCCACGCGCTGGCGCTGGCCACCGGACAGCTGGTGCGGCTTGCGCTTGGCGTACTGGGTCATGTGCACCAGCTTGAGCATCTCGCCAACCCGGGCGTCGATCTCGGCCTTGGGCATCTTGTCCTGCTGCAGGCCGAAGGCGATGTTCTGCGCCACGGTCATGTGCGGGAACAGCGCGTAGGACTGGAACATCATGTTGATCGGCCGCTCGTAGGGCGGCATGTCGGTGATGTCGACACCATCGAGGAAGATCCGCCCTTCGGTGGGGCGCTCGAAACCGGCCAGCATGCGCAGCAAGGTGGACTTGCCGGAGCCGGAGCCACCCAGCAAGGCGAAAATCTCGCCCTTGCGGATTTCCAGGGACACATCGTCCACGGCGACGGTTTCGTCGAATTTTTTCGTGACCCGGTCGATCTTGACCAGCACCTGCTTGGGTTGCTGGCCACCCTCGAGGGCTTTTTTATAGGCACCGGAGGCAACTGCCATGAGTGAAACTCCCAACAAGATTTTTTGTGCCCGCGCGGCCTGTACTGAAGGCGTCGCGGCGGGCCTGGATATTTACTTGCCCGACTTGACCTTGGTCCAGCTGCGGGTCATCAGGCGCTGCACCTTGGGTGGCAGCTCCGAGTTGACGAACATCTTGTCCAGCACTTCCTGCGGTGGGTAAACCGCGGCGTCAGTCCTCACGGCCTGGTCCATCAGGTCGCCAGCCTTGGGGTTCGGGTTGGCGTAACCGACGTAATCACTGACCTGGGCGATAACCTCAGGCTTCAGCAAATAGTTGATGAAGGCGTGGGCCTCCTTGACGTTGCTGGCGTCCTTGGGAATGGCCAGCACATCGAACCAGAGGTTGCCGCCCTCCTTGGGGATGGCGTAGGCCAGCTTCACGCCCTTCTTGGCTTCTTCAGCACGGGCCTTGGCCTGGAACACGTCGCCGGAGAAGCCGGCGGCCACGCAGATATCGCCGTTGGCGAGATCGGTGATGTACTTGGACGAATGGAAGTAGGTCACGTAAGGGCGCACGGCCAGCAGTTTTTCTTCTGCCTTGGCGTAGTCCTTGGGGTTGCTGCTGTTCGGGTCCAGGCCCAGGTAGTTGAGCACTGCCGGCAGCATCTCGTCAGCCGAGTCGAGGAAGGCAACCCCGCACTTGCTGAGCTTTTTCATGTTCTCGGGCTCGAACAATACGGCCCAGGAATCGATCTTGTCGGTACCCAGTGCGGCCTTGACCTTCTCGACGTTGTAGCCGATGCCGTTGGTGCCCCACAGGTAGGGGACCGCGTACTGGTTGCCTGGGTCGTTCTTCTCGAGGCGCTTCATCAGCGCAGGGTCGAGGTTGGCATAGTTGGGCAGCAGGCTCTTGTCGAGCTTCTGGAACGCGCCCGCCTTGATCTGCTTGCCGAGGAAATGGTTGGACGGCACGACCACGTCATAGCCGGTGCGCCCGGCCAACAGCTTGCCTTCGAGGGTTTCGTTGCTGTCGAAGACGTCGTACTTGGGCTCGATGCCGGTTTGCTTCTGGAACTCGGCGAGGGTGTTCGGGCCGACATAGTCGGACCAGTTGTAGATGTGCACCGTGGGCGCCGCTTGGACGCTGCATGCCAGCGTCAGGCCCGCTCCAGCCATCAAGGCCTTGCGAAATACAGAAATAGACAAGTGGGTGGTCCTCACAATCAGTGCCTTTGCGGGCGAAAACTCCTGGCCGCTCACGCAAAACCGGCGCGCAACTTACCTTCACGGCACGGATGCCGCAATCTTATTTGCCTGTTCAGGCCTCCAGGCCGGGAAACCCCGGCCCAGAGGGCTTCGCATCAGGCTTACTTGCCCGACTTGATCTTGGTCCAGCTGCGGGTGATGACGCGCTGGGCGGCAGCTTCCGGGGCTGCGATCGCGTACAGCTGCTTCTTCACTTCAGCAGGCGGGTAGATGCTTGGGTCGCTGGTGATATCCTTGTCGACGAACTGGGTCGCGGCCTTGTTGCCGTTGGGGAAGCGCACGGCGTTGGTGATCTCGGCCATGACTTCCGGTTGCAGCAGGAAGTTCATGAACTGATAGGCAGCGTCTTTATGCTCGGCATCTTTCGGGATGGCGACCATGTCGTAGAAGGTACCGGCGCCTTCTTTCGGAATGATGTAGTCCAGCTTGACCTTGTCGCCGGCTTCGTGGGCACGGGCCTTGGATTGCTCCAGGTCACCCGAGTAGCCGACGGCCACGCAGATGTTGCCGTTGGCCAGGTCGCCGATGTACTTGGACGAGTGGAAGTAGGTGATCGACGGGCGAACGCTGAGGAACAGTGCCTCGGCCTTCTTCAGGTCTTCAGCCTTGGTGCTGTTGCTTGGCAGGCCCAGGTAGTGCAGCGCGGCCGGCAGCATTTCGGTCGGGGCGTCGAGGAAGCTCACGCCGCAGCTCTTGAGCTTGGCGATGTTCTCGGGCTTGAACACGGCATCCCACGAGTCGATCTTGTCTACGCCCAGCGCAGCCTTGACCTTTTCCGGGTTGTAGCCGATGCCGATGGAGCCCCACATGTAGGGGAAGGCGTACTTGTTGCCCGGGTCGCTGGCATCACCCACGGCCTTGAGCAGGTCTTCGTCGAGGTTCTTCCAGTTGGGCAGCTTGGAGCGGTCCAGTTCCTGGTAGACGCCAGCCTTGATCTGCTTGGCCAGGAAGTTGTTGGACGGCACCACGATGTCGTAACCGGACTTGCCGGCCAGCAGTTTGGCTTCGAGGGTTTCGTTGCTGTCGAAGACGTCGTACTTGACCTTGATACCGCTCTGTTTCTCGAACTTGGCGATGGTGTCCGGAGCGATGTAGTCCGACCAGTTGTAGACGTTCAACACCTTGTCTTCAGCCTGAACAGCGGTAGCCATGGCACCCATCAGGGCGGCGGCCAGCAACGTCTTGCCCATTTTACTCATGCGTAATGCTCCAGAATTTATTATCAAAGCCTTCTGTTCAGCAGCCAGGTCCCACGGTTCACGCGCTGGGCGACTGAAACAGCCGTTAGTCTGGCAAGTTACAAGGCGCTGTTTCAACCAAACGAGTGCCTTGTAGCAACTTAATGTCACCTCGCCAGCCTAGCAGACCGTTATCGGATCGCTTCCAGGGTCAGATCCAGGCACTTGCGCGCCTTCTCCACCAGTTCGTCCACCTCGGCGTGGCTGATCACCAGCGGCGGGGCGATGATCATGGTGTCGCCCACCGCGCGCATGATCAGGCCATTGTCGAAGCAGAAGTTGCGGCACACCATGCCCACGCCCTTGCCTTCGTAACGGCTGCGGGTGGCCTTGTCCTTGACCAGCTCGATGGCGCCGAGCAGGCCCAGGCCGCGTACTTCGCCCACCAGTGGGTGGTCCTGCAGCTCACGCAGACGTTTTTGCAAGTAGGGTGCCACTTCTGTGCGGGCCTTCTCGACGATGTGCTCGTCACGCAGGATGCGCAGGTTTTCCAGGCCCACCGCCGCCGCCACCGGGTGGCCGGAGTAGGTGAAGCCGTGGTTGAAGTCGCCGCCCTCGCTGAGTACCTGGGCCACCTTGTCACGCACGATCACACCGCCCATGGGGATGTAACCGGAGGTCAGGCCCTTGGCGATGGTCATCAGGTCGGGCTTCAAGTCGTAGTAGTCCGAACCGAACCACTCGCCGGTGCGGCCGAACCCGCAGATCACCTCATCGGCGACGAACAGGATGTCGTACCTGGCGAGGATCTCCTTGACCTTGGGCCAGTAGGTTTCGGGCGGGATGATCACCCCGCCGGCGCCCTGGATCGGCTCGGCGATGAAGGCGGCGACGTTGTCTTCGCCGGCTTCGAGAATTTTCTGTTCCAGCTGCTCGGCGGCCCATACGCCGAAGGCCTCCGGGGTCATCTCGCCGCCTTCACCGAACCAGTACGGCTGCGGGATGTGCACGATGCCCGGGATCGGCAGGCCGCCCTGCTCGTGCATGCCGCTCATGCCGCCCAGGCTGGCGCCGGCCACGGTGGAGCCGTGGTAGCCGTTGATGCGGCCAATGATGGTCTGCTTGTGCGGCTTGCCCTTCAGCGCCCAGTAATGACGAACCATGCGCAGCACGGTGTCGTTGCCTTCGGAGCCGGAGCCGGTGAAGAACACATGGGTCATGCCCTCGGGAGCCACCTCGGTGATCGCCTTGGCCAGCTCCAGCGCTGGCGGGTGGGCGGTCTGGAAGAACAGGTTGTAGTACGGCAGCTCGCGCATCTGCTTTTCTGCCGCCTGTACCAGTTCTTCGCGGCCATAGCCCACCGCCACGCACCACAGGCCGGCCATGCCGTCGAGGATCTTGTGCCCCTCGCTGTCCCACAAATGAACGCCCTGCGCCTTGGTGATGATGCGCGGCCCCTTGGCCTTCAGCTGCTTGTAGTCGCTGAAAGGTGCCAGGTGGTGTTCGCCGCTCAGGGCTTGCCATTCACGGGTTTGCGGGTTGTTGACGCTCATGTGCCTCTCCATTTTCCGGCAGCCGCCCACAGGCGACCTCAGGGTTGATCAGACAGCGAACAGCAGGAACTCACGCTCCCAGGAACTGATGACGCGCTTGAAGTTCTCGTGCTCGGCGCGCTTGGTGGCGACGTAGCCGGCGATGAATTTCTCGCCCAGGTACTGCTCCAGTGCGCGGCTGTTTTCCATGCGTTCCAGGGCATCTTCGATAGTCAGCGGCAGGCGCAGGTTGCGCCGCTCGTAGCCGCGGCCCTGCACCGGCGCGCTGGCCTGAATGCCTTCGACCATGCCGATATAGCCGCACAGCAGGCTGGCGGCGATGGCCAGGTAGGGGTTGGCGTCGGCGCCTGGCAGGCGGTTCTCGACCCGGCGGTTTTGCGGGCCGGCATCCGGCACGCGCAGGCCGACGGTGCGGTTTTCTTCGCCCCACTCGACGTTCACCGGCGCCGAGGTGTCGGGCAGGAAGCGGCGGAACGAGTTGACGTTGGGGGCGAACAGCGGCAGCGCTTCGGGGATGAGTTTCTGCAGGCCGCCGATGTGGTTGAGGAACAGCTCGCTCATGCTGCCGTCTTCATTGCTGAAGATGTTCTTGCCGGTGGCTGCATCGACCACGCTCTGGTGCAGGTGCATGGCGCTGCCCGGCTCGCCGGTCATCGGCTTGGCCATGAAGGTGGCGGCCACGTTGTGCTTGAGCGCGGCCTCACGCATGGTGCGCTTGAACACCAGGATCTGGTCGGCCAGGTGCAGGGCGTCGCCGTGACGGAAGTTGATCTCCATCTGCGCGGTGCCGTCTTCGTGGATCAGCGTGTCGAGGTCCAGCTGCTGCAATTCGCACCAGTCGTAGACGTCCTCGAACAGCGGGTCGAACTCGTTGGCAGCCTCGATGGAGAACGACTGGCGGCCGGTTTCCGGGCGGCCGGAGCGGCCCACCGGCGGCTGCAGCGGGAAGTCCGGGTCTTCGCTGCGCTTGGTCAGGTAGAACTCCATCTCGGGCGCGACGATCGGCTGCCAGCCTTTGTCGGCGTAGAGCTTGAGCACTTTCTTGAGCACGTTGCGCGGCGACAGCTCGACCGGGTTGCCCTTCTTGTCGTAAGTGTCGTGGATCACCTGGGCGGTCGGCTCGATGGCCCAGGGCACGAGAAACACCGCGTTCTCGTCGGGGCGGCAGATCATGTCGATGTCGGCCGGGTCGAGCAGTTCGTAATAGATGTCATCGTCGACATAGTCGCCGGTCACGGTCTGCAGCAGCACGCTCTCGGGCAGGCGCATGCCTTTTTCGGCGATGAACTTGTTGGTCGGCGAGATCTTGCCGCGGGTGATGCCGGTCAGGTCGCTGATCAGGCATTCCACTTCGGTGATCTTGTGCTCTTTCAACCAATCGGTGAGCTGGTCGAGGTTGTTACTCATAAATACCTCAGGAGGTAATGTGGCCCGGTTGACGGCAACCTGCGGCCGTTGACGCCTGGCGTCGTTCAGGGTCGGCGCACGGGGCACCGAGGGGCCTTGAATGGCCCACGCCTTGATTCTGTATGGAGTGCATGGCTAAAGCAAAAACCCCCGCGCAGGACGACAGTGGATACACTCGATAAAAGTGAGTCCAGGCTGGAAACCGAGGGCAGATAGAAAGGAAGAGAGGCGCTAAAGCGTTACGAGGCATGGCCTTTTTGTGCAAACCGTCAATTATTGCGGCCAGTACAACACGGCAGTGTTGCAAACGTGCAATGACTGGGCGGCAACCGGGAGATATGCCTGAGCGCACCGTGCAGGCGGTGTTTTCAGGTCTCGACAGGCGGACCATGTGACCCTCGTATTATTGTGTTTTGGGTTGTGTCCGAGCTTAGCCTTGTTCATTTTTTTACACAACCGTTCCGTAAAAAATAAAACACGCCCTGCCCGGGATAACCCTTCAACACGAAAATAGCGGATAATGGCACGCCCCGATATGCAGCAAATCTGCCGTAGATGTGCCATTTAAGGGCATCATGGGGCTGGCTTGACTTCAACTGGTCTTTCCGATTGACTGGGGTTGCAAGCCCCCCTTGATTGATATTTTTAACAACAAAGGTGTTGCATCATGTCGGTACCCCCGCGTGCCGTTCAGCTTAACGAAGCGAACGCGTTCCTTAAGGAACATCCTGAGGTTCTCTACGTTGACCTTCTGATTGCAGATATGAATGGTGTGGTTCGTGGCAAGCGCATCGAGCGCACGAGCCTGCACAAGGTTTACGAAAAAGGCATCAACCTGCCGGCCTCCCTCTTCGCCCTGGACATCAACGGTTCCACCGTCGAAAGCACAGGCCTTGGCCTGGACATCGGCGATGCCGACCGCATCTGCTACCCGATCCCCGGCACCCTCTCCAACGAGCCCTGGCAGAAGCGCCCTACCGCGCAGCTGCTGATGACCATGCACGAGATCGAAGGCGAACCCTTCTTCGCCGACCCGCGTGAAGTGCTGCGCCAGGTGGTGAGCAAGTTCACCGACATGGGCCTGACCATTTGCGCCGCGTTCGAGCTGGAGTTCTACCTGATCGACCAGGAGAACGTGAACGGCCGCCCGCAGCCGCCACGCTCGCCGATTTCGGGCAAGCGCCCGCAGTCCACGCAGGTGTACCTGATCGACGACCTCGACGAATATGCCGACTGCCTGCAGGACATTCTTGAAGGCGCCAAGGAGCAAGGCATCCCGGCCGACGCCATCGTCAAGGAAAGCGCCCCGGCGCAATTCGAAGTCAACCTGCACCACGTCGCCGACCCGCTCAAGGCCTGTGACTATGCAGTGCTGCTCAAGCGCCTGATCAAGAACATCGCCTACGACCATGAAATGGACACCACCTTCATGGCCAAGCCCTACCCGGGCCAGGCAGGCAACGGCCTGCATGTACACATTTCCGTGCTGGACAAAGATGGCAACAACATCTTCACCAGCGAGGATCCCGAGCAGAACGCCGCGCTACGTCACGCTGTCGGCGGTGTGCTCGAGACCCTGCCCGCCTCCATGGCGTTCCTGTGCCCCAACGTCAACTCGTACCGCCGCTTCGGCGCGCAGTTCTACGTACCGAACGCGCCGAGCTGGGGCCTGGACAACCGCACCGTGGCCCTGCGCGTACCGACCGGCTCGCCGGACGCCGTACGCATCGAGCACCGCGTGGCCGGCGCCGACGCCAACCCGTACCTGATGATGGCTGCGGTACTGGCCGGTGTGCACCATGGCCTGACCAACCAGATCGAGCCGGGTGAGCCGATCGAAGGCAACTCGTACGAGCAGCTGGAGCAGAGCCTGCCGAACAACCTGCGCGATGCCCTGCGCGAGCTGGACGACAGCGAAATCCTCAACAAGTACATCGATCCGAAGTACATCGACATCTTCGTCGCGTGCAAGGAGAGCGAGCTGGAGGAGTTCGAGCATTCGATCTCCGACCTGGAGTACAACTGGTACCTGCACACCGTGTAAACAAAAACGCCGCCCACAAGGGCGGCGTTTTTCATTGCCTCCAGGCACCTCGCCCCCCTATGTAGGAGCGGCCTTGTGCCGCGAAAGGGCCGCAAAGCGGCCCCGGCAATTTCACTTTGATGCGCAGATATGGGGGCGCTCCGCACCTCTTTCGCGGCACAAGGCCGCTCCTACAAAAGCCCGCGCTACCTGCAGATCACTTACAACGACTTCTCGAAAATCTTCGAATTACGCTGGTAGTTGTACAGCGAAGCCCGCGCCGCCGGCAGGCGCTCCACACCACTGGGTGCAAAACCTCGCTCACGGAACCAGTGCGCAGTACGGGTGGTCAGCACGAACAAAGTGTTCAACCCCAACGCCCGCGCCCGGGTTTCGATGCGTTCAAGCAACTCGTCACCGCGCCCGCCATGGCGATACTCCGGGTTCACCGCCAGGCACGCCAGCTCGCCGGCCTCGGAGTCGGCAATCGGGTACAGCGCCGCACAGGCGATGATCATGCCCTCACGCTCGACCACGCTGAACTGCTCAATCTCACGCTCAAGTACCTCCCGCGAACGGCGCACCAGAATGCCCTGTTCTTCCAGCGGGCTGATCAGGTCCAGCAGGCCGCCGACATCCTCGATGGTCGCCTCGCGCACCACCTCGAACTGCTCCTGGGACACCAGCGTACCGGCCCCGGCACGGGTGAACAGCTCGTTGAGCAGCGCACCGTCCTCGACGTAACTGACGATATGGCTGCGCGCCACGCCGCCCTTGCAGGCCTCGGCGGCGGCATCCAGCAACTCGCCCTGGTAATCGCTGCCCAGGCGTTGCAGGTGCGGCGTCACCTGTTGCGGGCGCAGCTCGCGCACCAGGCGCCCCTGGTCGTCCAAAAGGCCAGGTTCTGCGCCAAACAGCAGCAGCTTGTCGGCGCCCAGCTCGATGGCGGCGCGAGTGGCGACGTCTTCGCAGGCCAGGTTGAAGATTTCCCCGGTGGGCGAGTAGCCCAGCGGCGACAGCAGCACGATGGAGCGCTCGTCGAGCAGCCGGCTGATGCCCTTGCGGTCGACCCGGCGCACTTCGCCGGTGTGGTGGTAGTCCACCCCTTCGAGCACGCCGATAGGCCGTGCGGTAACCAGGTTGCCCGAGGCCACCCGCAGGCGCGAGCCCTGCATCGGCGAGGCGGCGATGTCCATCGACAGGCGCGCCTCGATGGCCAGGCGCAGGGCGCCGACGGCGTCGATCACGCAGTCCAGGGTCGCCGCATCGGTGATGCGCAGGCCACGGTGGTAGTGCGGGGTCAGGCCGCGGGCGGCCAGGCGGCTTTCGATCTGCGGGCGCGAACCGTGCACCAGCACCAGGCGCACGCCCAGGCTGTGCAGCAGCACCAGGTCGTGGACGATATTGCCGAAATTCGGGTGTTCGACGCCGTCACCGGGGAGCATGACCACGAAGGTGCAGTCGCGGTGGGCGTTGATGTAGGGAGAAGCATGGCGCAGCCAGTTGACGTAATCGGGCATGACAAGGCCTGTGGATAAGTGAACGGAGACGAAAAGGCGCACAACGTTCGAACGTCATCGTCGGAACAGGCTTGCGGTCACGCGCGGTCTCCTCTAGGCAGTGACGAATGAAGTCAGTGGACGTTTAGCTCAGGCAATAGTGCCGTACCAGGTCACGCAATAGACGCACGGTAGGCTCGATACGTGACATTTCAAGGTATTCGCCGGGCTGGTGGGCGCAGGCGATGTCGCCGGGGCCAAGCACGATGGTCTGACAGCCGAGCTGCTGAAGATAAGGCGCTTCGGTACCAAAGGCCACTGCTTCGGCGCGGTGGCCGGTCAGGCGTTCGGCCAGTTGCACCAGCTCCGCGTCGGCAGCCTGTTCGAACGGCGGCACCTCGGGGAACAGCGGCGCGTAGTCGATCTGCACCTCGAAGCGCTCGGCCAGCGGCACCAGCTTGCTGCGGATGGCCGCGCGCAGCTGCTCGACATCCATGCCCGGCAGCGGGCGCAGGTCGAACTCCAGAGCGCACTGGCCGCAGATGCGGTTGGGGTTGTCGCCGCCGTGGATGCAGCCGAAGTTCAGGGTCGGGGTGGGCACGGTGAACTGCGGGTTGCGGTATTTTTCCTGCCAGCCGCGGCGCAGGTCCATCAGCTCACCCATGGCCGCGTGCATGGCCTCCAGGGCGCTGCGGCCCAGGTTCGGGTCCGACGAATGGCCGCTGCGCCCGAGAATGTCGATGCGGTCCATGAGGATGCCCTTGTGCATGCGGATCGGCTTGAGCCCGGTGGGCTCGCCGATCACCGCCGCCCGCCCGAGGGGCTGGCCGGCCTCGGCCAAGGCACGGGCGCCGGACATCGAGCTCTCTTCGTCGCAAGTGGCCAGAATCAGCAGCGGCTGCTTGAAGTCATGCTCAAGCAGCGGCGTGACCGCCTCGATCACCAGGGCGAAAAAGCCCTTCATGTCACAGCTGCCCAGGCCCACCCAGCGGCCGTCGACCTCGGTGAGCTTGAGCGGGTCGCTTTGCCACAGTTGCGGGTCGAACGGCACGGTGTCGCTGTGCCCGGCCAGCACCAGGCCGCCGGGGCCGGTGCCGCGGCTGGCCAGCAGGTTGAACTTGCCCGGGGTGACCTGCTGGATCTCGCAGGTGAAACCCAGGTCGCCCAGCCAGCCGGCCAGCAGGTCGATGACCGCGCGGTTGGACTGGTCGAGGGCCGGCTGGGTGCAACTGACCGACGGTGCGGCAATCAGGGCGGCAAACTGGTCTTTCAGCGACGGCAACGGCATGCGCGGACTCCTCAAAAGCATGGAGGGCATCATAACAACCCATTCCCTGCGCAGGGCAAGCCATTCCTGGGGCCGCTGTGCAGCCCCAAATCCGGCAGGCGACACCCGACTCCTGTAGACTCACATCCCACGATGCCCCTCCTTCCGAGCCCGCGATGCACAAAGAAACCGAACTCAAACTCCGCGCCAGCCGCGAGACCCTCGCCGCCCTGCGCGAGCACCCCCTGCTGAAGAAGCGCAACAAGTCCGGCTGGCAGACCCGCGAACTGCTCAACCAGTACTTCGACACAGCGGAGCGCGACCTGTCTGCCGCCCGTGTGGCGCTGCGCCTGCGCCGCGACGGCGAGGTCATCATCCAGACCCTCAAGTGCCGCGGCCAAAGCGTGGCGGGCCTGTCCGAGCGCAACGAGTACGAGTGGCAGCTGGACAAGGTCAAGCTGGACCTGAAAAAACTCGACGCCAGTTGCTGGCCCGAGCAGTTGGCCGAGCTCGACAAGAAGACCATCAAGCCGCTGTTCACCACCGACTTCACCCGCGAGTACGCCGAAATCTCCTGGGGCCGCGGCAAGGCCAAGGTGGTGATCGAAGCCGCCCTGGACCAGGGCTTCGTGGTGGCCGGCAAGCGCAAGGAAGCAATCAGCGAACTGGAGCTTGAACTGCGCGAAGGCGACCCGGCAGCCCTGCTGGAACTGGCCGCCGAACTGGCCGCAAGCGTAGCCCTGATGCCGTGCGACATCAGCAAGGCCGAGCGCGGCTACCGCCTGCTCGACGAAGCCAGCTACGAGCTGGACCTGCCGGCCAGCGAGCTGCACGCCGAGATGCCACTGGACGACGCCTACGCCGCCCTGGCCTGGCAACTGCTGGGCAGCAGCCAGCGCCTGGCCGAGCAGTACCGCCACAAAGGCCACTGGCGCCTGCTGCAGGACTGGGTACACTGCCTCGCCGAACTGCGCGCCCTCACCGCAAGCCTCGGCCAGGCGGCACCGCGCCCGGTGACCAAGGCCCTGCGCGCCAGCCTCGACGCCCTGCTGGAAGACTGGCGCCCGCTGGTACAGGCCGGCAATGACGACGAAGACATCCGCCGCGCCGCCCCCGAGCAGTTCGCCGAGGAACTGGAGGACCCGCGCTGGGGCCAGTTCTCGCTGGAAACCGCACGCTGGCTGACCGCCCGCGCCTGGACCGTGGAGCGCAAGGGCCGTGGCGAGCGCCAGGGCAAGGCGCAGCTGGCCAGCTGGCTGCACCATCAGCTGGGTGAAGAAGCCCGCGCGCTGAAGCTGCCGCTGTACGTGCAGCGCCCGGAAGACCTGGGCGAGCAGTTGCCGCGCATCGAAGGCATCCTGGCCTGGCTGCACCACGCCCGCCAGGTGCTCGAGGTGCCGCAGCAGGACCGCCTGTATGGCGAGCTGAACAAGCTGCACGAGCTGGCCGAGCAACCGCTGGGTGAGGAAGACAAGAGCGAACTGCTGGAAGCACGCATCGAGCAGGCCCGCGCCATCGAGCAGAACCGCGCCTGGAAGCATTTGCTCAAGGCTTGAGGCCGCACATCGCGGGGCAAGCCCGCTCCCTCGGGTAGTGCGTGGGAGCGATTGTCCTGCACTGCATGTACCGGCCTCATCGCCGGCAAGCCGGCTCCTACAGGTTCGGCGCAGGCCCCGGGGCATGCGCCCCCTGTGGGAGCGGGCTTGCCCGCGATGGGGCCATCAGCGCCCCAACGGCAAGCTTGTCGTACTCTTGATCTCGGATAGCGCCACGATCGAATTCACTTCCTGGATACCCGGCACGTTCGACAGCTTTTCGAAGAAGAAGCGCTCGTAGGCCTCGATATCCGAGGTGACGATGCGCAGCAAGAAGTCCACCGAGCCCATCAGCACATAGCACTCCAGGACTTCAGGGAAACCGCGGATCGCCTCGGTGAATTCGGCAAAGTTCGAACGCCCGTGGGCGTTGAGCTTCACCTCGGCGAATATCTGCGTATTCAGGCCCACCTTCTTGCGGTCCAGCAGGGTCACCTGCCCGCGAATCACCCCTTCCTCGCGCAAACGCTGAATGCGCCGCCAACAGGGCGACTGCGACAGCCCCACACGCTCGGCAATCTGCGCGCTGGAAAGCGACGCGTCCTCCTGCAGCAGCTCAAGAATTCGACGGTCGAAGGCATCCAGCTCGCTTTGCATGATTGATTCCTAAAAATACATTTTTGCGAATCATATAATTCGCACAATATCCAAATCGACCGAATCATAGCGAAACAATACCCCGTTCAGCGTGCAAGAATTTCCCCACTTTCGCGGAGACCCAGCATGAACGCACTCGAACGGCCCCTCGCCTCCCCCCGCCTCGACGCCTGGGCCGCCAGCACCGCCCACAGCACCGTGCACTACCGCCTGCAGGCCGAGGCCGAGCCAGACAGCCTGTGCCGGGTGCTGAACCTGTTCGCCCTGCAGTTCCTCACCCCCCACAGCGTGCAGGTAAGCCAGCAGGATGACTGGCTGGATGTGCAAATCGGCATTGGCGGCCTGAGCTGGCACCGCGCCGAGGTGATTGCGCAAAAGCTGCGCAACCTAGTCTGCGTCGCTGACGTGAGCCTTGAGAACATGCCGCCCCTGGCCGAAGTCGCGGCTGGCTGAAGCGGCGCCCTGCAAAGCCCCGAAACCCTTTGCCCACACGCAGGCAACGCCATCCGGGTAGCCTTCCAGGTCCGCTCACCTGGCAAGGACTGCCGCCATGTTTGCCAACCAGACCCTCGACCTCGACCTGCACCGCCTGCTTGATGCCTTGCTGGCCGAGCAACGTATTACAGCCCAGGCCGCCCTCGAAGCCCTCGCCCGGGCCAAGGCTCAACCCACCGAACACCCGCTCGAACTGATCGCCGGCCTGGGCCTGGCCGACCCCTGCCACCCCGGCCAGTTGCTGAGCCTGGACACCTTGTGCCAGTGGCTGGCCGAACAGGTTGGCCAGCCCTTCCTGCACATCGACCCGTTGCAGGTCGACCTGGCTCAAGTCAGCGGGTTGGTGTCTGCGGCCTTTGCCCAGCGTCATCACATTCTGGTGGTCGCGGCCGATGCCACCGGCGTCACCGTAGCCTGCGCCCAGCCCTACCAGCGCGACTGGGAGGCCGACCTGTGCCGCAGCCTGGGCAAACCGGTGCACCGGGTACTGGCCAGCCCCGCGCAAATTCGCCAGCTTGCCCCGACGTTCTTCGGCCTGGCCCATTCGGTACAGGGCGCCGACCAGCAGCAGCCGGCGCGCCTCGGCGAGCTGGAGCATCTGCTGGAGCTGGGCGCAGGCCTTGGCCAAGCCAGCGCCGATGATGCGCCCATCGTGCACCTGGTGGACTGGATGCTGCAGTACGCCATCGAACAGCGCGCCAGCGATATCCACCTGGAACCACGCCGCGAACAGGGCCACCTGCGCCTGCGCATCGACGGCTTGCTGCACAGCGTGTACGCCTTTCCGGCGGGTGTCGCCCTGGCCATGGTCAGCCGCCTCAAGCACCTGGGGCGCATGGACGTGGCCGAAAAGCGCCGCCCGCAGGACGGCCGCCTGAAAAGCCGCCTGCCAGGCGGGCTCGAGGTGGAAATGCGCCTGTCGACGCTGCCCACGCCCTTCGGCGAAAAGCTGGTGCTGCGCCTGTTCGATGCCCGCCAACAGCACGAAACGCTGCAAAGCCTCGGCCTGCAAGGCCAGTTACTGGAGCACTGGCAGGCGTTGCTCAAGCAACGCCAGGGCATGGTGCTGGTCACCGGCCCCACAGGCTCGGGCAAGACCAGCACCCTTTACGCCAGCCTGCGCTTGCTGGCCACGCCCCAGGTGAACCTGTGCAGCATCGAAGACCCCATCGAGCGCCTGGAGCCTGCAATCAACCAGTTGCAGGTTCAGCCGGCACTGGACCTGGGCTTCGCCGATGGCGTGCGCGCCCTGCTGCGCCAGGACCCGGACGTGATCATGATCGGCGAGATCCGCGACCGCGAAACCGCCCAGGTGGCCGTACAGGCGGCGCTCACCGGGCACCTGGTGCTGTCGACCCTGCACACCAACGATGCCTGCAGCGCCGTGACCCGCCTGCTGGAGCTGGGGGTGGCCAGCTACCTGGTGCGGGCCACGCTGCTCGGGGTCATGGCCCAGCGCCTGGTGCGTACCCTGTGTACGCTGTGCCGCGGTGCGAGCACGCTGTGCTACCAGTGCCGGGGTACCGGTTATCACGGGCGTACCGGGCTGTTCGAGCTACTGAGCGTCAGCCACGGCCTGCGCGAACGCATCACCGCCGACACCGACCTGGCCGCCTTGCGCCAGCAGGCGCAGGCCGACGGCATGCGTGACCTGCGCAACTGTGGCCAGGAACGCATAGGCCAGGGCGTGACCTCGCTCGAAGAGGTGCTGCGGGTCTGTGGATAACCGACAAATACCCCGTGGCGCCGGGAACTTGGTCACAGGGGGCAAGATCCAAGTTGCATCCTCACAACCCTCACTCACCGAGGTGCTACATCATGCGTTTCAAGCAAGCCATCGCAGCCGCTGTCCTGTTGTCGCTGCCCGTTGGCGCCGCCATGGCCGACGGTTTCTGGCGCAACATCATTTCGTCGGGCGCCACCACCGCCTCGACCTACCTGACGTTCAAGGACCACAAGCTGATCGTTGCCGCCCAGGATGACGCCGGCAGCTTCGTCGCCAGCGACGGCGCCATTCGCGGGCCGTTCCTGGAAGCCGCGATGCGCCAGGTGCGCGCCGACAACCCGGGCGTGCAGGCCAGCGACATGGAGCTGGCCAACGCGATCCTGGCCAAGAACGCCGTCGCCGAGTAAACCGCAATCGCGGGGCAAGCCCGCTTCCACGCAGGTTCGCTTCGTGGGAGCGGGCTTGCCCCGCCGCGATGCGTCTACCCCTTAACGATACGCCTCCACCGGCACACAAGCGCAGAACAGGTTCCTGTCCCCATACACGTTGTCGACCCGGTTCACCGCCGGCCAGTACTTGTGCTGGCGCGCGTGAGCGCTGGGGGCGATGCCCTGCTCGATGCTGTAGGGCCGGGCCCATGGCGCCAGCACATCGGCCAAGGTGTGCGGGGCATGCCGGAGCGGGTTGTCCTCCAGCGGCCAGTTACCCTGCTGCACCTGGTCGATTTCTGCGCGAATCGCCAGCATCGCCTCGACGAAACGGTCCAGCTCGGCCTTCGACTCGCTCTCGGTGGGCTCGACCATCAGCGTGCCCGGCACCGGGAACGACATGGTCGGGGCATGGAAGCCGTAATCCATCAGGCGCTTGGCCACGTCTTCCTCGGTGATGCCGGTCAGCGCCTTGAGCGGGCGCAGGTCGAGGATGCACTCGTGGGCCACGCGCTGGTTGCGGCCGCGGTACAGCACCGGGAAGGCATCACGCAGCTGGCTGGCCAGGTAGTTGGCCGACAGGATCGCCACTTCGCTTGCGTCGGCCAGTTGCGGCCCCATCATGGCGATGTACATCCAGCTGATCGGCAAAATGCTCGCGCTGCCCCAGGGTGCGGCGCTGACCGCGCTGTTGTTCGGGTCCAGCCCGGGCACCGGCACCACCGGGTGGCTGGCGACGAACGGCTTGAGGTGGGCGCGGATGCCGATCGGGCCCATGCCCGGGCCGCCACCACCATGGGGGATGCAGAAGGTCTTGTGCAGGTTCATGTGCGACACGTCGGCGCCGATGTCGGCCGGCCGCGCCAGCCCCACCTGGGCGTTGAGGTTGGCGCCGTCCATGTACACCTGGCCGCCATGCTGGTGCACCACCTCGCAGATTTCGCGAATGCCTTCCTCGTACACGCCATGGGTCGAGGGGTAGGTGATCATCAGGCACGCCAGCCGCTCACCCGCCGCCTGGGCCTTGGCCTTGAGGTCATCGAGGTCGACGTTGCCGTCCTCGTCGCACTCGACGATCACCACCTCCATGCCGGCCATCTGCGCCGAGGCCGGGTTGGTGCCATGGGCCGATGACGGGATCAGGCACAGGGTACGCCCGGGCTGGTGGCGGCTCTGGTGGTAGCGGGTGATGGCCATCAGGCCTGCGTATTCGCCCTGGGCGCCGGAGTTGGGCTGCATGCAGATGGCGTCAAAGCCGGTGATGGCGCACAACCAGCTTTCCAGCTCGTCGATCATCGCCTTGTAGCCTTGCACCTGGGCCGCCGGGGCAAAGGGGTGCGGCTGGGCGAACTCGGGCCAGGTGATGGGGATCATCTCGCTGCTGGCGTTGAGCTTCATGGTGCAGGAGCCCAGCGGGATCATCGACTGGTTCAGCGCCAGGTCCTTGTTCTCCAGCTGCTTGAGGTAGCGCAGCATCTCGGTTTCGCTTTGGTGCAGGTTGAACACCGGGTGTTCGAGGATCGGCGTGCGCCGCACCAGCGCACTGGGGATGCCCTCTGGCAGCGCCTGCTGGTCGAGGGTGGCAATGTCCAGGCCGTGGTCGACCCCGAGGAAGACATCCAGCAGCTTGAGCACGGTGGCTTCGTCACAGGTTTCGTCCAGGCTCACCCCCAGGTGCCCGCGGCCAAGAATGCGCAGGTTGATGCGCGCGTCCTCGGCGCTTTCGATGATCGCCGCCTGGGTGCCGCCGACATCGAGGGTGAGGGTGTCGAAGAAGTGCTGGTTGAGGCGCTTGAGGCCCTTGCTCTCGAGCCCCGCCGCCAGGATGAAGGTCAGCCGGTGCACGCGCTGGGCGATGCGCCGCAGGCCCTCGGGGCCGTGGTAGACGGCGTAGAAGCCGGCGATGTTGGCCAGCAGCACCTGCGCCGTGCAGATGTTCGAATTGGCCTTCTCGCGGCGGATGTGCTGCTCGCGGGTTTGCAGGGCCATGCGTAGCGCGGTGTTGCCGCGGGCATCGCGGGACACGCCGATGATGCGCCCGGGCATGGCCCGCTTGTAGTCGTCGCGGCAGGCGAAGTAGGCCGCGTGGGGGCCGCCGTAGCCCATGGGTACGCCAAAGCGCTGGGTGGAGCCGAGCACCACGTCGGCGCCCAGCTCGCCCGGCGGAGTCAGCAGCACCAGGCTGAGAATGTCGGCGGCCACGCAGGCCACGGCCTGCTGACCGTGCAACTGGTCGATCAACGGGCGCAGGTCGCGCACCTCGCCATGGGTGTCGGGGTACTGCAGCAAAGCGCCGAACACTGCGTGCTTGCCGAGGTTATCCACAGCATCGACGATCAGCTCGAAGCCAAAGCCCTCGGCGCGGGTCTTGAGCACCGAGAGGGTCTGCGGGTGGCAGTGCTCATCGGCGAAGAACGCATTGCTTTTGCTGCGCGCCACGCGCTTGGCCAGGGCCATGGCCTCGGCAGCGGCGGTGGCTTCGTCCAGCAGCGAGGCATTGGCCAGCGGCAGGCCGGTGAGGTCGATGACCATCTGCTGATAGTTCAGCAGCGCCTCCAGGCGGCCCTGGGCGATCTCCGGCTGATAGGGCGTGTAGGCGGTGTACCAGCCGGGGTTTTCCAGCACGTTGCGCAGGATCACCGTGGGGGTGACGGTGGCGTGGTAGCCCATGCCGATCAGGCTGGTCCACAGCTGGTTTTGTGCGGCGTAACCGGCCAGCTTGGCCAGGGCGGCCTGCTCGTCCAGGGCCGGGGGCAGATCGAGCGGGCGGTTGAAGCGGATGCCGGGCGGCACGGTCTGCTCGATCAGCTCGCTGCGGCTGGTGACGCCGAGGGCGGCCAACATGGCCTGCTGCTCCTGGGCATCGGGCCCCAGGTGGCGCTGCAGGAACGGGTTGGGGAGGTGCAATTGACGCAGGGATGGCGACTGGGACATGGCGAGATCTCTTCCTGGACCAGTTCTCTTGGAGACTTACAAGTCTAGGAAGGATTGCCGGATGTGCGGGGGAAAGTTGTTGCCAGGGCCGGCCCCATCGCCGGCAAGCCGGCTCCTGCAGGAGGCGGCGGGCCGGCAACAGGATCATTCGCCGATGGCGGCCTTGTAGGCAGCGGCGTCCAGCAGCTTGTCCAGCTGCGACTTGTCGCTTGGCTTGAGCTTGAAGATCCACGACTCGTAGGGCTCTTCGTTGAGCAGCTCGGGGCTGTCGGCCAGCTCTTCGTTGACCGCGATCACTTCGCCGGCCACCGGAGCGTAGATGTCGGAGGCGGCCTTGACCGACTCGACCACGCCAGCGGCGTCGCCGGCGCCGAACACCTTGCCGACTTCGGCCAGTTCGACGAACACCACGTCACCCAGCGCCTGCTGCGCGTGGTCGCTGATGCCTACGGTAACGGTGCCGTCGGCTTCCAGGCGGGCCCACTCGTGGCTCTCGGCGAAACGCAGGTCGGCGGGGATATTGCTCATGTGTTGTCTTCCTCGTTTGGGTCAGCGGTCGGCCCGCCGTTGAATGTTCAGATCAGGACTTTGCCGTGGCGCACGAAGGTCGGCTTGACCACCCGCACCGGGTACCACTTGCCGCGAATCTCGACCTCGGCGCGGTCGCCGGTGGCCATGGGTACGCGGGCCAGGGCAATGGACTTGCTCAGCGTAGGCGAGAAACTACCACTGGTGATCTCCCCTTCGCCAATGCCGGATACACGGACCACCTGGTGGGCGCGCAATACACCGCGCTCCTCGAGCACCAGCCCGACCAGTTTGTCCTGCACGCCGCGTTCAATTTCTGCCAGCAAACCCGCCCGCCCGATGAACTCGCGGCCCGCCGGTTCCCAGGCAATGCACCAGCCCAGGTTGGAAGTCAGCGGGGTGTGGGTTTCGTCGATGTCCTGGCCGTACAGGTTCATGCCGGCCTCAAGGCGCAGGGTGTCGCGGGCGCCCAGGCCGCTGGGGGCGATGCCGGCGCCGACCAGGTCGTTGAAGAAGGCCACGGCCTGATCGCCGGGCAGAATGATCTCCAGGCCGTCTTCACCGGTGTAGCCGGTGCGGGCGATGAACCAGTCGCCTTCAGCCACGCCTTCGAAAGGGCGCAGTTCGCGGATGACTGCAGCGCGCGCGGGGCTGAGCAAGGGCGCGACCTTGTCGCGGGCACGCGGGCCCTGGATGGCGAGGATGGCCAGGTCCGGGCGTACGTCGAAAGCCACCTCGAAACCTGCGCTCTGCACGCGCAGCCAGTCGAACACCTTGGCCCGGGTCGCGGCGTTGGTGACCAGGCGGTAGCCCCAGTCGGTGCGGTAGGCGATCAAATCGTCGATCACGCCGCCGTCTTCGCTCAGCAGCGGGCTGTAGAGGGCCTTGCCGATGCCGTCCAGGCGGGCCACGTCGTTGGCCAGCAGGCGTTGCAACCAGGGCGTGGCCTGGCTGCCGGTGACGTCGATCACCGTCATGTGGGAAACATCAAAGACGCCGCAGTCACTGCGTACCTGGTGGTGCTCCTCGACTTGCGAGCCATAGTGCAGCGGCATGTCCCAGCCACCAAAATCGACTGTCTTGGCGCCAAGCGCCAGGTGCAAGTCGAACAAAAGCGTGCGCTGTCCCATGGGTTTCTCCTTCCGGGCGTGGCGAAGCGGCAGCGGTCGATGACGTTTAATCGTCAGCTCTTCTTGTAGGACCCGCCGCGCGAATGCCGCGCATTGTAGCCGCAAGGACGCGACGTGGCACCCTCAGCGCGGATGCCCCGGACGATGGGCCGAGCGGCGGATCAACCCGATCACCGGCAACAGGCCCACCAGCACCAGGGTCAATGCCGGCAACGAAGCCCGCGCCCACTCGCCTTCACTGGTCATCTCGAACACCCGCACGGCCAGCGTGTCCCAGCCGAACGGGCGCATCAGCAAGGTGGCGGGCATTTCCTTGAGCACGTCGACGAACACCAGCAGCGCGGCGCTCAACGCGCCGGGTACCAGCAGCGGCAGATACACCTTGAAAAACAATCCCGGCCCGGCCACCCCGAGGCTGCGCGATGCCTCTGGCAGTGACGGGCGGATGCGCTCCAGGCTGCTTTCCAGCGGGCCGTAGGCCACGGCGATGAAGCGCACCAGATAGGCCAGCAGCAACGCCGACAGGCTACCCAGCAGCAGTGGCTTGCCAGCGCCGCCGAGCCACTGCGACAGCGGGATCACCAGCTGGTTGTCGAGGTAACTGAACGCCAACATGATCGACACCGCCAGCACCGAGCCCGGCAGCGCGTAGCCCAGGTTGGCCAGGCCAACGCCGGCGCGAATGCCGGTGGTTGGTGCCTGGCGCCGGGCGAAGGCCAGCAGCAGGGCCACACACACCGTGACCAGCGCTGCCATGGCCCCCAGGTAGAGGGTGTGCAGCACCAGCCCGACATAGCGCTCATCCAGGTCATGCCGGCCGCGCTGCCAGCACCACACCAGCAGCTGCAACAGCGGGATCACGAATGCGCAGGCGAACACCAGCAGGCACCAGGCGCTGGCGGCGAACGCCTTGAACCCGCGCAGGTGGTACAACGCCTGCCCGCGCGGGCGTTCGTTGGCGCTGCGGCTGGCACCACGGGCACGGCGCTCGCCGTACAGCACCAGCATCACCGCCAGCAGCAGCAGGCTGGCCAGTTGCGCGGCGCTGGACAGGCTGAAGAAGCCGTACCAGGTCTTGTAGATAGCGGTGGTGAAGGTGTCGAAGTTGAACACCGCCACCGCGCCGAAATCGGCCAGGGTTTCCATCAATGCCAGGGCGATGCCGGCGCCGATGGCCGGGCGCGCCATGGGCAGCGCCACCCGCCAGAACGCCTGCAACGGCGACAGCCCGAGCACCCGCGCGGCCTCCATCAGGCCCTTGCCCTGGGCCAGGAAGGCGGTGCGCGCCAGCAGGTACACGTAGGGGTAGAACACCAGCACCAGCACGGTGATCACCCCGCCGGTGGAACGCACCCGGGGCAGGCGCATGGGCCCGAATACCTCGCGCAGGGCGCTTTGCACGGGGCCGGCGAAGTCCAGCAGGCCAACGAAGACGAACGCCAGCACATAGGCGGGGATGGCGAATGGCAGCATCAGCGCCCAGTCCAGCCAGCGCCGGCCGGGGAATTCGCAAAGGCTGGTGAGCCAGGCCAGGCTCACTCCCAGCACGGTGACGCCTACGCCCACGCCCAGCACCAGGGTCAGGGTGTTGCCCAGCAGCCGGCTCATCTGCGTATCGAGCAGGTGCGACCAGATCTGCATATCGACCGACTGCCAGGACAGCAGCAGCACGCTCAGCGGCAGCAGCACCAGGGCGGCGGTGAGAAAGACCGGGAGGTACCAGCGGCGTTGGGGGGTGTGGGGCAAGGGCAGAGTTCTCGGTGGCTGTGCAATCGCATCGCGGGGCAAGCCCGCTCCCACGCAGGCCTTATAGCTTGGCGTGGGAGCGGGCTTGCCCCGCGATAAGGCCCTAAAGGATAAGGCGAGGGGCTTAGTTCCAGCCAGCCCGATCCATCAGCCGAATGGCCTCGGCCTGGCGCTTGCCGGCCACTTCCACCGGGATGCTGTCAGCCTTGAAGCTGCCCCAGGCCGCCACTTCTGCCGACGGCTTGACCTTCGGGTTGGCCGGGAATTCCTGGTTGATGTCGGCGAACAGCTTTTGCGCCTCTTCACCGGTCATCCATTCCACCAGTTTTTTCGCAGCTTCCGGGTGCGGGGCATGCTTGGTCAGGCCGATGCCCGACAGGTTGACGTGCACGCCACGGTCAGCCTGGTTGGGCCAGAAGATCTTCACCGGCAGCTTGGGGTTTTGCTGGTGCAGACGGCCGTAGTAGTAGGTGTTGACGATACCCACATCGCACTGGCCGGCCTCGATGGCCTGGATCACCGCGTTGTCGTCGGAGAATACGTCGGTGGACAGGTTGTTGACCCAGCCCTTGACCAGCTTCTCGGTGGCGGCCTCGCCGTGGTTCTCGATCATGGTGGCGGTCAGCGACTGGTTGTACACCTTCTTCGCCGTGCGCAGGCACAGGCGGCCTTCCCATTGCTTGTCGGCCAGGGCTTCGTAGGTGCTGAGCTCTGCCGGCTTGACCCGCTCCGTGGAGTAGATGATGGTCCGCGCACGCAGGCTCAGGCCGGTCCAGTCATGGGACGAGGCGCGGTACTGTGGCGGGATGTTCTGGTCGATGATGCTCGACTTGATCGGCTGCAGGATGCCCATCTGCTCGGCCTGCCAGAGGTTGCCGGCATCGACGGTGAGCAGCAGGTCGGCCACGCCGTTCTGGCCTTCGGCCTTGATGCGCTGCATCAGCGGCGCTTCCTTGTCGGTGATGAACTTGATCTTCACCCCGGTCTTGGCGGTGTAGGCGTCGAACACCGGCTTGATCAGCTCGTCGATGCGCGAGGAGTAGACCACCACTTCGTCCGCCGCCTGGGCGGTGCCACCGAACAGGGTGAGGGCCAGGGCGGCCAGTAGGGGCTTGCGGGGCAACATGGGGGCACTCCTCGCTGATATGAGAGGTGCGAATGGTAGTGAATCCCATTTTGTGGCTCACCCACCCAGCAGTTACTGGATGTTGCAAGGACCGCAATCGCCGGCAAGCCGGCTCCTACAGGGTTCTCTGTAGGAGCCGGCTTGCCGGCGATTGCGCCTCAAGCCCTGGCCAGCTCCGGCAGGTCCCCGCTAAGCCCCAGCGCCTGGCGCACGAACAATGCCTTGGCCTCGGGCATCTGCTGCACCAGCTTCAAGCCGCTGTTACGCAGCCAGCGCAGTGGCAATGGGTTGGCCTGGAACAAACGCTCGAAGCCTTCCATCGCCGCCATCAATGCCAGGTTGTGCGGCATGCGCCGGCGCTCGAAGCGGCTCAGTACCTTCACATCCGCCAGGCGCTCGCCGCGCTCACAGGCGCGCACCAGCTCCTCGGCCAGCACCGCGGCATCGAGAAAGCCCAGGTTGACCCCCTGCCCGGCCAGCGGATGGATGGTGTGGGCCGCATCGCCGATCAGCGCCAGCCCTTCCTGCACATAGCGTTTGGCGTGGCGTTGACGCAGCGGCACACAAACCCGCGGGTCGGCCTCGAGCACCTGCCCCAGGCGGCCTTCGAAGGCGCGCTCCAGAGCCTGGCAGAACGCCGCGTCATCCATGGCCATGGCCTGCTCGGCCTGCTCCGGGGTGGTCGACCAGACGATCGAGCACCAGCCCTGCTCGCCGTCACGCTCAAGCGGCAGGAACGCCAGCGGGCCCTCGTCGGTAAAACGCTGCCAGGCGGTGCTGCGGTGCACCTCGCTGCAGCGCACGCTGGTAACGATGGCGTGGTGCAGGTAGTCCCACTCACGGGTCTCGCAGCCGGCCAGGCGACGCACCGCAGAATTGGCGCCGTCGGCGGCAATCACCAGCGGCGCACGCAGCTGGCGGCCGTCGGCCAGGGTCAGCAGCCACTCGTCGCCAGAGCGGCGCAGTTGTTCCAGCCGCGCGTTGGGCAACAGGCCCAGGTCGCTGTCGTGCAGGCGCTCCAGCAAGCCGTCCTGCACCACGCGGTTTTCGACGATATGGCCGAGCACCTGGGCGTGCACGCTGGCCGCCGAGAAGTGGATTTCACCGGTGCCGGTGCCGTCCCACACGTGCATGTCCGAATACGGCGACACGCGGCGTGCGGCAATGCCGTCCCAGGCCCCCAGGCGTTCGAGGATTCGCTGGCTGGCCGCCGACAGGGCGCTGACCCGCGTCTCGAACGGCGCCTGGGCGTCGAACGGCTTGACCGACAGCGGGCCGCCATCGAGCAGGAGGATTTCCAGGCCACTGTGGCGCAGCGCCAGGGCCAGGGCGCTGCCGACCATACCGGCACCGACGATCAGTACATCTGCGCGCATTTCCATGCCTTACGCCTGCCTCGCTTGCGGCTTGAGCCGCACGTATAGGGTTTTGTCGACCCGCGCCACCAGCTCGCCGGCGCCGTCGCGAATATCCACCTGCAACCGGGGCAGGTACTTCTTGCCGCTGGCGGTCTGCTGGCGGATTTCGTCCAGCAGCGTGTCGTCGACGTGGAATTCGGCGTACACCGGGCCTTTGCCCGGCGAGATGAAATCGATGCTGGCAGCCTTGTCCCAGACGATGTATTCGCGCCCCAGCTGCTCGATCAGCAACAACATGTAGAACGGGTCGACCATCGAATACAGGCTGCCGCCAAACTGGGTGCCGACGTAGTTGCGGTTCCAGCGCGTGAGCTTCATGCGCACCTTGGCGCTGCGCATGTCCGGGCTGATCGACTGGATGCGGATACCGGCGCCGAGGTACGGCGGGTAGAGGTTCAGCAGCCAGCGCAGCATGCGCGCCCGGCGCGCCAGCTTGCGCGGGTCGCTCATGAAAGGCCCCGCGGGTCGGGGCGGGTACCCAGGCCCATGGCCTGGCGGGCGAACCAGCTTTTTGCCGGCGGCAGCAGGTCGAGGCCGAGCAGGCCGATGTTGCGCCCGGCCGCCATCAACGGCTGGTTGCTGCCGAACAGGCGGGTGACCTGGTCGGAGAAGCCGATGGTCATGGCCTGGTCGAGGCGCTGGCGCTGCTGGTAGCCCTGCAGGGTGGCCAGATCGCCGGCGTGCTGCGGGCCGGCCAGCAGCGCTTCGGCCAGCGACTGCACGTCGCGCAGCGACAGGTTGAAGCCTTGGCCGGCAATCGGGTGCAGGCTGTGGGCGGCGTTGCCCAGCACCACCAGGTGCGGGCGTACCTGCTCCTGGGCCTCGACCAGCGCCAGCGGGTACAGGTGCCGCGCGCCGACCTGGCGCAGGGCCCCAAGGCGGTAGCCGAAGGCGTCCTGCAGCTCGCGCAGGAAGCTGCGCTCGTCGAGCTCGGCCAGGCGCCGGGCGTCCATCCCCTGGCGGGTCCAGACCAGCGCGCAGCGGTTTTCCGGCAGGGGCAGCAGGGCCATCGGGCCTTGTTCGGTGAAGCGCTCGAAGGCCTGGCCGCGGTGGGCCTCGCCCGGGGTGATGTTGGCGATCAGCGCGCTCTGGTCGTAGGGCGTGCTGCGCACATGGATGCCCAACTGCTCGCGCAGGCCGGAGCGGCCGCCGTCGGCCAGCACCGCCAGGTCGCATTCCAGCGTGGTGTCGTCGTCCAGTTGCAGGCGGTAGCCCCCGGCAATCGGCTGCAGGGCTTTCACTTCGGCCGGGCAGCGCCAGGTCACCACCTCGCTGTCCAGTGCCTGCCACAGGCACTGGCCGAGCCAGGCGTTTTCGACCACATAGCCGAGTGCCGGCACGCCTTCGTCGCGGGCATCCAGGCGGGTGGCGCCAAAGCGGCCACGGTCGGACACCTGGATCTGGCTGATCGGCTCGGCGCGGCGACTGATGGCCTGCCACAGGCCAAGCTGGTCATAAATTTGCCGGGTGCCGTAGGACAGCGCCGAGGAGCGCGCATCGTAGCTGGGCTGGAAGCTGTCGCCCGGGGCGAACGGCTCGATCAGCATGATTTTCCAGCCACGCGCCTTGGCCCCGGCCTGCAGGGTCAGGGCCAGGCTGGCGCCAACCAGGCCGCCGCCGATGATCGCCAGGTTGACCCGGCTCATGCCACGTCCTTGCGCGCGGCAAGCATCAGCGCCTCGATTTCGGCGACGCTCTTGGGTACGCCCGTCGTCAGGATTTCACAGCCTTGCCTGGTCACCACCACGTCGTCCTCGATGCGGATACCGATGCCGCGCCATTTTTTCGCGACGTTCGGGTTGTCGGCGGCAATGTAGATGCCGGGTTCCACGGTCAGCGCCATGCCGGGTTCGAGCACCCGCCACTGGCCACCGACCTTGTATTCGCCCACGTCATGCACGTCCATGCCCAGCCAGTGCCCGGCGCGGTGCATGTAGAAGGCGCGGTAGGCTTCGCTGTCGATCAGCGCCTGCACCTCGCCCTTGAGCAGCCCCAGCTCCACCAGGCCCTCGGTGATCACCCGCACGGTGGCCTCGTGGGCGTGGTTCCAGTGCTTGCCCGGGGCGATTTCGGCGAACGCCGCCTCCTGGGCTGCGAGCACCAGCTCGTAGATGGCCTTTTGCTCGGGCGAAAAACGCCCGCTGACCGGGAAGGTGCGGGTGATGTCGCTGGCGTAGCAGTCGATCTCGCAACCGGCGTCGATCAGCACCAGGTCACCGTCCTTGAGCGGCGCGTCGTTCTGCTGGTAGTGCAGGATGCAGCCATTGCGCCCGGCGGCGACGATCGAGCCGTAGGCCGGCATCTTCGCCCCGCCCTTGCGGAACGCGTAGTCCAGCTCGGCTTCCAGGCTGTATTCGTGCAGCCCGGCGCGGCAGGCCTGCATGGCCCGCACGTGGGCACCGGCGGAAATCGCCGCGGCCTCGCGCATCACTTTCACTTCTGCCGCCGATTTATACAGGCGCATGTCGTGCAGCAGATGATCCAGGGCAATGAACTCGTTCGGCGGTTGCGCGCCCAGGCGCGCCTTGGAGCGGATCACGTTGATCCAGTCCATCAGCCGGCGGTCGAACTCGGGGTTGCTGCCCATGGCGCTGTAAACCCGCTCACGGCCCTCGATCAGCCCGGGCAGGATCTCGTCGATGTCGCTGATGGGGAACGCATCATCGGCGCCGAAGTCGCGAATCGCGCCTTCCTGGCCGGCCCGCAGGCCGTCCCATTGCTCGCGCTCGGGGTTGCGTTCACGGCAAAACAGCACGTACTCGCCGTGCTCGCGCCCGGGAATCAGGGCGATCACCGCCTCGGGCTCGGGGAAGCCGCTGAGGTACTGGAAATCGCTGTCCTGGCGGTACACGTGCTCGACGTCACGGTTGCGGATGGCAACCGCAGCCGCAGGCAGGATGGCGATGCTGTTGGGGACCATCTGCGCCATCAGCGCCTTGCGCCTGCGGGCGTATTCGGCCTTGGGTATGTGGCTCATGGGCAAACGACCCCGTTTCGATCAGTGCAGCGATGGCTTGGGCGCAGGTGCGGCGGGCGCGGCGAGCTCGGTGTACAGCAGCAGCGGGGCGACGCGCAGGTACTCCATGACTTCCATGTAGTCGCTTTCGCCGTCCTCGGACTCTTCCAGCGCTTCCTGTACTTGCGAGATGGCGACCAGGTCCTGGAGCACTTCTTTCGCATCGGTGGACAGGTCCTTGCCGCCGGCGTTCAGGCCAAAGCCTGCGATGAAACCCTGGCACCACTGGCCCAGCGCAGCGGCGCGGTCAGCCAGCGCGGCGTCATCGCTGGGCAGCAGCAGGACGATGGCGACGTCTTCGCCGGTGAGCTCGGCCTTGACCATCTCTTGCAGGCCAATCAGGGCGTTGCGCACGTTATCGCCGGGCTCGGTCTCGAGCAGTTGGGCGGCATCGGCCAGCCAGGCGTCGGCGTCGAAGCCGGCACCGGCGCAACTGCGGCCGATCAGCAGGCCGTGCAGCTCAGCCGGGGTGACAGGGTGGCCATTGCTGGAAAGCAGCATGGCGAAAGCAACGTAGGGCGATTGGGTATTGGGCATGGCAGCTAGGCGCCAGACGGCGCAATGACTAGAATGAAGGCCTTGTATCCTAGCACCGGCAGGCGCGCCAAGACCATCAGCACTGGCCGCTTGGCCCCTTGTGCAGGCATGATCGCCAGGTGAGTCGACGACGGAGCGAATCGAGTGCAACCCATGCAAGAGAACGACCTGCAAGCGCTGATGAGCCGGTTCGAGTTGCTGATCGAGCGCGTCGAGCAACTAAAACGGCAAAACGCACTCTTAGTTGCTCAGGAAAAATCCTGGCGCGAGGAGCGCGCACACCTCATCGAAAAGAACGAGATCGCCAAACGCAAGATCGAATCGATGATCTTGCGCCTCAAGGCCCTGGAGCAAGACTCATGAGTTCAAGCAATAGCGTCACCGTCCAGATCCTCGACAAGGAATACTCCATCATCTGCCCGCCCGAGGAGCGCAACAACCTGGTCGGTGCCGCCCGTTACCTCGACGGCAAGATGCGCGAGATCCGCAGCAGCGGCAAGGTGATCGGCGCCGACCGCATCGCCGTCATGGCCGCGCTGAACATCACCCACGAGCTGCTGCACCGCCAGGACCGCCCGGAAGCTGCCGCCGGCACCGACGCCACCCGCGAGCAGGTGCGCGACCTGCTGGAGCGGGTCGACCAGGCATTGTCCGACGACCCGGTTAGCAAAACCGACTGAGATTGGTATACTGGCGCCACTCCCTGGGGGATGCGCCAGTCGGTTATGTCCCTGAGCCGATACGCACAACCACGGGGGTTGCACGCTGGGGCCGGTGTGCATGTCCGCCCGACGGAAAGCCTTAACGCCCCCTGCAATCTCCACCTTGAACTTTCGGGTTCAAGGGCTACACCGATAGCGGTCTTGTCGGGGAGCCTTCTTCAGAACTGCCCGCCTGCATGGCGGGTTTTTCGTTTCTGGCAGCTGCCAACCCAGGGATCGCCCGTGCCATGACCGACACCGCGCCGCTCACCCGCCCACAACTGCGCCGCCTGTTGCGCAACGCCCGCCGCGCCCTCACCCCCGCCCAGCAAAACCGCGCAGCCGTTGGTTTGTATCGCCAGCTGGCGCAGGACCCGCTGTTCCGCCGCGCGCGGCACATCGCGTTGTACCTGCCCAACGACGGTGAAATCGACCCGCGCCTGCTGCTGCGCGAAGCGCACAAGCGCGGCAAGCGCGTGTACCTGCCAGTACTGCACGCCTGGCCGCGCACGCGCATGGTGTTCCAGCGTTTCGAGCAGGGTGAGCGGCTGCAGCCCAACCGCTTTCGCATCCCAGAACCGCTGGTCGAGCGCAAGCGGCAACGGCCCATCTGGGCGCTGGACTTGATCCTGCTGCCGTTGGTCGGTTTCGATGAAGTCGGGGGCAGGCTGGGCATGGGCGGCGGCTTCTATGACCGCAGCCTGGCCTACCAGGGTCGGCGCAAGGCCTGGAAGAAACCCCTGCTGCTGGGGCTGGCCCATGAATGCCAGAAGGTGGAGCGTCTGGCGCAGGCCAGTTGGGATGTACCGCTGCGCGGGACGGTGTCGGACCGTGGCTGGTACCTGGCGCCGAAATGAACGGGCGCGCGGCTGAAGGTCAGCGGCGCTGCTGCTGGGCCGGGTCGACCGGGGCCTGCTGGTAGGCGGCATCGGCCTTGCGTTCCCAGAAACCTTGCGCATAACCGGTGGTGACCACGCCCAGACCGAAAATGAAAGCGAGGATCCAGAGCAGGTCCGGTTTGCGTTGTTTCATGGAATTGCCCCCCTAGGCAACGTGTCCATGCTCGGCGGCTTTCTTGATGGCTGCCGGAGCGTCTAGCTTTAAAATCGGCGCATTTTCCGACAACGTGACGCAACACGCAAACGTTGACGCCAACCGACTGTCGGTTTCATGCAACGAGTTATTTCAAACTCTTTCAGGAGCAGCACCCATGGCCTACTGGCTGATGAAATCCGAGCCCGACGAGCTCTCTGTCGAAGCCTTGGCACGCCTGGGCAGCGCGCGCTGGGACGGGGTGCGCAACTACCAGGCGCGCAACTTTCTGCGGGCCATGAGCGTAGGCGACGAGTTCTTCTTCTACCATTCCAGCTGCCCGCAGCCGGGCATTGCCGGCATCGCCCGCATCAGCGCGGCGGCCTACCCCGACCCCACCGCACTGGACCCGCAGAGCCACTACTTCGACGCCAAGGCCAGCAACGACAAGAACCCCTGGAGCGCGGTGGACGTGGAGCATGTGCGCACCTTCGGCCAGGTGCTTGGCCTGGGCCTGCTCAAGCAGCAGGCGGCGCTGGAGGAATTGTCACTGGTGCAAAAAGGCAGCCGCCTGTCGGTGATGCCAGTGACCGCTGCGCAGTGGGCAGCGGTTATCGCACTGGCCCGTTGATCACTGCACGATCAGGTTGTTGAACAGCAGGTCCTCGACGATCGGCTTGCCCTCTTCGGACTCCATCACCTGCTGTACCTGCTTCAGGGCTTCCTGGCGCAGTTTTTCCTTGGCCTCGACATTGCTCATGTCGTCCACGCCCTGCTGGGCGAACAGCGCCACCAGCTGGTTGCGGATCAGCGGCTCCTGGTGTTTTACCGCAGCAGCGGCGGCATCGCCGGTCACCCGCAGGGCGACGTCGGCCTTGTACACACGCAGCTTCGGGCTGCCGTCGAGGGCATAGTTGCCGACGAAGGGCGGGCTCAAGGTGATGTACGCCACCTTCGGTGCGCCTTCACTGGCTTCTTCGGCCATTGCCGCTGCTGGCAGCATCAGCGCCAGTACCATCAAGATCCACGCTTTCACGAATTCGCTCCTCAAAACAATTGGCGCCAGCTTACCCAGCACGCCGGCCAAACCCAAGCCCGGGTTTATGCAGGCCTATCAGGGCGGGCCATGCTCGTTGACCCAGGTTTCGGCCCTGCTGTACTTATCGGCCATCACCCGCAAAGGAATAGCCCTGATGAAAGCCTTGTTGTGCAAAGCCCTGGGCCCGGCGCAGGACCTGGTCCTGGAAGAGGTCCAAAGCCCCACACCGAAGAAGAACGAGATCCTGCTTGAGGTGCATGCTGCCGGGGTCAACTTCCCCGACACCCTGATCATCGAAGGCAAGTACCAGTTCCAGCCACCACTGCCGTTCTCGCCCGGTGGCGAGGCGGCCGGGGTGGTCGCGGCGGTGGGCGAGAAGGCCGGCGCGCTCAAGCCTGGCGAGCGGGTCATGGCCCTGACCGGCTGGGGCGCCTTTGCCGAACAAGTGGCGGTGCCGCACTACAACGTGCTGCCGATACCCGCCGGCATGAGCTTCACCACCGCAGCGGCCTTCGGCATGACCTATGGCACCTCGATGCACGCGCTGACCCAGCGCGGCCAGCTCAAGGCCGGCGAAACGCTGCTGGTGCTGGGCGCCTCGGGTGGCGTGGGCCTGGCGGCCGTAGAGATCGGCAAGGCCATGGGCGCCAAGGTGATTGCCGCCGCCAGCAGCGCGGAAAAACTGGCAGTGGCCAAGGCCGCCGGCGCTGACGAGCTGATCGACTACAGCCAGGTCAGCCTGAAGGATGAGATCAAGCGCATCACCTCCGGCCAGGGCGTGGACGTGATCTACGATCCCGTCGGCGGCGAGCTGTTCGACCAGGCGGTGCGCGGGCTGGCCTGGAATGGCCGGCTGCTGGTGGTGGGTTTTGCCAGCGGCACCATCCCGCAGCTGCCGGTGAACCTTGCACTGCTCAAGGGCGCGGCGGTGATCGGGGTATTCTGGGGGGCCTTTGCCCAGCGCCAGCCAGAGGATAACGCGGCCAACTTCCGCCAGCTGTTTGCCTGGTTTGCCGAGGGCAAGCTCAAGCCGCTGGTGTCGCAGACTTATCCACTGGCCGAGGGCGGTGCGGCGATCGAGCAGTTGGGGCAGCGCAAGGCTGTGGGTAAGTTGGTGGTGGTGGTGCGGTAGGGTATCGCGCATGCCCCTGTAGGAGATCACCCAGCCCTTCGGGCTGCGCTGTCGCGCAGAGAACAAGTCTTGCAGATACACCGCGGCCCCAGTGGGAAGCGGCCTTGTGCCGCGATGGGCTGCGCAGCAGCCCCGGCAATTTTGCATGAGGCCTGGGGGCCGCTTCGCACCCCATCGCGACACAAGGCCGCTTCCCACAGAGACCGTGTTAAATCAATGAGTTGTAGTATTTTCTACGAGAGCCGGCTCAGACTTCCCGCAGGTTATGGCAGCGCCTGAAGCGCGCCTCCAGGTTGCGGTCGGGCATCTGGTGGCTGCGCAGGGCATTGAGGGTCTGCTCCACGTAATCACGGGTGCTGCCGTAGCGCCCCTTGGCGCTGGCCAGGATCAGGCTGAGCAAGCCGTCCGGCAGGTTGCCGGCATAGCACGGCAGGTGCCGCTCCAGCACGAAGCCCAGGGCCTGCACCTTGCTGCCATCGTTCAACCGGCAACTGAGCCAGTGCGGGCGGTAGGCCGGGTACGGCATCTCCCGCTGCCACAGCGCCATCAGGGCATCGTCCAGGTTGCTTTCGTCCAGCCGGTAGGCAAAACCGCTGCAGGAGCCGCCACGGTCCAGGCCGAATACCAGGCCCGGGCATTCCGGGGTGCCGCGGTGCTCGTGGGACCACAAATACAGGCCACGGTGGTAGCCGTGCACCCGCGCCCGCTGGCGCTCCACCGAGTTGCATTCCGGGCGCCAGATCAACGAGCCGTAGGCGAACAACCATACCGGGCCGCCACTGTGTTGCGCCATGGTTTGCTGCATCGAGCGCTGCAGTTGTTCGCGGGTAAGTTGCTGGCCGAAGTCCAGCGAAGGTGGGTAAGCGATTTGCCAGGATGAACTTTCAAGTGTCGACATGGGCTGCCGCCATTAATTCCTGTGTATTGCCAAGTGCAAGTTATGCAGCGCCTGTAGTTACGCCAACGCGGGCAAGCCCCCCACTACAGGGTCTCGCAGGCCTTGTGGGAGTGGGCTTGCCCGCGAAGGCCTTGACACTAACTTAAGACAGAACACGCGCAACACTCAACCCCGGGTTGCAAATTTCACCCAGGCTTGCGCCGAACGGCAACGACTGTTTCAAATAACGCTAAAGTTATTAACCGAACCGGTAAAAGTTAAGGCTATATATCCAGAGCGAAAGAGAAGGATATATAAAACCCCGGCCCGCCCTTGCAGCGCACCGGGGGCTACAGGTCAGCCGCGCGGCGCGTAGGCGAACACGTCGGCGCGCATGCGGTGCGCATCCATGCCGGCCTCGACCAGGGCGTCGAGGGTGGCGTACACCATGTTCGGCGAACCGCTGGCGTACACATGCACCTGGTTGAGGTCACCGATGTCTTCGCAGACCGCCTCGTGCAACAGGCCGCAGCGCCCTTCCCAGACGCACTGGTCGCTGACCACCTTGTGCAGGAACAGGTTGGGCAGTTGCTCCCACTCGTGCCAGTGCTCGATGGTGTAGAAGTCTTCAGGCCGGCGCACGCCCCAGTACAGATGCACCGGGTGCTTGAAGCCCTGGGCGCGGCAGTGCTCGACCAGGCTGTGCATCTGCCCCATGCCAGTGCCGGCGGCAATCAGCACCAGCGGGGCATCCGGCAGCTCGGCCAGGTGGGTGTCACCGAACGGCAGTTCGATGCGTGCCAGGCCATTGCGCTGCAACTGCTCGACCAACTGCACGGCGCTGCTCTCGCGGGCCAGCACATGCAGCTCGAGGTCGCGCCCGCCATGGGGGGCCGAGGCCAGCGAAAAAGCCGCCTTGCCGGCGCCGGCACGCTCGATCATCAGGTACTGCCCGGCGTGGTAGCGCGGCGGCTTGCCGGCAGGTGCGCGCAAGCGTATACGCCAGACATCGCCGCCCACCTCGACGCACTCGCTGACCGTGCAGGCCAGCGTGCGTACCGGCAGCTCGCCCAGGGCCAGCACGCCATCCCACAGCAATACGCAGTCTTCCAGGGGCTCGGCGATGCAGGTGAACAGCTCGCCGTGGTCACGCACCTGGCCTTCCTGACGCACGCTGCCTTCGACCAGCAGCGCGGCACACACATGGCAATTACCATTGCGGCAGCTGTTCGGGCAGTCGTAGCCCAGGCGCCGCGCCGCATCCAGAATTCTCTCGCCCGGTTCGACCGCCAGCACCGCCCCGGACGGCTGCAACGTTACCTGCATCAATCTATTCCCAACTGGTCCCACAGCTCATCGATACGGCGGGTGACGGCCTCGTCCTTGACGATGACCCGGCCCCATTCGCGTGTAGTCTCGCCCGGCCATTTGTGCGTGGCGTCCAGGCCCATCTTCGACCCCAGGCCCGACACCGGCGACGCGAAGTCGAGGTAGTCGATGGGGGTGTTGTCGATCATCACCGTATCACGCTTGGGGTCCATGCGCGTGGTGATGGCCCAGATCACGTCGTTCCAGTCGCGGGCGTTGATATCGTCGTCGGTGACGATAACGAATTTGGTGTACATGAACTGTCGCAGGAACGACCACACACCCAGCATCACGCGCTTGGCGTGGCCCGGGTACTGCTTTTTCATGGTGACCACGGCCATGCGGTACGAGCAGCCCTCGGGCGGCAGGTAGAAGTCGACGATCTCGGGGAACTGCTTTTGCAGAATCGGCACGAACACTTCGTTCAGCGCCACACCAAGAATCGCCGGCTCATCAGGCGGGCGGCCGGTGTAGGTGCTGTGGTAGATGGGTTTTTGCCGGTGGGTGATGCGCTCCACGGTGAACACCGGGAAGCTGTCGACCTCGTTGTAATAGCCGGTGTGGTCGCCGTACGGGCCTTCGGGAGCCATTTCGCCGGGGTGGATCACGCCTTCGAGGATGATCTCGGCGGTAGCCGGCACCTGCAGGTCACTGCCGCGGCACTTGACCAGCTCGGTGCGGTTGCCGCGCAGCAGGCCGGCGAAGGCGTACTCGGAGAGGGTGTCCGGCACCGGGGTGACGGCACCGAGGATGGTCGCCGGGTCCGCGCCCAGGGCCACGGCCACCGGGAATGGCTGGCCAGGGTGCTTTTCGCACCATTCGCGGTAGTCCAGCGCACCGCCACGGTGGCTGAGCCAGCGCATGATCACCTTGTTGCGGCCGATCACCTGCTGGCGGTAGATGCCTAGGTTCTGGCGGTCCTTGTTCGGGCCGCGGGTGACGGTCAGGCCCCAGGTAATCAGCGGCGCCACGTCGCCCGGCCAGCAGTGCTGGATCGGCAAGGCTGCGAGGTCGACGTCGTCGCCCTCCACCACCACTTCCTGGCACACCGCGTCCTTGACCACCTTGGGCGCCATGGACACGACCTTCTTGAAGATCGGCAGTTTCGACCAGGCGTCCTTCAGCCCCTTCGGCGGCTCAGGCTCCTTGAGGAAGGCCAGCAGCTTGCCGATTTCACGCAGTTCGGCGACCGACTCGGCGCCCATGCCCATGGCCACGCGTTCGGGGGTGCCGAACAGGTTGCCGAGCACCGGCATGTCGAAACCGGTGGGGTTCTCGAACAGCAACGCCGGGCCCTTGGCGCGCAGGGTGCGGTCGCAGACTTCGGTCATTTCCAGTACAGGGGAGATGGGAACCTGGATGCGCTTGAGTTCACCGCGCTGTTCCAGGCCACGGATGAAGTCGCGCAAGTCGCGATACTGCATGCAAGGGCCTCGTGTGGGGGCGTGTCGGTCGGGGGGCAGAGTGTAGCGCCGTTGAAGGGGTAAAGGCCAAAAATGACTTGGGGCCGCCTCGCGCCCCATCGCGACACAAGGCCGCTCCTACAGGGTAATGCGTAATCCTGTAGGAGCGGCCTTGTGTCGCGATGGGCTGCGAAGCAGCCCCAATCAGTTCCAGCCTGAAACGCTTACTTACGCTTCATCGACAGGAAGAACTCGTCGTTGGTCTTGGTCTGCTTGAGCTTGTCGACCAGGAACTCGATGGCGGCGATTTCGTCCATCGGGTGCAGCAGCTTGCGCAGGATCCACATGCGCTGCAGTTCGTCGTCGGCGGTCAGCAGCTCTTCGCGACGGGTACCGGATTTGTTGATGTTGATGGCCGGGAACACGCGCTTCTCGGCGATGCGGCGGTCCAGCGGCAGCTCCATGTTGCCGGTACCCTTGAACTCTTCGTAGATGACCTCGTCCATCTTCGAGCCGGTCTCGACCAGCGCGGTAGCGATGATGGTCAGCGAGCCGCCTTCTTCGATGTTACGGGCAGCACCGAAGAAGCGCTTGGGCTTCTCGAGGGCGTGGGCGTCGACACCACCGGTGAGTACCTTGCCGGAGCTCGGGATCACGGTGTTGTAGGCACGGGCCAGACGGGTGATGGAGTCCAGCAGGATGACCACGTCTTTTTTGTGCTCGACCAGGCGCTTGGCCTTTTCGATGACCATTTCGGCAACCTGCACGTGGCGGGTTGGTGGCTCGTCGAAGGTCGAGGCGACCACTTCGCCGCGCACGGTGCGCTGCATTTCGGTCACTTCTTCCGGGCGCTCGTCGATCAGCAGGACGATCAGGTGGCACTCAGGGTTGTTGCGGGTGATGTTGGCCGCGATGTTCTGCAGCATGATCGTCTTACCGGCTTTTGGCGGAGCGACGATCAGGCCACGCTGGCCTTTACCGATAGGCGCACACAGGTCGATGACGCGGCCGGTGAGGTCTTCGGTGGAGCCGTTACCGGCTTCCATCTTCAGGCGCTTGTTGGGGAACAGCGGCGTCAGGTTTTCGAACAGGATCTTGTTCTTCGCGTTTTCCGGACGGTCGAAGTTGATGGTATCGACTTTCAGCAGGGCGAAGTAACGCTCCCCTTCCTTCGGCGGGCGGATCTTGCCGACGATGGTGTCACCGGTACGCAGGTTGAAACGGCGGATCTGGCTGGGCGAGACGTAGATGTCGTCAGGGCCGGCCAGGTAGGAGGCATCCGCCGAACGCAGGAAACCGAAACCATCCTGGAGAATCTCCAGCACGCCGTCACCCGAGATCTCTTCGCCGCTTTTCGCGTGCTTTTTCAGCAGGGCGAAAATCACGTCCTGTTTGCGCGAACGGGCCATGTTTTCGATGCCCATCTGTTCGGCCATTTCCAAAAGATCGGTAATCGGCTTTTGCTTGAGTTCAGTCAGGTTCATAAGGGGAATGACGTAATCATGTAAGAAGGGAGGAATTAAGCATGTGGCTTAATGAGGCCGCGCCGCTAGATGGCGACAGGATCGCGTACTGATTCGAATTAGGGATGCTTCGGCGACGGCGTGCAGAGGGCACTGGAGAAGCAGTGCGAGGCCGAATGTAACACTTGCTTTTTTCGACGTCTAGTGGTTTTGACCATGGACGTGACAGGGACTTTACCGGATAGCGCCGAATCGCGGGGCAAGCCCGCTTTCACAGAAATACCTTACAGCAACCAAAGAAAAGCCCCGCATTTGCGGGGCTTTTTCACATCACAGGTGGGCGTCGAGGAACGCGGCCAGCTGCGATTTGGACAGGGCGCCTACCTTGGTCGCCTCGACGTTGCCGTTCTTGAACAGCATCAGCGTCGGGATGCCACGCACGCCGTGCTTGGCAGGGGTTTCCTGGTTTTCGTCGATGTTCAGCTTGGCGACGGTCAGCTTGCCTTCGTAGGTGGAGGCGATGTCGTCCAGCACAGGCGCGATCATCTTGCATGGGCCGCACCACTCAGCCCAGTAGTCGACCAGCACCGGGCCTTGGGCCTGCAGTACTTCGGCCTCGAAGGTGGCGTCAGTGACGTGTTTGATAAGATCGCTGCTCATGGATATCTCCAGGTCGTAAGCAAAAAAAACGTTGCCCATCATAGCTGCACCCCGTCGCTACAGGAAGCCGCAGCCGATTGACTGTATCTATAGTTGTGCAAGACGCCACGAATCGAAACTGTCATGTCACTGTCATAGGATTGCTATGACATTGCCATGCATCAAGCCCGGCGATGCCGCGCGTTGGCTAAGGGCCACGATCGTGGCACGATTGCCAGGTTAACGACCGAGAATCTCCAGACCATGCCGCAAACCACCGCGAAGAACCTGTCCCTGATCGCCGCCATCGACCTAGGCTCCAACAGTTTCCACATGGTCGTGGCCAAGGCCCACCATACCGAGATCCGCATTCTGGAGCGGCTGGGGGAGAAGGTTCAGCTGGCCGCCGGCATCAACGATGACCGCCAGCTCAGCGAAGAAGCCATGCAGCGGGGGCTTGAGTGCCTCAAGCGTTTTGCCCAGCTGATCAACGGCATGCCGCCAGGCGCGGTGCGCATCGTCGGCACCAACGCCCTGCGCGAAGCGCGCAACCGCAACGAATTCATCCAGCGCGCCGAGGCCATTCTCGGCCACCCGGTCGAGGTCATCTCTGGCCGTGAAGAAGCCCGCCTGATCTACCTGGGGGTGTCGCACACCCTGGCCGACACCCCCGGCAAGCGCCTGGTGGCCGACATCGGCGGCGGCAGCACCGAGTTCATCATCGGCCAGCGCTTCGAGCCACTGCTGCGCGAAAGCCTGCAGATGGGCTGCGTGAGCTTCACCCAGCGCTACTTCCGCGACGGCAAGGTCACCCCGGCGCGCTACGCCCAGGCCTACACCGCCGCGCGCCTGGAGCTGATGAGCATCGAAAACGCCCTGCACCGCCTGACCTGGGACGAGGCCATCGGCTCCTCGGGCACCATCCGCGCCATCGGCGCGGCGATCAAGGCCGGTGGCCTGGGCAACGGCGAGGTCAACGCCGAAGGCCTGGCCTGGGTCAAACGCAAGCTGTTCAAGCTGGGTGAGACCGACAAGATCGACTTCGAAGGGGTCAAGCCCGACCGCCGGGCGATCTTCCCGGCGGGCCTGGCGATTCTCGAAGCCATCTTCGATGCCCTGGAGCTTGCGCGCATGGACCACTGCGACGGCGCGCTGCGTGAAGGCGTGCTGTTCGACCTGCTGGGCCGCCACCACCATGAAGACGTGCGCGAACGCACCCTCAACTCGCTGATGGAGCGCTACCACGTCGACCAGGGCCAGGCTGCACGGGTGGAGCGCAAGGCGCTGCACGCCTTCGACCAGGTAGCCAAAGCATGGGGACTGGAAAACGGAAACTGGCGCGATCTTCTGGGTTGGGCAGCGAAAGTGCACGAAGTCGGGCTGGATATCGCCCACTACCACTACCACAAGCACGGCGCCTACCTGCTCGAGCACTCCGACCTGGCCGGCTTCTCCCGCGAAGAGCAGCAGATGATGGCCCTGCTGGTGCGCGGCCACCGCCGCAACATCCCCAAGGACAAGTTCGCCGAGTTCGGCGACGAGAGCGTGCAGCTGATTCGCCTGTGCGTGCTGCTGCGCTTTGCCATCCTGTTCCACCACATCCGTGGCACCCAGCAGATGCCCAAGGTGGAGCTGCAGGCCGGTGAGGATAGCCTGGAAGTGGTATTCCCCGATGGCTGGCTGGAGCAGAACCAGCTGACCCAGGCCGACTTCGCCAACGAGGCGGAATGGCTGGCGCGGGTCGGGTTTGTTTTGAGCGTGCGCTGAAGGTTTGAGTTTGCCGGGGCTGCTTTGCAGCCCTTTCCGGCCGGTCCGGCGCCCCGGCAAGGCCGCTCCTACAGGGGATCGCGGTCACCTGTAGGAGCGGCCTTGTGCCGCGAAAGGGCCGCAAAGCGGCCCCAGCAATCTGACTAGCGTACGTTCAACACCGGGTTGCTCAGCCGCTCCAGCAGCGTCGCCTGGGCGCTGCGGGCGTTCTGGTTGCCGGTCGGCGTGCTGCGCACATAACGCCCGTCCGGCTGCAGGGTCCAGGCCTGGGTGTTGTCGGTGAGGTAACCCTCCAGCTCCTTCTTCACCCGCAGCAGCAGCTTCTTGCCTTCCACCGGGAAGCAGGTCTCGACGCGCTTGTCGAGGTTGCGCTCCATCCAGTCGGCACTGGACAGGTAGATCTGCTCGTCGCCGCCGTTGAGGAAGTAGAACACCCGGGTGTGCTCGAGGAAGCGGCCAATGATCGAGCGCACGTTGATGTTGTGCGACACCCCCGCAATGCCCGGGCGCAGGCAGCACATGCCACGCACCACCAGATCGATGCGCACGCCCGACTGGCTGGCCTTGTACAGGGCCTTGATCACCTTGGCATCGGTCAGCGAGTTGAACTTGGCAATGATGTGCGCAGGCTTGCCGTCCAGGGCGAACTGGGTCTCCCGGGCGATCATGTCGAGCATGCCCTTCTTCAGGGTGAACGGCGCGTGCAACAGCTTCTTCATGCGCAGGGTCTTGCCCATGCCGATCAGCTGGCTGAACAGCTTGCCGACGTCCTCGGTGAGGGCATCGTCGCTGGTCAGCAGGCTGTAGTCGGTGTACAGGCGGGCGTTGCCGGCGTGGTAGTTACCGGTACCCAGGTGCGCGTAACGTACGATCTCGCCCTGCTCGCGGCGCAGGATCAGCATCATCTTGGCGTGGGTCTTGAAGCCCACCACACCGTAGATCACCACCGCACCGGCGGCCTGCAGGCGGCTGGCCATCTGCAGGTTGGACTCTTCGTCAAAGCGCGCACGCAGCTCGATCACCGCAGTGACCTCCTTGCCGTTACGCGCCGCGTCCACCAGGGCGTCGACAATTTCGGAGTTGGCCCCCGAGCGGTACAGGGTCTGGCGCACGGCAAGCACGTGCGGGTCCTTGGCGGCCTGGCGCAGCAGGTCGATCACCGGGGTGAACGACTCGAACGGGTGCATCAGCAGGATGTCCTGCTTGCCGATCACGCTGAAGATGTTGTCGGCGTTCACCAGCAGCTTGGGGATGGCCGGGGTGAACGGGGTGTACTGCAGCTCCGGGTGGCTGTCCAGCCCGGTGATGCTGAACAGGCGGGTCAGGTTGACCGGGCCGTTGACCTGGTACAGCTCGCTCTCGCTCAGGCTGAACTGCTTGAGCAGGTAGTCCGACAGGTGTTTCGGGCAGGTGTCGGCCACTTCCAGGCGCACCGCGTCGCCGTAACGGCGCGAGAACAGCTCGCCGCGCAGGGCCCGGGCAAGGTCGTCGACCTCTTCGGAGTCCAGCGCAAGGTCGGCGTTGCGGGTCAGGCGGAACTGGTAGCAGCCCTTGACCTTCATGCCCTGGAACAGGTCATCGGCGTGGGCATGGATCATCGACGACAGGAACACATAGTTGTCGCCAGGGCCGCCGACCTCTTCCGGCACGCGGATCACCCGCGGCAGCAGGCGCGGTGCCGGGATGATCGCCAGGCCCGAGTCGCGGCCGAAGGCATCGACACCCTCCAGCTCGACGATGAAGTTCAGGCTCTTGTTCACCAGCAGCGGGAACGGGTGGGTCGGGTCGAGGCCGATCGGGGTGATGATCGGCGCGATCTCGTCGCGGAAGTAACGGCGCACCCAGGTCTTGAGCTTGGTCGTCCAGTAGCGGCGGCGAATGAAGCGGATCTGGTGCTTTTCCAGCTCCGGCAGCAGCACGTCGTTGAGGATCGCGTACTGGCGCTCCACCTCGAAGTGCACCAGCTCGCTGATGCGCGCCAGCGCCTGGTGCGGCTGCAGGCCGTCGGCGCCGGCCTGTTCACGGGCAAAGTTGATCTGTTTCTTCAGGCCCGCCACGCGGATTTCGAAGAACTCGTCCAGGTTGCTGGAGAAGATCAGCAGGAACTTCAGGCGCTCGAGCAGCGGGTACGACTCATCCAGCGCCTGTTCCAGCACGCGGATGTTGAACTGCAGCTGCGAGAGCTCGCGATGAATGTACAGGCTGCTGTCGTCCAGGCCCGGCACGGCGATTGCCGGCACCGGCGCTGGGGCCGGTGCCTCGACCACAGGCTCCGGCGCAGGCTCGGCGGCCGGCGGCAGGTCCGGCGGGGTCTGCACCATCTCTTCGGGCACGGCCTGGGCATCCTTGATCGCGACAGGGGTGAGCACTTCGTTATTCATCTGACGTTCCTGTGAGGGCGTTACTGCCCTCTCATCAATTGAGCGGCACGCACGGCGAAATAGGTCAGGATGCCATCGGCGCCTGCCCGTTTGAATGCGGTGAGGGATTCGAGGATCACGGCTTCGCTGAGCCAGCCGTTCTGGATGGCGGCCATGTGCATGGCGTACTCGCCACTGACCTGATAGGCGAAGGTCGGCACCTTGAACTCGGCCTTGACCCGCTGGACGATGTCCAGGTACGGCATGCCCGGCTTGACCATGACCATGTCGGCGCCTTCGGCGAGGTCCAGGGCCACTTCGTGCAGGGCCTCGTCGCTGTTGGCCGGGTCCATCTGGTAGGAGGCCTTGTTGGCCTTGCCCAGGTTCAGCGCCGAACCCACCGCATCGCGGAACGGGCCGTAGTAGGCGCTGGCGTACTTGGCCGAGTAAGCCATGATGCGCACGTTGACGTGGCCGGCCACTTCCAGGGCTTCGCGGATGGCGCCAAGGCGCCCGTCCATCATGTCCGACGGCGCAACCACCTGGGCACCGGCCTCGGCGTGGGACAGCGCCTGGCGCACCAGGGCGTCGACGGTGATGTCGTTCTGCACGTAACCCTCTTCATCGAGGATACCGTCCTGGCCATGGGTGGTGAACGGGTCGAGGGCCACGTCGGTGATCACCCCCAGCTCCGGGAAGGCTGCGCGCAGGGCGCGGGTGGCGCGCTGGGCGATACCGTCCGGGTTCCAGGCTTCGGCGCCATCGAGGGTTTTCTTTTCGGTCGGGGTCACCGGGAACAACGCCAGCGCCGGAATGCCCAGCTCCACCCAGCCCTGCGCCGCTTCGAGCAGCAGGTCGATCGACAGGCGCTCGACGCCCGGCATGGACGGCACTTCTTCGCGGCGGTTTTCACCATCCAGCACGAATACCGGCAGGATCAGGTCATCGACGGTCAGGGTGTTCTCGCGAACCAGGCGACGGGAAAATTCGTCCCGGCGGTTGCGACGCAGGCGAGTAGCAGGGAACAGGCGATTGGCGGGGGTAAAGCTCACGGCAGACTCCTGAGCCCGCGCAGGCGGGCTAGCGCGACAGTTATAAGCGGCCATTATGACGCCTGTGTTACACCCTGAGGCAACCCTGCGACTTGTGGCCGCAGCCATTGTCCTTGTAGGAAATGTTCACGTCGAGACACATTTGGACACTTTCCCCCGCGCCCGCGAAGGGGTAGGCTGCGCGTTCATTTCGCCAGCACGCCTGAAAATGCTTCAAAATTTCCTGAACGATTTCGGCTACTTTGCCCTTTTTCTCGGCACGTTCTTCGAAGGCGAGACCATCCTGGTTCTGGCAGGTTTTCTTGCGTTCCGCGAATACATGGATATCAAGCTGGTGGTGCTGGTGGCCTTCTGTGGCAGCTATGCCGGTGACCAGCTGTGGTACTTCATGGGCCGCCGCCACGGGCGCAAGATCCTCGCCCGCAAGCCGCGCTGGCAGGCCATGGGCGACCGCGCGCTGGAACACATTCGCCGTCACCCGGACATCTGGGTGCTGAGCTTCCGCTTTGTTTACGGTTTGCGCACGGTAATGCCGGTGGCCATCGGCCTGTCCGGTTACCCGCCACGCCGCTACCTGCTGCTCAACGGCATCGGCGCCGCAGTCTGGGCCCTGGCCCTGGGCCTGGCCGCCTACCACTTCGGGGCCATTCTCGAAGGCATGCTGGGCAGCATCAAAAAATACGAGCTATGGGTGCTTGGCGGCCTGCTGCTGCTGGGCCTGGGCCTGTGGCTGCGCCGGCGTTTTCGCAACAGCCGTGCCGAGCGCCGCGCGGCGGCACAGGGCCAGGCCGATGATGCTGAGCAGGCCGTAAGCCAGGAGCAGGACCCAGGCCAGGGGCGTAACCACCACTAGCCCCCAGGTGCCAGCCAAGTACAGGGCCGGCACCACCGACAGCAGCCGCGCCAGCTCCAGGCGCGGCGCCCAGGGCCGGTCTTCCAGCGCCGCGCCCAGCACGAACAACCCCCACGCCATCAGCGCCCAGCCCAGCACTAGGGCCATGGGCGGCAGTTGCCCGGCCCGGTCCATCAGGTAGCTGCCCAGCGCCACATACACCGCGAACTGCCCCACCACATACAGCTGCTGCGCACCGCTCAACGCAATGGCGAACTTGCGAAAGCCGGCCAGCTCATGTTTTTGCTGTGGATAACCCGCCGCCACATCCGCCGGGCGCCAGCCGGTGGGCATGAACCAGATGCGCAGCTTGTCGCGCCAACGCGCCGTACGCCGGGCATCACTGAACAACTGCGCATAGAACTGCAGGTTGGCCCACAACGGGTTCCAGCTGGCCAGCGGCGTGGTCACGCCGAATACCACCGGCTCGCGCGGGTCTTCTTCCTGAAAGGTGCCGAACAGGCGGTCCCAGATTATGAACACCCCGCCGTAGTTGCGATCCAAGTACAAAGGATTCTGCGCATGGTGGACGCGATGGTTGGACGGTGTGATGAACAGCCACTCGAATGCGCCGAGCTTGGGCACGTGGCGGGTATGCACCCAGAACTGGTACAGCAGGTTCAGCGCGGCCACGGTGACGAACACCAGCGGCGGCACGCCCAGCAGCGCCAGCGGCAGGTAGAACAGCCACGAAAAGATGAAACCGCTGCTGGTCTGGCGTAGGGCCGTGGTGAGGTTGTACTCCTCGCTCTGGTGGTGCACCGAATGCGCCGCCCACAGTACGTTGCGTTCGTGGCCCAGGCGGTGCAGCCAGTAGTAGCAGAAGTCGTAGAGCACGAACGCCAACGCCCACACCCACCAGGCATCGCCCGGCAGGCGCAGCAGCGCCAGGTGCTCCCAGGCAATGGCGTAGGTGACCAGCCCCACGCCCTTGGTCAACAGGCCCGTGGTGGTCGACAGCACCCCGGTACTGAGGCTGTTGATCGAGTCGGCCAGCTGGTAGTTGCGCTGGCCGCGCACGCGGTCGGCCACCAGCTCCACGGCAATCAGTACGAAGAAGAACGGCACGGCCAGCAGAATCAGGTCCATGGGCAGCGGTCTCGGGAGTTATCCACAGAGCGTAGGCCCGGCCCGCAGGAAACCCTATGGCGACATCTGCCAAACTAGAGGACATTTAGTGCCTCGACCCTGGAGTAATGAGCATGACAAAAAAAGTTGCGGTGATCCTGTCCGGCTGCGGTGTGTACGACGGCGCCGAAATTCACGAAAGCGTGATCACCCTGCTGCGCCTCGACCAGCGCGGCGCCCAGGTGCAGTGCTTTGCACCGAACATCGCGCAGTTGCACGTGATCGACCACCTCACCGGTAAAGAAATGCCCGAATCGCGCAACGTGCTGGTGGAATCGGCGCGCATTGCCCGGGGCGAGGTGAAGGACATCCGCGAAGCCAAGGCCGAGGACTTCGACGCGCTGATCGTGCCAGGGGGCTTTGGCGCGGCGAAGAACCTCTCCAACTTTGCCGTCGAAGGCGCCGAATGCAGCGTGAACGCTGACCTGCTGGCCCTGGCCGAGGCCTTTGCCGAAGCCTGCAAGCCGGTCGGGCTGATCTGCATTTCGCCGGCGCTGGCGGCAAAAATCTACGGGCCTGGGGTGGTCTGCACCATTGGCAAGGATGCCGGTACTGCCGCAGCGGTGGTGAAGATGGGCGGCACCCATGAAGAGTGCGATGTGCATGACATCGTCGAGGATGTGCAGCGCAAGCTGGTGACCACGCCGGCGTACATGGAAGCCAAGTCGATCAGCGAGGCGGCCAGCGGTATCTACAAGCTGGTGGACCGGGTGCTGGAGCTGACCCACGAGAAGGATCAGTAAGCGCTCACCGAACCCTGGAGCGGCCTTGCCGGGGCGCCGTCCGGTCGAGATGGGCTGCAACGCAGCCCCGGCGATTTTGCATGATGCATAGATCCTGGGGCCGCGTTGCGCCCCATCTCGACCGGACGGCGCCCCGGCAAGGCCGCTCCTACAAGGATCGCGTCAGGCCTTGGACAGCCGGGTCAAAATACGGTCCAGCGAATTGGCAAACGCCTGCTTCTCACGCTCGCCATAGGGCGCCTGCCCACCGCCCACCTGGCCCTGCTCGCGTAGCTCGGTGAACAGGTTACGCACCGCCAGGCGGTCGCCCATGTTGCGCTCGTCGAACTCGCGCCCGCGCGGGTCGAGCGCCGCCACGCCCTTCTTGATCAAGCGGTCGGCCAGCGGCACGTCGCTGCAGATCACCAGCTCGCCGGGCACGGCGTTTTCCACCAGGTAGTCGTCGGCGGCGTCCATGCCGCTGGGCACCACGATCAGCCGCACACAGGCGAAGGCCGGCTTGACCTGCGCCTGGCCGGCCACCATCACCACCTCCAGCTTGCGCTTGAGGGCGAACTTGACGATCAGGTCCTTGGCCGCCTTGGGGCAGGCGTCGGCATCGATCCATACACGCATGGGAGTTGTTCCTGGGTTTAGCGGGCCGCCATTGTCGCAGGTTCGGCCCTATCGCAGGCAAGCCTGCGATCCCTGTAGGAGCAGGCTTGCCTGCGATGGGCCGCGCAGCGGCCCCCTGTTCAGCCCGCCGCCGCCCGGCGCCTCTCGGCCAGCCAGCTACGCCCATACAGGAACACGATGGCCAGCAACGCCACCACCTGCGCACTCAGCGAATAGGCGTCGGCATGAATGCCCAACCAGTCGAACTCGAAGAATGCCACCGGCCGCGTGCCCAGCACGCCGGCCTCTTGCAGCGCCTTCACGCCATGCCCGGCGAACACCACCGACAGCGCGCACAGCAAGGCTGCGTTGATGCTGAAGAACAGCGACAGCGGCAGCTTGGCCGAACCGCGCAGGATCACCCAGGCCAGGCCCACCAGCAGCACCAGCGCGGTGGCGCCACCGGCCAGCACCGCCTGGTGCCCGGCAGGGCCTGCCTGCAGCCACAGGGTTTCGTAGAACAGGATCACCTCGAACAGCTCGCGGTACACCGAGAAGAACGCCAGCATGGCAAAGCCGAAGCGCCCGCCACCGCTGACCAGGCTGCTCTTGATGTAGTCCTGCCAGGCGGCGGCGTGGCGCCGATCGTGCATCCACACCCCCAGCCACAACACCATGACCGCCGCGAACAGCGCCGTGCAGCCCTCGAGCAGCTCGCGCTGGGCGCCGCCAACATCGATCACGTAGGCCGCCACGGCCCAGGTGGCAAAGCCGGCCACCAGCGCCAGGCCCCAGCCGATATTCACGCTGCGCACCGCCGACTGCTGGCCGGTGTTGCGCAAGAAGGCCAGGATCGCCGCCAGCACCAGAATTGCTTCAAGCCCCTCGCGCAACAGGATCAACAGGCCGGAGATGTAGCTCAGCGACCAGCTCAAACCATCGCTGCCCAGCAGCTTGGCGGCTTGCTCCAACTTACCTTTGGCCTCGGCCAGGCGTTGTTCGGCCTGGGCCACCGGCAGGCCGTCCTGCAGCGACTGACGGTAGGCCATCAGGGATTTTTCGGTGTCCTTGCGGGCCTGGGTGTCGATGTTGTCCAGCGAGCTTTCCACCAGCTCGAAGCCTTCAAGGTAGGCCGCCACCGACAGGTCGTAGGCCTGGTCGTGGTCGCCGGCGCGGTAGGCAGCCAGGCTCTTGTCCAGGGTGCTGGAGGTGTACTCCAGCAACTGCGCCGGGCCGCGCTTGGCCTGCGGCGGCTGCGCGCGCTGGGCGCGGAACGCCGGCACGGCAGCGGCGCCTTCGCTGGCGGCGATTTCCGCCGGGGCCTGGCGGGCCAGGTCGGCAATGTTCCAGGCCTTGTCGCCCTTGGCCGCCTGCGGGTCGGCAGTAAAGCTTGCTATATAAGCTGCCACGTCCCAGCGCTGACGCTCGTCGAGCTGGTCGGCGAACGACGGCATCTCGGTGCCGTCGATGCCCAGGCCCAAGGTGTTGTACAGGTCGTACAGGCTCAGCTGGTCGAGCCGCGCAACGTCGCGCAGGTTGGCCGGTGCCGGTTCCAGGCCGACGCCCGCCGGGCCGTCGCCAAGGCCGGTGTCGCCGTGGCAGATCGAGCAGTTTTGCGCATACAACGACGCGCCGCGGGCCGGGTCCGGGGTAATCACCGGGGCCTGGCTGACCTCGTAGGCCACCGCCAGGCGAGCCCCCAGCTGGCGGGCCTGGCGGGCTACCGCGGCACCGTCCTGGCGCTGTTCGATGGCCTGGTGCAGGCGTTGCACCTCTTGCGCCAGCGCCGGCTGCTCGGGGTGGGCAGGCAAGCCCTTGACCAGTTCGGCCAGCACCCCGCTGAACTCCAGCTGCTCGCGGTATTCGCCGTCGTCCAGCACCTTGCCGGCCTGCACAGTCGGCGGGTAGTCGGCACCGATGTAGTCCAGCAGGTGCAGGGCCTTGGTGGCCTCGGCGGGCGCTTCGGCCAGCGCCAGGGTACTGCACAGTGCCAGCACCGGGCCCAGCACAACAGCAGGCAGCCAGGCGAGCAGACGGGAACGGGAATTCATGGCCAGTCTCGTTGGGAATACGAAAGAGAACATTGTTCACTTCCACTCATTGCCACTCAAGGCTGGCGGGCAGATTTCATGAAAAATTCTGCGACAAATTTGCCATTGAAAACCGTTCGTCGGGAAACATTCGTCTGATGGCAAGGCTTGCAAAAAACAAAGCAATTGGCCATCACTGCGCTAGTACTTTGGGTATAATCCGCGCCGCCATAATAGCCAATGGCAATCAAGGCGCCTCCATTGAGAGGATCTGGTAATAACCAGAGGGACTGCCGCCCCGCCCCCCCCGTGGCCCTCACCGATTCAGGGATTGAAGAAGTCCGATGGTATCCCGTGCCCTCACCCTGGCGACCCTGGTCGCCGCCGTGCAGCTGACCGGCTGCTCGGTGTTCCGCAGTTACGACAGCGAACTGCAGGAAACCAACCAGCAACTGGCCGCCGGCAACGTCGACGCCGCCCTGGCCGTGCTCGAAAGCAACAACAAGGGCGAGCAGAAAGACCTGCTCTACTACTTCGAAAAAGGCGAACTGCTGCGCTCCAAGGGCGACCTGCAAGGCAGCCAGGACGCCTGGCGCTCGGCCGACAGCGTGGTGCTGCAGTGGGAGGACTCGGTCAAGCTCGACACCGCCAAGTACCTCAGCCAGTTCGGCAGCTACCTGGTCAACGACAAGGTGCGCCGCTACGAAGGCTATGACTACGAAAAGGTCATGCTGACCACGCAAATGGCCCTGAACCTGCTGGCGCAGAACGACTTCGACGGTGCCCGCAGCGAAATCAAGAAGACCCACGAGCGCGAGGCGGTGATCGCCGAGCTGCGCGACAAGGAATACCTCAAGCGCGAGGAAGAAGCCGAAAAAGAAGGCATCAAGACCGAGTACAAGGACCTGCAGGGTTACCCGGTCGCCAGCCTCGACGCCCCGGATGTGGTCAACCTGAAAAACAGCTACCAGAGCGCCTTCAGCCACTACCTGTCGGGCTTCGTCTACGAAGCGCTGGGCGAAAAAGGCCTGGCCGCGCCGGGCTACCGCAAAGCCGCCGAGCTGCGCCCGAACACCCCGCTGCTCGACCAGGCCCTGCTGAACCTCGACAAGAACAGCGCCAAGCCCGGCGAAAGCGATGTGCTGGTGGTGGTGCAAAGCGGCCTGGCGCCGGCCCGCGACTCCATTCGCATTCCCCTGCCGCTGCCGATCGAGAACGAACTGGTGATCGTGCCGCTGTCGTTCCCGATCATGCGTGACGACACCTCCACCGCCGCCGTCAACGAAGTGCGCCTGGGCGACAAGGCCCTGGCCCTGACCTCGCTCAACAGCACCAGCGCCATGTCGCGCCGGGCGCTGCGCGACGACATGCCGGGCATCATCCTGCGCACCAGCGTGCGCGGCATCACCCGTGGCGTGGCGCAGAAGAACCTGAACAAGGCCAACCCCATGGCCGGCCTGGTAGTAGGCCTGGCCTCGGCGGTGGTTGAAGGTGCCGACACCCGCACCTGGCGCACCCTGCCCGACCAGACCCTGGTCGCGCGCCTGCGCCTGGCGCCCGGCGAGCACCAGCTGAGCGTGCCGTCGGCCCTGGGCGGCACCCAGGTCAAGGTGAAGATCGACCGCCCCTACCAGGTGGTCAGCCTGCGGGTGGTCGGCAACCAGGTGTTCGCCGGCGGCCCAGCCGTGCAGGTAATCGCTCCACAGGCCCCGGCCCAGGCCGTTGCCGCACTCAAATGACTTTCAAGGACTGAACATGCGCAGAACATGCCTCGCCCTGGCTGCAGCCGCCCTTCTGGCCGGCTGCGCCACCCCGCCCCCGCCCGCTCCGGGCAGCGCCGCCAGCAAGGTGGTGACCATGGGCCAGCTGGACGACATCGAGATCGGCCAGATGCGGGTCGCCCGCGAAAACGGCTTTCTCACCGTCAACGTGGCGCTGAACAACAGCAGCCGCAGCAACCAGACCCTGTTCTACCGCTTCGCCTGGCTGGGCGACGACGGTTTCCCGGTGGGTGACGAAGAAAGCTGGAAGGCCCTGCCGCTGTACGGCAAGCAGGCCAAGTTCCTGCCGGCCATTGCGCCAACGCCGCAAGCCACCGACTTCCGCCTCGAAGTCCACACCCGGTAAAAATTTTCAGGAGCACCTTCCATGTTTGCACGCCTTTCCCTCGCCGCCATCGCCATCGCCCTGGTCAGCGGCTGCAGCACCCCATCGCCGGTACTCGGCGGCAAGAACATCAGCTACGGCGACAGCAAGGCCGTTGAGCTTGTGACCAACGAGTTCGGCTCCACCGACCTGCAGATGATCGCCGAAAGCATGACCCGCTCCCTGGCCCAGTCCGGCGTGCTCAGCGGCCGCCCGGTGGTGCAGGTGTACGACGTGAAGAACAAGACCAGCGAGTACATCGATACCCGCGAAATCACCACCTCGATCAAGACCCAGCTGATGAAGAGCGGCGTAGCCCGCTTTGCCAGCGACAACAACGCCATGCAGAGCCAGGTCGACCAGCTCAAGCTGCAGAACCAGAGCGGCCTGTACAAGAAGAACACCGTGGCCAAGACCGGCAACATGATTGCCGCCAAGTACCGCCTGGAAGGCTCGATCAGCTCGATCGTCAAGCGCAGCAGCGACTACAAGGACGTGTTCTACAAGTTCAGCCTGCAGCTGATCGACGTCGAAAGCGGCCTGGCCGAGTGGATGGACGAAAAAGAAATCCGCAAGACCACGGAGCGCTGACCAATGCGTGCATGGATGGCAGTGATTGGCCTGGCCTGCGCGTTCGGCGCCCAGGCGGCCCCCAAGGTGGCGGTGACCGACCTGGCCTACGAGGCCCAGGTGCAGGAGTACATCCACACCGTCAACGCCCAGAGCAGTGCCCAGTCGAGCATGTACCACGGCAGCGCCCAGGCCAGCTACAGCGAGTACGAAAGCCTGAACAGCTACATCGAGCAGACCGAGCTGCGCAAGTTCGGTGGCGACATCAAGGGTGAAATCCTCAAGACCGGCATGTTCCAGCTGGTCCAGGCCCGCCCTTATACCGCCAGCTCCAAGGAAGACGTGTACGACGTGATCCGCCGCATCAAGAACGGCGCGTTCCCGGGTGCCGACTACGTGCTGTTCGGCACCCTGTCGGACATCGACTTCCAGCAGGACATCAACGCGCTGGACCACACCAACAGCTATTCGGCGGTGCTGGGCCTGACCGTGGTGGCCGACTTCAGCCTGATCAACACCCGCACCTACGAGATCACCTCGGCGTTCACCGCCATGGGTGAGGGCCAGGACACCAAGCTGGTGAACGGCCGTGATCGCCGGGTGACACTGAACCGCCCACGGGTGGTGCGTGATGTGTCCAAGGCGCTGGGTGAAGATGTGGCGCAGCAGATGGCCGAGCAGCTTGGCGGCCCGGTGGCCGGCAAGCCAGGCCGCCCACGCGGGCAGAACAACCTGCCACCGGATGAGCCGGCGCGGGTGTTGAACTAAGGCCCCTGCTCCTGCAGCCTTGGGGCCCCTGTAGGAGCCGGCTTGCCGGCTCCTACAGGTACAGCGCAGGTTTGCAGGCTACGCGGTCCCGTGGGAAGCGGCCTTGTGCCGCGATGGGCTGCGAAGCAGCCCCCGACGATCTTGCATGATGCCGAAATCCTGGGGCCGCTTCGCGCCCCATCTCGACCGGACGGCGCCCCGACAAGGCCGCTCCCCACAGGTACAGCGCTGCCTGCAAAGGCTACCGCCCCGCCCGATTCATCCCCCGCTCCAGGTCATTGGCCAGCGCCTTGGCCATGTCGCTCAAGATCCGCGCCGCACTCCCCGCCAGCAGGTCGCCTTCCATCTCTGCCTCGGTGGACAGGTGGCGGATGCACCCCAGCAATACCGCAATTTCGCCCAGTACCCGCTCCAGGGGGATACCCGGCTGCACCCGGAACATATCCAGGCAGGTTTCGCTGCCGACGGTGGTGAAGGTGTTGGTTACCTCGCTCATGCGCCAACCCCCTGCGCCGCGTCCAGGCGCGCCAGTGCATGTTCCACCAGGGCCCGGGCCATGTCGGTGCTGTGGGCGGCGTTGGCCAGCATGTTCAGGCCGGGTTCGCCGGCGTGCAGGCGGCAGTGTTCGTCGAGGGTTTCGCTGATGCCGCGCAGCAGCTCGCTGGCGTGGGCCAGGGCGTCGGCGGGCAGGAGGTGGCTTTGGATGGAGAAGAAGGGGGTGGGGGTGCGGGGTGGGTCGGGGACGAGTTTTTTCATTGATGAAGCCTCACGTGGACCTTAAGGAACTACCTTCCTCCTCGTCTCACTGAGTTGGGTGGCAGTCGTACGCAGGTGTGAGACCCGGGCCACATGAGAAACCCGATCAGGCCGAAGCCTGCCCGCGTACGACCGCCATAAGCGGTGTAATTCTCATGTTGCCGGGGGTCTCAATCCCGATCGCCAAAAGCGACCCGAGGACGTTATTCCTGAGGCATTTCCCCGACAACATCGAAACTTCCGCAAGGTGCGTAGGATAGGTCCTAAACCATTAGGATCTGTAGGATTTGGTTTCAAGCTCGGAAATTTCGTACGGTTTTTTGGGGGGATCGACGAAATTTGTGAGGCTGGTAGGGCCTGTCGCTGGACCGCATCACGGCCACCAGGTGTTCGCCGAGGATTCTCCGGCGCCTATGAGATCGAGCGCCGCCCGCGCGGCGCTTCGCGGGCAAGCCCGCTCCCACATTTGTTTCGGGCCAGTCTTTCCTGTGCCATCACCTGGTTCGCCTTGTTGGTACGACGCGGTTGCAGTGTGGTCGCCAATGCTGCACCACAAGCCTCAAGACATGCGCCAAGGCGGGCAGCGGTACTTTCACAGGACTCATTGGCCCGAAACAGATGTGGGAGCGGCCTTGTGTCGCGATGCGCCGCGCGGGCGGCGCTCGATCTCATAGGCGCCGCAAGGTTTGTGGCGAGCACTTGCATGCCCTGATGCCACCTCCAGCCAGGCACCTGCATGCCTTGATGCAACCCTAAGCCAGGCCTCTATTCGCGGGAGCGGGCCAAGCCCGCTCCCACATGGATCACATAAGCCTCAGGCCTGCGCTTTACCTGTAGGAGCCGGCTTGCCGGCGATTGGCCCTCGAATGCCTGCACAGGGCTTTGGCATTAGATGAGCACCTGACAATTCTGTCAGTTGTCGCCCCACAGCAATTTATTGATAGTCAGGTCAATGCCGCCCTCTCCAGGATCAACGACAGCATGGCCACTCGACTCTTTTATCAAGGCAAAAAGCTTCACACGCTGATTAACGATGGCATCAGCTCTTCGCTACTGCACACCGCAAATATCGCGCACGCCGAATACAGGACGACAGCCCAAGGCGTCGAATCACTGTTGATGGCTACCAATGAACCAGGCTCCGTGCTGCAAGCCCGGTCAAGCAGTGATCGGGTTCAGGTGCTGAGTTACACAGCTTATGGCGACGCTCCGGCACACCTGTCAGTAATGCAGACTTTAATGTTCAATAGCGAATGGCGCGAGCCGATAACAGGCGGCTACTTCTTAGGTAATGGCTATCGCTTGTTAAACACAGTACTGAGACGTTTTAATTTACCTGACAACATGAGCCCTTTTGGTGCAGGGGGACTCAACGCCTATGCATATTGTTCAGGGGACCCCATCAACAAGACCGACCCAAGCGGTCACATGGAAAAACCCGTCTTCAAGACACCGCAGCTTAAACCAAGAGCTCCAATCCTTCAGTCACGCTCTTCGCATCCATCTCAGACCGCACTGTCCAGCCTGCGGCACGACGTTCAACCTCACTGGAGCCCGACATCTCCAGAAGTATTCAAGCGTAGGGTTGAATACCTGACAGACATTTATACTATAGCCAGAAATCTTTATCCTGATGACACTTACCAAGCGGCCCCTGGATCTATTCTTGACTCAGCACGTGGGCGATTTTTCGAGATGGGCGTGCACCTCTATCGCAATGGACAAGAAGGGGCGGCTGCTTTTGCATTGGCTTATGCTAACAATAAGGCTCCTCTCACTCCTAACGAGCTATCAAGAATAAACTATGACAATGATACTCTTGCTTTTGGTCAGCTTCTTATGCAAAAGGAAAACTATCAAGAAGCCTCGCCTGCTGAATTGCTTTCGCAGCTAGCCATACGCTTGCGATCCAATTAATTCTGCATTTCGTTTGCTCTCATTGAAGTTGACGCAACCATCAAGGTTTACGCAACTCTCCCTTCCACCCCCCACCCAACGCCAGAAACACCCCGATCTGCCCCATGGCCACCTGGCTGTTCGCCGCCGCCAACTGCGCCCGCACATCGGTATAGGTCCGCGTCGCCTGCAAGTCCGCCAAAAACGACTCGCGCCCCACCTGGTAGCGCAAATGCGTCTGGTCCGCCGATTCCTTCGCCGAGCGCTCGGCCTCGGCCAGCGCATCCCGCCGGTCCAGCAAAGCGCTGTACTGGGCCAACCGCGTCTGGGTCTCGCGAATGGCGTTCAACACCACCCCGTCAAAATGCGCCAGCGCCGCCTGGGTCGAGGCCTCGGCCATGCGAATGCGTGCCCGGGTGCCGTTGGTGGGGATGCTCCAGCTGATCTGCGGGCCAATGCCCCAACGGTTGGTCGACGCCTGGCCAAGGTTCTCGAGGATACCGATGGTGCCCACCTGGGCGCCGATGCTGATGTCCGGGTACAGCGCGCCGGTGGCCACGCCAATTTCCGCGGTCGCAACCGCCAGCTGGCGCTCGGCCTGGCGCACGTCGGGGCGGCGCTTGAGCAGCGCAGCGCCGTCACCCACAGGTACCAGTTGCGCAAGCTGGGGCAGCTCGGCGCAGTCGGCGGTACCGGCAGGCAGTTGCTCCACAGGCTTTGCCAGCAACGCCGCCAGGGTGTACAGCCCGGCCTCACGCTCGGCCTTGAAGCGCGGCAGCTCGGCGCGCAACGACTTGAACTGGGTCTGCGAACGGGTCACCTGGGTGTCGTCGCCACGCCCGGCATCGCGCAGGCGCTGGGTCAGTTGCACGCTCTGCTGCTGCAGGTCGAGCGACTCATGGGCAATGTGGTACTCCTCGTTGGCCGAGCACACCTGGGTGTAGGCCTTGACCACATCCGCCACCAGGGTGATGCGCGCCGTGTCAGCCGCCGCCTGCACCGCATCGGCGTTGGCCTTGGCAGCCTCGGTGCCGCGCTTGAAGGTGCCCCACAGGTCAAACTGGTACGAAGCGCTGAAAATCGCCTCGCCGATATTGGCCACCGGCACTTTCTCCGGCAGCAGGAAGGCTTCGCCGGACTCCTGCAAACGCTGGGCACCGGCCTTGAAGCCACCGTTGAAACCGCCCTGGGACTCGGCCACCTCGACCTGGGCCCGGGCCCGGGCGATGTTGGCGGCAGCCACGCGCAGCTCGGTGTTGGCGCTCAAGGCCTGGCGTACCAATGCGTTGAGGCGTTGATCCTGGTACAGCTGCCACCAGTCCTCGGGCACCGGCGCCGACACCACGCTGCCTGCATCCTGGCGCAGCGGGCCGTTGAGGTCGCTGCGTTGCAGCGCCGCATCCTTGGGCACCTCATAGTCGGGGCCGACCATCATGCAGGCCCCCAAAGACAGGCACAGCCCGGCCAGGATCAGCTGTTTCATGGGCGCTGGCCCTCGATGATCGACACCGTCGCAGTGCGCCCGGCGATCATGCGAAAGTCCTGCGGCACCTCGTCGAAGGCGATGCGCACCGGAATACGCTGGGCCAGGCGCACCCAGCTGAACGCCGGGTTGACGTTGGGCAGCAGGTTGGCGCCGCTGCTGCGGTCGCGGTCTTCGATGCCGGCGGCCAGGCTCTGCACATGGCCGCGCAGGCGGGTGTTGTCGCCCATCACGCGAATGTCCACGGCATCGCCGACGTTGATGCCGCCCAGCTTGGTTTCCTCGAAGTAGCCATCGACGTGGTACGAGGCGCTGTCGACCACCGACAGCACCGGCCGCCCGGCGTTGACGAATTCGTGGTTACGCGGGGCGCGGTCGTTGAGGTAGCCGTCCACCGGGCTGCGCACCACCGAGCGGTCGAGGTTCAACTGCGCGGTGTCCACCGCCACCTGGGCCTCGCTGACCGCCGAACGCGCGCGTGCCTCGCGGGACTGGCTCTCTTCCAACTGCTCGGCCGCCACCAGGTTACCCAGCTTGCGGTTGCGCTGCGCCTCTCGGCTGGCCTGGGCCAGGGTTTCCTGGCGCTCGCCGAGGGTCGCCTTGGCCTGGCGCAGGGCCAGGGTGAAGCGGTCCTGGTCGATGGTGAACAGCACGTCGCCGCGTTTGACGGTCTGGTTGTCGCGCACCTCAACCTGCTGGATCAGCCCGGACACATCCGGGGCAATCTGGATCACGTCGGCGCGAATGTGCCCGTCGCGGGTCCAGGGGGCGAACATGTAGTACACCACCATCTGCCACACGAGCACGGTGGCCAGGGTCACTACCAGCAAGGTCAGGACCGCGCGGCCCAAGGTCAGCAAAGGTTTTTTCATGGCAGCATCAGGCTTCGGCAAAAGTGGTCGACCGCGCCCAGCAGCACGGCATACAGGGCAACGTTGAACAGCGCCCGGTGCCAGACCAGGCGGTAGAAATGCAGGCGCACCAGCACCGCGTGCACCCCCAGGAACAACAGGTAGGTGCCAAACATCATCACCAGCAGCGTGGGCAGGAACACCCCGCTGATATCCAGTTCACCGATCACAGGGGCGCTCCGTCCAGGCCGGGGGGCAGTTGCGTTTGTTCGGCAGGCTCGAGCATCACCTCCACCCCCGGCAGCAGCGCCAGGCGCAGGCCCGCCAGGGCATGCAGCAGGTGGGTGCGGGCGTCGCCGCGTTCGTAGAGTTCATCCAGGTTCAGCGCCAGGCGCGCGCGCTCCATGTTGCGCAGCAGCGCGGCCGGGGCGTGCAGGCGCTCGCCGGCGCGCAGGCAGGCGGCGTAGTGCGCGCCCACTTCCTCGATCACCGTGGTCAGGCGCTCGCGGGCCTGGGCGCCGGCGCGCGGCAGGTAGGCCAGCAGGTCCAGCAGGTTCAGCCCCACGCGCAAATCGCGCAGCGCCACGCCGCTGTCCTGGCCGGTTTGCGACAGCCGCGGCAGGTGTTGCATCAGCCGGTCGAGCATCTGCACGCCAACCTGGCGGTGCTCGGCCAGGGTGGCCGGCTCGGTCATTTCGACGATGTCGCGCCAGGCGAAGCGGGTCATGCGCTTGGCCGCCAGCTCCACGCCGAACGGGCGCATCACCAGGGTCCAGATAAAGGCGAACAGCAGGCCCACGGGGCCGGCCAGGTTGGCGTTGATGAAGGCGAAAAAGTCCGCGTCGTAGGCGCCCTGGATGCTGATGAAGGTCGAGGTGTTGACGATGGTCAGCAAGGTGCCCAGGTAAAAGCGCGGCTGCACGGTCAGGGTGCCGACGCAGATGAACGGCACGGCGAAGGCCAGCACCAGCATCGGGAAGTCGTGCAGGTTGGGCAGCACCAGGAACAGGTAGAGGCTTGAGAAGATCACCGACATCAAGGTCCAGAAGAAGAACCGGTAGATCTGCGGCGCCGGGTCGTCCATGGCAGCGAAGAAGCTGCACGACACCGCCGCCAGGATGACCGCGCTGGCGCCGTCGTTCCAGCCCAAACCTATCCACAGGCCGCAGGCGACGATGATCGCCAGCACCGTGGATACCACCGAGTACAGCATCAGCCCACGGTCGAAGAACGCCGTCAGGCGGCCCAGGCGCCAGTGCCGGTACACCGCGCGCCAGGGCGTGGGGTCGTCGAGGCGCAGGGCGTGCTGCAGGGTGCAGCAGTCCTGCCACAGGTCGGCCCATTCGGTCAGGCGGTACAGGGCGTTGGACAGCAGCAGCTCGGCGCGTTGGTCCAGCGCCGCAGCGCCGGGCTGCAGGCGGTCGATCTGCTCGTGCAGGGCAGTCCAGCGCGCTACCGAGGCGCTGTCGGCGGTGCCCTTGAGCCATTCGCGGGCGGCCTGAAGTACCGGCTGAAGTTGCGCGAACTGCGCGGGGGCGCGGCCCTCCAACGCCACCAGGGCGTCGTCCAGGGCGTCGATGACCGGCAGCAGGTGAATCATCCGCCCGCGCAGCTCACGGGCGTTCTTCAGGGTGTGCGGGCCGGCGCCTTCGTGGCCGAGCTGGCCGATCATCAGCTCAAGCGAGTTGAAGGTGGCAACCATCGCTCCGCGCATGCCGCCGACCTTGTCGGCGCTGACCTCGCGGGCAAGGTAGGTGTCGTTGTAGCGGATCGCTTCGCTGAACCAGTTGCCGGTGGCCCCGACCACCACCGGCGCCAGCCGGCGTGGCCAGAAAATCGCCCCGACCACCGCCGCGCAGACGATGCCCAGGCAGATCTCCTGGGCCCGGGATGAGGCCACATCGAACACCACCAGCGGGTTGTCGACCACCGCCAGGGCGATCATCGGCAGGGTGTAGCCGGCCAGCATCAGCACATAGTTGTTGGCGGTGCGCAGGTTCAGCGAGAGGAACAGCAAGGTGCCGGTCCACAGCGCGATGGCGATGCTTAGCAGCAACGGCGACTGCACCAGCGGCGGCACCAGGAAGATCGCCCCGCCGGCACCCAGCAGAGTACCCAGGGCGCGGTACAGGGCCTTGGAGCTGGTCGGGCCGACGAACGGGCTGGAGACGATGTACACCGTGGCCATGGCCCAGTAGGGGCGCGGCAGTTGCAGCAGCAAGGCGATGTACAGGGCAATCATGGACGCGGCGAAGGTACGCACGCCGTAGAACCAGTCGCGGGCCGGTGGCACCGAGCTGAAAAAGCCGCTCACGGTTGCATTCCGGCGGCTTCGAAGGCCTGGATCACCCGCAGGGTGGCTTCAAGGTCTGCCGGCTCGATGCCCAGCAGCACCTCACGGCGCAGGCGTACCAGCTCGCCTTCGATGGACTCGGCCAGGGCGCGGCCTTCGGCGGTCAGGCTCAGCGCCTTGGCGCGGCGGTCCAGCGGGTCTTCGCAGCGCTTTACCAGGCCGGCCTTGCACAGCTGGTCGAGCAGGCGCACCAGCGACGGGCTTTCCAGGCCCGCGGCCTGGGCCACGGCCACCTGGTGCACGCCATCGCCCAGGCGCACGATCATCAGCAACGGCACCGCGCAGGCCTCGGAAATGCCATAGCCGGTCAGGGCGCCCTGGCACAGGCGACGCCAGTGCCGGGCTGCCACCACCATGCCGCTGCTGATTTTCAGTTGCAGTGCGTCGAGGGACATTGGGGAACCGAATATATTCATAGTTTGCTAACTATCAATATACGCCCCGCCCTCCCCCTGTCGTCAACCGGGGGTGACCGCAGGGGTGGATGAAAGGTTGTTCATCAAGCCAGCCTGTACCGGCCTCATCGCCGGCAAGCCGGCTCCTACAGGCAGATGCCCCGCGGCCCCTGTGGGAAGCGGCCTTGTGTCGCGATGGGGCGCGCAGCGGCCCCCAAGATCTCGGCCTCATGCAAAATTGCCGGGGCTGCTGCGCAGCCCATCGCGACACAAGGCCGCTTCCCACAGAGAGCGCGCCAGCTTTTAGAAATCACAACCGATTCACGGCTGTATCTGATCTTCCAGCTTCATGGTCAACGCCAGGGTGCTGCCCAGCTGGATCGCCTGGTCGCGCCAACCCAGGTAGCGCGCCGCATCGCGCCGGCTGAAATGCACCGCCAGCTCCTCGGCGGCCTGCATCACCCCGGTGGCTGCCGCCAGCTCCAGCCAGTACAGCGCCGCCTTGGTGTCGGGCTCCACGTACAGCCCGTGCAGCAACCGGTAGCCGACCTCGAAGCGGCAGCGCGTCTCGCCGCGCTGGGCACCGCGCAAAAACCACTGGTAGGCCTGCGGCGGGTCCACCTGCCAGTCCTGGTCGCCGTCGCACACTTCTTCTTCGTACAGGTCGCCCAGCGCTGCTGCGGCATGCAGCAGGCCGCGCTCGAAGGCGTGGCGGTAATACTCGGCGGCGTTGGCGTAGCTGATATCCACACCCTTGCCGAAGTAATGCTGCTGGCCCAGGTTGAACCAGGCAGCGGCATTGCCCTGCAGTGCGGCCATGCGCAGCAGGTGCCCGGCCAGCACGGTATCGCCGCGCCAGTACTTGCCGTTGAGCCAGATCCAGCCCAGGTCGTTGAGCACCGCCACGTTACCCAGCAGCGCCTGGCGGCACAGGTCGGCGTACACCGCGTGCATGTCCACCGCTTCGTCCAGGCGGTGGATCAGGCCGAAGCGCTCGCCGGCCAGCGCCGGCTGGCTGGGCAGGCCGATACCGGCGAACAGGCGATGGCGCTGCCCCGGGCGCGACGGCGCCGGGGCGATGCGCTCGGGCAGCAGCCGCGCGAGCATTGAATGGATATTGCTGGCAGCAGGCATGTTCATCCTCATTGAACCTCACAGCCCGACCTCGACTGCGCTGAGGCGTGATTCTGCGCGACGGCACGACAAAACCTGTCGCGAACGAACTACCGTTCGGCAACCAATTGCCTCTTCCTTGATCTGAACCGGCTGTGGCCAATTGCCATGACCCGCCCATGCCGCCATCCTAGGCGGCAAGCCTAGACAAGGACGTTCCCTTTTGCCGTTCGCCACCACCCGCGCCACCCTCAGCCGCCAATGGGCCTTGCTGCGCCAATTGCCCGGCCGCTCTCCCGGCATCACCAGCGCCGAGCTTGTCTGGCGCCTGCGTGACGTGGGCTTTACCGTGAGCAAGCGCACGGTCGAGCGCGACCTCAACGAGCTGTCGCTGATTTTCCCGCTGGAGCGCAACGACAAGAGCATCCCGTTTGGCTGGCACTGGTCGTCCAGTGCCGGCGGCGAGCTGCGCGGCAATTTCGATTTGCAGGCTTACCTGCGCGGGGACTCGCTGCAGCCGGTGCAGGAACAGGGCATGGAGCTGCAGGCCTGGGTCAGCGACCATCTGGCCCGCCAGTTGCGCGAAGCGCCGCTGACCGCCGACATGCAGTTGACCGCGCTGGAGCAGGGCCACCGGCTACGCGCCACGGTGGTGGATGGCTGGCCGCTGCGCTGGTGGCTGCTGGGCCAAGGGGAAGGCTTGGTGGTGGAACAGCCGGCAGCCTTGCGCGATGAGATTGGCAAGACCCTGGCCAATGCTGCGGCGCAGTACCAGGGCTGAGAATCTGTACCTTGGCGCGGACCTGTGGGAAGCGGCCTTGCTGGCGATAGGGCCATCAGCCCCACACAGGATAGGGGGGTTGGCAGGCCCAAGGCACCTAGCGCTGCATCCCCCAACGCTTCACCGTCAGCCGCTCCAGGGTATTGAACACCAGCCCCTCCACCAGCAAGCCGATCAGAATCACCACCGCCAGCCCGGCGAACACCTTGTCGGTGTAAAGCTCGTTGCGGTTCTGGAAGATGTACCAGCCCAGCCCGCCCTTGCCGCTGCTGGCGCCGAACACCAGCTCTGCCGCGATCAGCGTGCGCCAGGCGAAGGCCCAGCCGATCTTCAGCCCCGACAGAATCGACGGCAGCGCCGCCGGCACCAGCACGTAAAGCACCAGGCGCAGGCCGCGCAGGCCATAGTTGCGCCCGGCCATGCGCAAGGTCTCGGACACCCCCTGGAAGCCCTGATAAGTGTTCAGCGCCAAGGCCCACAGCACCGAATGCACCAGCACGAAGATCAGGCTGTTGTCGCCCAGGCCAAACCACAGCAGCGCCAGGGGCAGCAGGGCGATGGCCGGCAGCGGGTTGAACATCGAGGTCAGGGTACCGAGCAGGTCGCGGCCAAACTGGGTCGACACGGCCAGGCTGGTCAGCCCGAACGCCAGCACGATGCCCAGCACGTAGCCCTTGAGCAACACCACCAGCGACACGCCGACCTTGGCCGGCAGTTCACCACTGAGCATGCCCTCGCCGAACGCTGCAGCCGTCTGCACGAAGCTCGGCAGCAGCAGGTCGTTGTCGGTGTAACGGGCCACTGCCTCCCAAACGATCGCCAGCAGCGCCAAAATCAGCCCCTTGCGCAGCCAGCCCAGTTGCCACAGGCGTTGCAGCACCGGCAGCTGGCGTTCCAGCGGCACCCCGGGCAGGGGCTGCAGCTGCACTTCGTATTCCTGGCGAGCAGGTGTCGTACTCATGTGCGTGCTCCTGTCAGTAGGCGATGCGGATGTCGTTGAAGCCAAGCTCGGCGGCCTGTTCAGGCGCCTCGGCTTCATCGAACAGCAAGCGATGGATGCGCCGCGCACTGGCCTGGAAGTCACTGGCACCCAGGCTGCCCAGGTCGTACTGGTGGCTGTGCACCTCGGCGCGCACCCGGCCTGGGTGCGGCGACAGCAGCAGGATGCGGTTGCCCACCACCAGCGCCTCTTCGATGGAGTGGGTGACGAACAGCAAGGTGAAGCGCACCTCCTCCCACAGCAGCAGCAACTCTTCCTGCATCTTGCGCCGGGTAAGGGCGTCGAGGGCGGCGAAGGGCTCGTCCATCAGCAGGATCTTCGGCTGGGTGGCCAGGGCCCGGGCGATGGCCACCCGCGCCTTCATGCCGCCCGACAGGGTGTGCGGGTAGGCATCGGCAAACCCCGCCAAACCGACCTTGTCGAGGTAATGCAGGGCCCGCTCCTCGGCCTCGGCGCGCTTGAGCTGGCCAGACACCAGCAGCGGGAACATCACGTTGTGCTTCACCGTCTTCCACGGCGGCAGCTGGTCAAACTCCTGAAACACCACGATGCGGTCCGGCCCCGGGCCGCGCACCGGCTGGCCTTGCAGCAGAATCTGCCCTTCGCGCGGGTCGATGAAGCCGGCCACCGCCTTGAGCAGGGTCGACTTGCCGCAGCCCGAGGGCCCCAGCAGCACGAACCGGTCGGCGCGGTCGACTTCGAAGCTGACCTGGTGGGTGGCCCGCACCACGCGCTGGGCGGTGCGGTATTCAAGGCTCAGGTTGTCCACCGCCAGCAGCGGTGGGGTGGCGACACGGCTCAGGTTGCTGGCCGTGTGGCCTGGCAATGGGGCGCTCATGGGCGATCAGCTCCCCTGCAACGGGCGTTCATCCTGGAAGAAGTAGTCCTTCCACGATTCGGGCTTGTGCTTGATGGCGCCGACCCGGTACAGGAAGTCGGCCAGCTTGTAGGTGTTCTTCGGGGTGACGGTGAATTCGTACTGCGGGTTGTCGATCAGCTTGATCAGCTCGTTGCGGTCGATCTTGGCCTTGGTCACGCGAATGTAGGTATCGGCGGCTGCGGCCTTGTCGTGCTGGGCAAAGTCGGCGGCCTCGGCGAGGGCATCGACGAAGGCTTTGTAGGTTTTCGGGTTGTCCTTGCGGAATTTCTCGGTGGCGAACAGCAGGGTCGGCGAGTTGGGGCCGAGCAGGTCATAGCTGTTGAGCACGATGTGCACGTTCTTGTTGGCCAGCGCCTGGTCCTGGAACGGCGGGTTGGAGAAGTGCCCGTTCAGCTCGGTGCCACCGGCCAGCAGGGCGGCGGTGGCGTCCGGGTGGGGGACGGCCAGGGTGTACTTGTCGAGACGGTTGTACTGCTTGTCGCCCCACTGCTGGGCGGCGGCGTACTGCAAGAAGCGCGACTGTACCGACACACCTACCGCCGGCAGGGCGATGCGGTCCTTGTCGCTGATATCGGCAATGGTCTTGACGTTGGGGTTGCTGCTGACCAGGTAGTACGGGAAGTTGCCCAGCGACGCCACGGCCTTGACGTTCTGCCGGCCTTTCGTGCGGTCCCACACGGTGAGCAGCGGGCCGACGCCGGCACCGGCGATGTCCACCGAGCCCGACAGCAGTGCGTCGTTGATCGCCGCGCCACCGGACAACTGCGCCCAGTCCACTTCGATGTCGATGCCCTGCTCTTTACCGTGCTTTTCGATCAGTTGCTGGTCGCGCACCACGTTGAGCAGCAGGTAGACGATGCCGAACTGTTCGGCGATGCGGATCTTGCCTTCGGCGTGGGCCAGGGTGGGTGCCGCGAGGCTACCGACCACCAGGCTTGCGCCCAGGCCGATGCTTGCCGCCAGGCGGCTGATGGATTTACGCATGATTGTTTCCTCAGTCGTCAGAACGGGGCATCGCCCTGGATGGTGGTGCGGTACAGCTTGCGCCGCAGGTGTGCGGGGCAGCCGGTGGCCAGGTGGATCAGCGAGCGGTTGTCCCAGAACACCAGGTCATGGGGCTGCCACTGGTGGCGGTAGATGTTCTGCTCCAGCACGCTCAGGGCGTACAGCTGCTTGAGCACGTCGCGGCTTTCGTCTTCGGGCAGGCCGACGATGCGGGTGGTGAAGCCTTCGCTGACGAACAGCGCCTTGCGGCGGTTTTCCGGGTGGGTGCGCACCACCGGGTGGATGACTTCCTGCACCTGGGCCAGTTGCTCGGCGGTGAGGGTCGGGCGCCAGCTGCCTTCGAACTTGGTCTCGGCGTAGCGGGCGGTATACGAATGGGCGGCGTCGCGGCCCTCCACCACCTTGCGCAGCGCTTCGGGCACCGCGTCCCAGGCCTTGTGCATGTCGGCGAACAAGGTGTCGCCACCCTCGCTGGGCAGCTCCTGGGCGTGCAGCATCGAGCCCAGGCTCGGCAGCTCTTTATACGAAAGGTCCGAATGCCAGAACTTGCCGGCATCGCCCAGGCCCAGGTTGCGACCGTCCTCGATGATGTTGGAAACGATCAGGATCTCGGGGTGGCCGGCCAGCAGGAACTGCTTGAGCACGTGGATCTGCAGCTCGCCGAAACGGCGGCTGAAGGCGATCTGCTGTTCGGGGGTGATGCGCTGGTCGCGGAACACCAGCACGTGGTGGCCCAGGTGGGCGCGGTGGATACGGCTGAAATCCTCGGCATTGACCGGCTTGGCCAGGTCCAGCCCGACGATTTCGGCGCCGACGGCGCCGCTGAACGGGCGGATTTCGAAATTTTGCGGCAGGGCGCTGTCGTTGATCGACAAGGCGTTCGAGGCGGCTGGCATTGTTCACTCCCACGCAGTGCGCGACGTTCAGGGCGCGCAACGATTCAGAAACGCACGGGGTTTACCCGTGTGGGTTCGAGTCGTGCGGCGCGCCGATTGGTCGGCGGGTACGCAGTGAGAGCGACTATAAATGCATAAGAAAAATAATTTAAATACCTTTAGAGTATATGAATATGTCTGCGACGGGTTGCCGCAGGCACTTCGCCGGCCAGCGGAAAGCAGCTATCAGCCGACGTTATGTCATTTTACCGATATGGCAATCCGGTATCATCGCCGGCTTTTCAAACCATCCGTTCATTCGTGGAGTTGCGCTAGATGAAAGTTCTGACGCTGTTCGGCACCCGTCCAGAGGCCATTAAAATGGCGCCCCTGGTCAAGACCTTGGCGAAGACCGAGGGCGTCGAAAGCATCGTCTGCAGCACTGGCCAGCACCGCCAGATGCTCGACCAGGTGCTGCAGCTGTTCTCCATCCCGGTGGACTACGACCTGGACGTGATGGTGCCCGGGCAGACCCTCAACGGCCTGTTCGCCCGCCTGCTCACCCGCATCGACGCGCTGCTCGAGGATATCCGCCCGGACTGCGTGCTGGTGCACGGCGACACCAGCACCGCAGCCGCCTGCTGCCTGGCCGCCTTCCACCGCGGCATCGCCATCGGCCACGTCGAGGCGGGCCTGCGTACCGGCGACCTGACCCAGCCGTTCCCCGAAGAAATGAACCGCCGGGTGGTGGACGTGATGGGCCGCTGGCTGTTCGCCCCCACCGTGACCTCGCGCGACAACCTGCTGCAAGAAAACCTGCAAGGGCAGATCCACATCACCGGCAACACGGTGATCGACGCCCTGGACCTTGCCGTGCAGAAGCTGGACAACGAACCCCAGGTCGGCGAAGCCTTCGCCCGCCGCTACCCGTGGCTGGACGCCAAGCGCCGCCTGGTGCTGGTGACCGGCCACCGCCGCGAGAACTTCGGCGATGGCTTCCGCCAGATCTGCCAGGCGCTGGCCGAGCTGTCGCGCCGCGACGACGTGCAGATCGTCTACCCGGTACACCTCAACCCGCAGGTGCGTGACGTGGTGATGAGCGTGCTGGGCGACAACCCCAACGTGCACCTGATCGAGCCGCTGGATTACCTGGAATTCGTCTGGTACATGCGCCGCGCCTACCTGGTGCTGACCGACTCGGGCGGCGTACAGGAAGAAGCCCCGCACCTGGGCAAGCCGGTGCTGGTGATGCGCAACACCACCGAGCGCCCGGAGGCGGTGGCCGCCGGCACGGTGAAGCTGGTCGGTACCGACAGCGCGCGCATCAAGCAGGCGGTCGAGACCTTCCTCGACGACGCCGCGCTGTATGCCCAGGTGGCCCGCAGCGTGAACCCGTACGGCGACGGCAAGGCCAGCGAGCGCATCGTCAACGCCTTGCTGGGCCGGCCGTTCGAACCGTTCCAGGGTCATTGAGAAAACCGCAAAAAGGGCTGTTCGCCGTCAAAATAACGGCGGCGAATTTCCGTATCACGTCTTTTATCAGATTGTCCAACAAAATATTGACATTGGCATTTTGATACTAGAGATTACGCACCCGATGTGATCAGGAAGTTGCGTCGCGCTCCACTAGAAGAACGCATGTTTATCACTTCCCCGATACCCGAACTTTCCCGATGACCACGCAACGCCGTGCGCTTGTCCGCGCCTGTTTGCGCACACGTTTGCACGCCCGCTCGAGGGCTGTCGACGCCCCTGAACCTTTGCAAGGACCCGATCGTTGAGCCACCCGAATCGTCGCCTGCAGTTCGCCGCCCTGAGCGCTGCCCTGACCTCCCCCCTGCTGGCCCATGCCACCCCTGCCAGTGATGCCTTGCAGGCGCTGACCGCGCAGGACCTGGTGTCGCGCAGTGTGTCGCTCAAGGACCTGGGCATCACCAACCCGGTAGTGCTCGACCAGGCCGACAACCGCCAGGCGTTCTTCCTGCCGGTGCCCAAGGGCGTGGCGATCAGCGATGCGCAAATCGAGCTCAAGGGCCGCTTCATCAAGGGTGAGGAAATGCCCGCCACCTTGCGCCTGAGCGTCGACGGCCAGCCGCGTGTGGCCGAGCGCGTCAGCCGCGCCGAAGGCGACCTGGGCCGCAACCTCGCGGTGGACAGCGGCCGGCATGCCAGCGGCTTCGTCAACTTCACCCTGGACTGGAGCTCGCCGGTTTCCGAAGACTTCTGTTCGCCACCCCGCGCCACCGCCAACGTGCTGACCCTGTCGCCGGAGACGCGCCTTAACTACCGCTATTCGATGTCGGCCCTGGGCAGCCTGGCCGAAGCCTGGAGCAGCCTGCCGGGCGAGCCGGTGATCCTGGTGGCGGGCGGCGCGCTGGAGCGCACCAGCTTCGACAGCGCCTGGCGCCTGGGCGTGGCCCTGGAGCGCAGCGCCCGCCGCGCCCAGGTGCGCGCCCTGCCGCAGGTTGGCGACAGCGTGCAACTGGCCGGCGTGGATGTACCGCCTGCCCTGGCCAAGCTGCCGGCCTTCGCCGCGCTGGCCGGCAAGCAGGCGCACAAGCTGGCCGACCCGGCCGAGCTGGGCGCCCTGCTGCTGCTCGACGCCCCGGCCATTCGCGCCGACCTGGCCGTGGCCGACGCCGCCCTGGTGGGCCAGATCAACAGCGCCCTGGATGCCCTGGGCCAGCAGCTGCAGGATGACCGCGAAGCGCAGGACGCCCTCAGCCAGTGGCGCAAGCGCCGCGCAGCCCTGGCCGGCAGCGCCCTGCCAAGCCAGCAGATGCAACTGCTGAGCCTGGGCCGCCAGGCCGTGGTGGCCGTGGCCGCCGACGCCGGGGCCAAGGCCGCCGGGGTGTTCGACGCCTACTGGCGCGACGTGCTGGTGGCGCCGCAAGCCCAGGTACGCCAGGTGGGCGAGGCCCTGCGCAACGACAGCGGCCATGTGCGCCTGAGCGCCCTGGGCGGCAACTTCAACACCTTCGACGTGGTCAGCCGCGGCGAGTGGACCGCCACCTTCCCGCTCAGCGCGGTGTCGGTCAACGGCCGCATGCCGGGCGAGCTGAACCTCGACCTGGCCGCTGCGCCAGGCGCTTCGAGCACCGCGCCGGTGGCCTCGGTGATCTGGAACAACGTGCTGCTCAACGCCGCGCAAATGACTGCCGACGGCAGCGCCGAGCGGCTCAAGGCGCGCATCCCCGGCTACGCCCTGGGCGTGACCAACACCGTGCAGGTGCGCTTCCAGCGCCAGCCCAGCTCGCCGCATTGCGCCGAGATTCCGCAGGCCTACCCGGTCAACGTGCTGCCCAGCAGCTACCTGACCCAGGCCGACGCCGAGCCCGACGGCACCTTCGTTGGTTTGCTACCGCTGCTGGCCGGCAAGCCGCAGGTACTGGTCAACCCATCGGCGCTGCAAACCCCGGTTGCCAGCCTGGGCAAGCTGATCCGCCTGGCCAGCGCCGCTTCGCTGTCGCCGGTCAACGCCGAGCTGCTGCTCAGCGACGCCAAGGGTGACGTGACGCCGGACCGCCCGTTCCTGGCGCTGGACGTCCAGCTGCCCGGCGCCAAGCCGGTGCTGGGCGTGGCCGAGCTTGAGCGCCTGCAAGCCCAGGGCAACCAGCAACTGGCCCTCGACCTGCAAGGCCCGCAAGGCCTGGGCACGCTGTCGGTAGTTGCCTCCAACGGCCAGGACGGCGTGCTGTGGAACAGCCTGGGCAACCCAGGCATGGTCCCGCAACAGCCGTTCCTGCTGACCCGCGGCAATGCCGTGGTGGTGGGCGAGCAAGGCCCGCTGACCTGGATCGACACCACCGACCCTGAGCTGAACCTCAGCGGCACGCCGTTCCACCAGTGGCGCAAGCAGCTGGTGTGGGCACTGCCGACGCTGTCGGGCATCGTCCTGGTGCTGCTGGTGCTCGGTGTGATCGCGCGCCGTCTGCGCCTGAAGAACAAAGGCAAGTAAGGCCAGGTAACCGACCATGTCCTCACTCTACTGGCCGTACCTGCTGGCGGATTACTACCGCGTCCTCGAACTCGTCACCGCGTTCGTCGGGGTGCTGATCCTGCTGTCGAGCCTCGATGACCTGTTCATCGATGCCTGGTACTGGGTGCGCCAGGTGTACCGCAAGCTGCTGATCCGCCGTAAACGCTACCAGGCGTTGACGGTGGAGCAACTGCGCAGCAAGCCGGAGCAGCCGCTGGCGATCATGATCCCGGCGTGGCTGGAGTACGACGTGATCGCGCCGATGCTGGAGAACATGGTCGGCTCGCTGGACTACAAGAACTACTACATCTTCGTCGGCACCTACTGCAACGACCAGCGCACCATCGACGAAGTCGAACGCATGCGCCGGCGCTACAAGCAGCTGGTGCGCGTCGAGGTGCCCCACGACGGCCCGACCTGCAAGGCCGACTGCCTGAACTGGATCATCCAGGCCATCTTCGCCCAGGATGCGCGCATGCCCGAGCCGTTCGCCGGGGCCATCCTGCATGACAGCGAAGACGTGCTGCACCGCCTGGAGCTGCACTACTTCAACTACCTGCTGCCGCGCATCGACTTCGTCCAGCTGCCAGTGACCTCGCTGGAACGTGACTGGTACGAACTGGTGGCTGGCACCTACATGGACGAGTTCGCCGAATGGCACACCAAGGACCTGGTGGTGCGCGAAAGCATGTCGCGCATGGTGCCGTCGGCAGGCGTGGGCACCTGCTTCTCGCGCAAAGCGCTGCTGGAGCTGTCGGCCGAAACCAACAACCAGCCGTTCAACACCGACACCCTCACCGAGGACTACGACATCGGTGCACGCCTGGCCCGGCGCGGCATGAAGCAGATCTTCGGCAAGTTCCCGGTGGACTACGTGGCCAAGCGCACCACCTGGTTTGGCCACGGCAAGGAGAAAATGGTCGCGGTACACATGCCCCTGGGTGTGCGTGAGTACTTCCCCGACACCTTCCGCACCGCCTACCGGCAGAAGGCCCGCTGGACCCTGGGCATCGGCCTGCAGGGCTGGAGCCAGGTGGGTTGGGAGGGGTCGCTGGCGACCAAGTACCTGCTGTTCCGCGACCGCAAAGGCCTGATTACCTCGTTCATCGCCATCCTCGCCTACCTGCTGCTGGCCCAGCACCTGGTGTTTCTGGGCATCAGCGCCAGCGGCCATTGGGATGTGTTCTTCCCCTCGGCGTTCGGGCCCAACAGCGCGCTGATCGACCTGATGTGGGCCAACACCCTGGCGCTGAGCCTGCGCATCCTGCAGCGGGCCTACTTCGTCGGCCGCTTGTACGGCTGGGAACATGCCCTGCTGTCGGGGCCGCGGATGATCATCGGTAACTTCATCAACGCCATGGCCGCTGCACGGGCCTGGCGGCTGTACCTGGGCTACCTGTTCCTGGGCAAGAAGCTGGTGTGGGACAAGACCATGCACGACTTCCCGTCGTCCGACCAGTTGCAGCAGCAACGCCTGCGCCTGGGCGAACTGCTGGTGTCGTGGCGCGCCATCGACGAGGAAGTCCTCGGCCAGGCGCTCAAGGCCCAGGCCGAAGAGCACAAGCCGCTGGGGCAGATTTTGCTCGAGCACGGCTACCTGGACGCCGACACCCTTCAGGAGGCGATCCTGTTCCAGCAGGAAAACGGCGAGCCCGAAGCGCCGCCCCCCGTCACAGCTCCCCCAGCCGCACCTGCGGCGCAGAAGAAGCAGAGTGCCGCACTGACATGATTTCCGCTCGTCCTGCCGTTGTGTTGTTCGGTGCGTTGCTCAGCTGCGCCAGCCTGCCCGCCGCCTACGCCGCCGAGGCGCCGCTGGAGGGCGTGGCCTGGGAGCAGGCCGACCAGGCCTACCGTAGCTACCAGTTGGGGCGCTACAGCGATGCCCTGCGCCAGGTTGACGGCGCGCTCAAGTTGCGCCCGGAAGTGGCGCGGCTGAACCTGCTGAAGGTCTACACCCTGCAGAAGCTTGGCCGGCGCAACGAGGCCCGACAGGCCGCGCAAAGCGCGCTCAAGCGCGGGGTGCGCGACCCGGGCCTGCAAGCGGCGGTGACCAACCTGCAGAGCGCCCCGGCGGCCAGTAGCGGCGGCCCGGCGCCGTCGCGGGCCTACCAGCTGGGCTTCCCCCTGGCCACCAAGGCTTATGCCGCCTACAACGCCGGCGACATGCCGGCCGCCGAGCGCGATGCCGAGCGGGCCTTCCGTACCGACCCGACCCAAGGCGCCTGGGCCCTGCTCTGGCTCGACAGCCTCGAGGCCCAGCAGCGCTGGCCCGATGCCGCCGCAGCGGCAGACACCGCAGTCAAGCTGGGCGCACCCAACACCAGCGACCTGCAGGCCCGCAAGCAAACGCTGAACCGACGCATGGCCGTGCGCCCGGCCGAACAGGCCTACCAGGCGCTGATCGCCAACCGCCCGGGCGATGCCGTGCCGCTGGCCCGCGAAGCGGTGCGCCTGGCCCCGGACATCGCCAGCCACCGCCTGCTGCTGGTCACCGTGCTGCTGCTCGACAACCAGCCCGCCGCCGCTGAACAGGCGGCCAACGAGGCGCTGCAGGACGACGACGAAAGCACCGTGCTGATCGTCATGCGTGGCTACCTGCGCCAGTACCAGGGCAACGCCCAGGCCGCCAATGCCGACTTCGACAGCGCCCTGGCCCAGGACTGGCTGGACGAAGACCAGCTGCGCAACGTGCGCCTGATCGCCATCGATGCCGCCCTGGCCGCCGGCGACAAGGCCCGCGCCAGCGCCTTGCTGGCGCCGCTGGATGGCGCAGACGAAGCCGTTGCCCGACGCCAGCAAGCCATCGCCGACCTGCGTAATCCTGCAGCCACGCTGAACCTGGCCAACTACCCGGCGCCGCGCCAGTCGTGCGTGGACACGCCCTACGGCACCCAGTGCGAACTGCTGCCCGCCGATGCCGGCGGCGCCGCCGGCCCGGCCACCGAGGCCTACGCCGCCTATGCCCGGCAGGATTACCAGGAAGCCATCCGCCAGGCGCGCAAGGCCAGCGAACAAGACCCGGACAACCTCGAATTCCAGCGCCTGCTGACCACCGCCCTGGCCGCCGGCGACGCCAGCCAGGCCGCCGAGGCCGAGCAGCGCCTGAGCGATGCCATCGCCCGCACCCCAAGCGATGCCGAACTGCTGATGCAGCGCGGCTACCTGCGCATGCGCACCAAACAGCCCGAGCGCGCCCGTGAAGACTTCCGCGCCGCCGCCGACACCGGCAAGGCGCCGAAGACCATCATCCTCGACGAGGCCTACGCGCTGTCGGCCATGGGTGAAAAGCCGGCGGCGGTCGAGAAGCTCAAGCAGGCCATCGACATGGACGATGCCGGCAAGCTCGACCTGGACGCCCAGCAACGCCAAAACACCCGCAGCGCCATTACCGGCTTCGACCGCGAGTGGGGCGCCACGGTGACCCTGAGCTACCGCGGCGCACGCCCCACCACCACCATCGCCAACGCCGGGCAAAGCTCGGCGGGGGATTCGGTGTTCAGCACCGCCGAGCTGTACTGGCGGCCCAGCCAGTTCAACGACCAGAACGGCGTGCTGGAAGTGTATGGACGGTTGAGCAATACACTGTGGGATGAGGGTGGCAGCTTCCGTTCCAGCGGCGCCGTGGACCCGTGCACCAAGCAGGCACTGGATGCCGGCAGCGTCAGCGACTCGCAGTCGGTGACCGGCTGGCCAAGCACCGTCGGTGCGCTGGGCGTGCGTTACGTGCTGTCCGATACCGGCTTCACCTTCGGCCTGGAGCGGCGCTTCCTGCTGGGTTCGGCAACCCGTGAAGGCACCGCCAACCCAGGCAACAGTACCGACCGCTGCGACTTCCAGAGATCCACCCAAAGGACCGGCCTCAATGGCTCGTTGATGCGCTACAAGCTCAAGGACAGCGCCGGCGGCTGGCTGGCCTATGCCACTTACGGTTTCTACCGTGGCACCGAGTTGCGCTTCGATGAGCCGAGCTGGTGGACCGTCGATGCCTATACCCAGCTGGGTTACTCGATAGAGGACAACCCGGCGAAGTGGACCCTGTACGCCACCGACGCCCAGGGCTCGCGCACCGACGAAGTGGCGCAGGCCGACGGCAACCTCAAGCGCGAACAGGTATTCCTCAGCAACGAGATCCGCATGGGCCGCAGCATCAAGCTGCTGCCCGACCTGGTGCTGTTCCCCCATGTGGTGGGCGCCGCCGACTGGCTCTGGCAGCAAGACACCGCCACCGGCCTGCATGGCGCGACCGGCAACTCGAACTTCACCAACCTGATGGACGGCCAAATTTCCCTGACCCGCGACCAGAGCTCTTGGGCGATGGGTGTCGGCCCCGGTATCGCCTTGCGCTACTGGTTCCGCGAAGACCACTATCACACCCCCCGTTCCTACCTGGACTGGACCGCCCAGTACCGCTTCGCCGTTGGCGGCGGTGCCAGCGAGCGGGCCGAGGGGCTGTTCATGAACCTGACTCTGTCGTATTGAGGACCTCTTTGATGCTGCCGTCTTCTCTGCTCAACCTTTCCCGCACCGGCCTGTTTGCCGGCCTGCTGGCCGCCGCCGTGGCGCTGGCCGTGCCCGCCGCCCGCGCCGATGATTCCTCGATCGTGCTGCAAGGCCAGCAAGGCTGGCTGTTCCCGGGCTGGGGCAGCCTGACCGAGGTGGACAGCCGCGGCATCGAGGCCTCCACCGCGCTGATCAAGGACGCCCAGCAGGCCCTGGCCGCCCGTGGCGTGCAGCTGCAAGTGCTGGTGCTGCCGGACAAGACGCGCTTCTACCAGGACAAGCTGCCCGCCGGCAAAGCCTTGAGCGCGCAGGTGCAGCAGCGCTACCAGACCATCCTCGCCAGCCTGCACAAGGCCGGCATCAGCGCCATCGACGACGAGGCGGTGCTGCGCCAGGTCAAGGGCAGCGGCCAAGAGGTGTTCTACCGCACCGACCAGCACTGGACCCAGGCCGCCGCCGACGCCACCGCTGTGGCCACCGCCGAGCAGGCCAAGCGTGACGTGCCGGCCCTCAAGGGCAGCGCCGGCAGCGGCATGGTGCTGGGCAGCGAGTTCAAGGACCGCCGCTTCGGCGACCTGGCCGAGCGCTTCCTCACCCCCGAGCAGCGCAAGCAGACCGGCCGCGAAACCTTCACCGTGCGCCGCCAGGCGGCCGCCAACGGCCTGCTGGACGATGCCCCGGCGCCGCTGCACGTGACCGGCCACAGCATGGTGCAGCCGTACTTCGGCTTCCCGCAGAAGCTGTCCAACAGCATCGACCGCCCGGTGTCGGTGAACTGGAAGCCAGGCAACGTCGGCCAGTGGATCATGCTGCTGGAGTACCTGGAGTCGCCGGACTTCAAGCGCAACCCGCCGCAGGTGCTGGTGTGGCAGATGTTCGAGCCCACCTACGCCCAGGGCCCGCAGGCCAGCGGCCTGTGGGACAACGCCTCGATCATGTCCGCCGACGCCTGGCGCCAGCGCCTGCGCGCAGCTGCCGGTAAGTGACCCATGGCTGACCAGGGCACCCCTTCGCACCGCGGCTACAGCGCCGCGGTGATCGCCTTGCTGCTGCTGGCCCAGGCCTGCGGCCTGTGGCTGCTGCACAACGACCAGCTGGATGCCGCGCAGCTCAAGCCTGCGGCCTGGCTCGACGGTGAGGCGGGCAAGGCGCTGGGCGATGCCCTGCAGCCGGCGCTGCAAAAAGATGCCGACACCGTCAGCGCCGCCGTGCGCTATCGCCTGCTGGGCGACCTGGGCGACCAGGTGGTGCAGGGCTGCCCGGGCTGGCTGTTCTACCGCGACGGCCTGCGCGCGCAGCCCGGCGTGAAGGGCGCCTTCGAGGCGCGCCAGCGGCTGATGCAGCACTGGGTGGCGCAGCTGCACGGTCAGGGCCTGCAGGTGCTGCTGGTGGCCGTGCCGGACAAATCACGCATCGAAACCCAGGCCCTGTGCGGCCTGCGCCAGTCAGCGCAGTTGCAGGCGCGGCTGGGCCAGTGGCAGGCCGGGCTGGCCAGCCTGGGCGTGCCCTACGCCGACCTGGGCAGCGCCCTGGCCGAGGGCCCGCAACAAGCGCCGCGGTTCTTCCGCACCGACGTGCACCTCAATGCCAGCGGCGCCCAGCGCGCCGCCGACGCCGTGGCCGCCGCCGCCCTGCCGCTGCTGGCCGGCAAGGGCGCGCAGCAGTTCAACCAGAGCCAGGCCGGCAACGCCCAGCCGCGCATGGGCGACCTGATCGTCCTCGCCGGCCTAGAACACGCCTCGGCGGCCTGGCGCCCGGCCGTTGAAGACGAGTACCCCGAACAGATCCAGCCCCAACGCGGCGGCGGCCTGCTGGACGACACGCCAGTGGTCGAAGTGCTGCTGGCCGGCAGCTCCAACGGCCGGCGCAGCGCCTTCGCCGAGCGCCTGGGGCGCAACCTCGGCCAGCAGGTGTGGAACCAGAGCATGGACGGCGGCCAGTTCAGCGGCGCCCTGCTGGCGGCGCTGGGCAAGCGCGAACGCTGGCCGGCCAGCTTGAAACTGGTGATCTGGGAATTCTCCGAAAGCGCCCTGTCGCTGCCTTTGACCGCCGACGAGCGCGCCGTGCTGGCATCGCTACCTGAAAAGCAGGCCGACCATGCTCTTTAACTCCTACCTGTTCCTGCTGCTGTTCCTGCCGCTGACCCTGGCTGCGCACTACCTGATCGCCGCCCGCAGCCTGCGCGGCGCAGCCTTGTGGCTGTGCGTGACCTCAATCGTGTTCTACGGCTGGTGGAACCCGCAGTTCGTGCTGCTGCTGATCGGCTCGATCGCCTTCAACTACCTGGTCAGCCTGCTGATCCTGAACAGCGCCGGGCGGCCCAGGCTGCAACTGCTGGTGACCACCGCAGGCGTGGGCGCCGACCTTGCCTTGTTGTTCCACTACAAGTACTTCGTCACCCTGGTGAACTTCGCCCAGGACTGGGGCCTGGCCGGCACGCGCCTGGACGACATCATCTTGCCGCTGGGCATCTCGTTCTTCACCTTCACCCAGATCGGCTACCTGCTCGACTGCCGCGCCGGCATCGTCAAGGAACGCAGCCTGCTCAGCTACGTGCTGTTCGTGACCTTCTTCCCGCACCTGATCGCCGGCCCGATCCTGCACCACAAAGAAATGATGCCGCAGTTCGCCAAGCCGGATAACTACCGCTTCCGCGCCGAGAACCTGAGCATCGGCGGCATGCTGTTCGTGATTGGCCTGGCCAAGAAGGTGCTGCTGGCCGACCCCATCGCGCCCTATGCCGATGCAGGTTTCGCCGACCCGGGCAGCCTGGGCTTCTGGGCCGCCTGGGGTACCGGTATCGCCTATGCGCTGCAGCTGTACTTCGACTTTTCCGGTTATTCGGACATGGCCCTGGGCCTGGCGAAGATGTTCGGCATCCGCTTCCCGCTGAACTTCAACTCGCCCTACAAGGCCAGCAACATCATCGACTTCTGGGCGCGCTGGCACATCACCCTGACCCGTTACCTCACCGCCTACCTGTACTACCCGGTGGCCATGGCGGTGTCGGAGTGGCGCGGCAAGCGCGGGCTGCCGGTGGGCACCCAGGGTGCGGCCACCGCCGGCGGCTTCGCTGCGGCGATCATCCTGCCGACCACCTTCACCATGGGCCTGGCCGGCATCTGGCACGGTGCCGGGCTGCAGTTCTTGATTTTCGGCCTGCTGCACGCCGGCTACCTATCGATCAACCATGCCTGGCGCATCTTCGTGGTCGGGCGCAACAACAAGAAGGGCCCGCAGCACCCGCTCAAGGTGGCGGGCTACGTGCTGCTGACCTTCGCTGCGGTGATCGTCGCCCAGGCGTTCTTCCGCGCCGAGTCCACCCACGATGCCGTGCTGCTGGTCGAGGGCATGTTCGGCCTGCGTGGCCTGGGCAGTCTGCCGGACGTCCTCTACCCGGCCGGTGTGGCCTGGGGCGATGCCTGGCGCATGCTGGTCGGCCGCCACCTCGAGGCCCTGCACGTGCTGGCGGTGCTGGCGGTGGCCTGGTTCCTGCCCAACTCGCACCAGATCATGGGCGGCTTCTCGCCGTCGCTGGCGCGCGCCCAGCTGGACGGCCCGGCCGCCCTGCGCTGGGCCCCCAACCTCAAGTGGCTGGCGATCATGGCGGCGCTGTTGTTGCTGTGCCTGATGAACCTGCACAAGGAAGCACGCTTCCTGTACTTCCAATTCTGACCTTATAGAGATAACGACATGAGCGACCTCAAGCAAAAACTGGCCGAGATCATCGAGAGCGTAATCGGCACCAGCGTTGCCCACGACGACTTGCTGATCGAGTCGGGCCTGGTGGACTCGATGACTGCCGTGGACATCGTCATGGCGGTGAAAACCGAATTCGGCTGCAAGGTGCCAGCCACCGAGATCGACGAGCACCTGGAGTCGGTCGACGCCCTGGCTGCCTTCGTCCAGAACAACCGCTGAGCCCGCACGGGCACGCACCAGGGAGGCTGCCGGATGCACTTCGATTTCGACCGCTGCGACTTTGCCGATTGCGCGCAAGGCGGGGCCGCCCCGGCGTTGCGTGATGCCCGTCGGGTCTTGGACTGGGCCGGCCTGCAGGCCGCCGTCGAGGCGTGGATGCTGCGCGCCCAGGCCGAAGGTATCGCGCCCGGCACGGCCGTGGTGCTCAGCGGCCACAAGCAGATCGAGTTCGTGGTAGCCATGCTCGGCTGCCTGCGCCTGGGCGTGACCTATGTGCCGCTGGACAGCATCAACCCGCCGCAGCGCCTGCAACGGATCATCGAGCTGGTCGGCGCGGCCCGCTGCTATGACGCCGCCAGCGACAGCTTCGGCGCAGGCGTTGCGCAAGCCTTGCCGCTGGCTGAGGCGAACCTGGCCTACATCATGTTCACCTCCGGCAGCACCGGCGACCCCAAGGGCGTGCAGATCGGCCGCGACAGCCTGGCGCTGTTCGCCGGCTGGATCCGCGACTGCCTGGCCCTGGGCCCGGCGCCTGCGTTCATGAACCAGATGCTGTTCAGCTTCGACTTCTCGCTGTTCGATTTGTGCGGCGCCCTGGCGCTGGGCGGGCAGTGCGTCTTGTGCCCGCGTGAAGTCATCGCCGCCCCCGAGGCGTTCGTTGGCTACCTGGCCGAGGGGCAGGTGCAGGTGTGGGCCTCGACGCCTTCGTTCGTGCGCCAGCAACTGCTCAACGATGCCTTCGACGCCGAGCACCTGCCGGCCTTGCAGGTGTTCGTGTTCGGCGCCGAGTCGCTGACCCCGACCCTGGCCCTGCAGCTTTGGCAGCGCTTCCCCAAGGCGCGCATCATCAACTCCTACGGCCCCACCGAGGCGACCTGCTCGACCACCTGGATCGAGATCGAGCCACCGCTTGCGCCGGGTGCCCAGCCGCTGTCGATTGGCCGGGCCAAGCCGTACGCCGAGCTGTTCGTCGAAGACGGCGAGCTGTGCATCGCCGGCGACCACGTCATGCGCGGTTACCTCAACCGCCCGGACCTGAGCGCGGGTGTGCTGTTCGAGCACAACGGCAAGCGCGCCTACCGAAGTGGCGACCTGGCCGATATCGACGCCGAGGGGCGGGTGTTCTTCCATGGGCGACGCGACGACCAGATCAAGCTGCACGGCTACCGCATCGAGCTGGGTGAAGTGGATGCCGGCCTGGCCACCCTGCCGGGTGTCAGCGCTGCTGCCACCGTGGCCTTGCGCCGCCCGGATGGCGCCCTGGTGCGCATGATCGGTTTCATCGAAACGCCGGAGCAACTGCCCGCTGCCACCCTGGGCCCGCTGCCGGAGGCGCTGGCAGACTGGAAGCAGCGGCTGGCCGGCAGACTGCCTTCCTATATGATCCCGTCCGAACTGCTGGCCTGCGGACAGTTCCCGGCGACCTTGTCCGACAAGGTCGACCGCAAGCGCCTGGCGGCGCTGTACCAGGATGCCCGCGTGAAACGCCCCAAGGAGACTGCATGAAAGCTCTGAATCTGTTCGCCGCTGCGCTGGTGCTGAGTGCGGCCCTGCCCCACGCTGCCCAGGCCGAAGGCAAGCTGGCGCAACTGTATGCCCCACGCCCACCAGCCGGTTCCGCGTTCGTCCGCGTGCTGCACCCGGATGCCACCGCCGTGCAGGTGCAGGTCGGGCAAAACGCCCCACAGGCGCTGGGCGCCGACAAACTGGCCAGTAGCTACAACGTGGTCAAGGGCGGCGAGCCGTTCACTATCAGCATCGCCGGCAAAGTAGTGGGTGAGCTGAACGTGGCCGCCGACAGCTACCAGAGTGTGGTGCTGAACGCCGGCAAGCTGCAGGTGCTGGACGACAGCGCGGCCAGCGATGACGCGCTGAAGGCCGAGCTGCGCTTCTACAACCTGGCCGGCGACTGCCCGGCCGGCCAGTTGCAGGTCGCCGACGGCCCGACGCTGTTCAGCGAGGTCAAGCCCAACACCAGCCAGGCCCGCGCCATCAACCCGGTCAGCGCCAACCTGAGTGCCGGTTGCGGCGCCGCCCAGGCCAAGGCCCTGGCCTTGCCGCAGTTGCAGCCGGGCGATCACTACGCGCTGTTCCTCACCGGCAGCGCCAGCCAGCCCGTGCTGCGCGGCGAGCTGGCCGGCACCGCGCCGTTGGCCCGGTAAGCGGCCATGCGCACACTCTTTCGTGATGACCACCTGCTGTTTCGCGAACAGGTGCAGCGGTTTATCCAGGCGCGCATCCTGCCCTTTTATGCCGACTGGGAACGCGACGGCCTGACCCCGGCGGCGCTGTGGCGCGAAGCCGGCGCCCAGGGCCTGCTGTGCCCGGCGCTGCCGGCGCCCTATGGCGCCGATGGCGACTTTGGCCACGCCATGGTGGTGATCGAGGAACTGGCCCGGGCCAACTGCCTGGGCATTGGTTTTTCGATCCACTCCGACATGGTCGCGCCCTACCTGTACAACCTCGGCAGCCAGGCGCAGAAAGACCGCTGGCTGCCGGCCATGGCCGCAGGCGAGCTGATCGGCGCCATCGCCATGACCGAGCCGGGGGCCGGCAGTGATCTGAAGGCCGTGCGCTGCCGCGCCCGGCGCGAGGGCGAGCACTATGTGCTCAATGGCCAGAAGACCTTCATCACCAACGGCGTCAACGCCGGGCTGATCATCGTCGTCGCCAGTACCGAGCCGGACCTCGGCGCCCGCGGGCTGTCGCTTTTCTGCGTCGAGGCGGGGCTGGCGGGCCTGAGCAAGGGCCCGGCCATGGCCAAGATCGGCCAGCATGCCCAGGACACCTGCGAGCTGTTCTTCGATGAAATGCGCGTGCCGGCCGACTGCCTGCTGGGTGAAGAGAACGCAGGCTTTGAATACCTGGGCCTGGAACTGGCCCGCGAGCGCCTGGCCATTGCCCTGCGAGCCGCGGCGCATGCCGAGGGCATGCTTGAAGAAACCCTGGCCTACACCCGCGAGCGCAAGGTGTTCGGCAAGCGGGTCAGCGACCACCAGCACAACCGCTTCATCCTGGCTGATGCGCGTGCGCGCCTGACCATGCTGCGGGCGTTCCTCGACGACTGCGCGCGCCAGCTGATGCAGGGCACGCTGGACCCGGTGGTGGCGGCCATGGCCAAGCTCAATGCCACGCAAATGCAGGGGCAGGTGCTCGACCAGTTGCTGCAGTTGCATGGCGGGTATGGCTACAGCAGCGAGTACGGCATTGGCAGGGCCTGGGCCGATGCGCGGGCGTTGCGCATTTTTGGTGGCACCAGCGAGATCATGCTCGAGATTATCGGGCGCAGTCTTTAGCGCCAGCCTGTTCGGGCCTCATCGCCGGCAAGCCGGCTCCTACAGGTACAGCGCAGGCCTGAACCGTGGGAAGCGGCCTTGTGTCGCGATGGGGCGCGCAGCGGCCCCGACGATCTTGCATGATGCCGAAATCCTGGGGCTGCTGCGCAGCCCATCGCGACACAAGGCCGCTTCCCACAGGGATCGCGTAGCCCTCAGGAACCCTATCAACCGGGGGCCTCAACCGCGGCGCTGCTGCCAGTCGTGCAGCAGGCGCTTGGCGCGGGGGTCATCGCCCAGGGCCCAGGGGTCGAGGGCGAAGGCCACCACTTGCTCGGCGCCGGTGGTGCGGGCCCACTCCAACTGGCGGTTGACCCGGGCGTAATCGGCAGAACGGGCCTGGAAGTCGCTGCCGTCGTTGTTCGGCGACGGCAACTGCTCGAACAGCTCCACCACCACATCGAATGCCACCTTGCGCCTGCGCAGCTCCAGCAGCAGCGGCTCGATGCCTTGCAGGTTGGCCCAGCCGGCCACCCCAACGCCGTCCTGCACCACCGGCCGCAACGCGGTGCTGTCGAGCAGTGTGCGCCACAGTTGCACCAGCGAGCCTTCGGTGGGCAGCACGCTGTAGTAGGTGGAAATGGCTGGCACGCTGTCGCTGTGCTGGCGGGTGCTGCTGGCCATGTCCGCCAGCCACTGCGCCAGGCGCTGCTGGCTGTCGGCAGTGGCCCAGTGGTACTGCTCCAGCTCGTAGGGGATGTACCAGCCGGCGAAGGCGCGGTGCTCGGCCCACGGGGCGCTGGCCATGTAGCCCTGCGCCCCGGTCAGGGCCTGGGCGAAGAAACGCGCCTGGCCCTGGGCATCGGCCGACAGCGCCGGCCACCAGGCGTTGTCGAACGGCAGGCCCAGCTGCACCTGCATGCCTTCGTCGCGGGCGATGTCGAACACCGTGCGCAAGCTGGCATCGGGGATCATCCACGGCGAATCGCCGCCCACCAGGCCGACCCACTGCACGGTGATGGTCCGGCAGCCCATGGCGGCGGTGGCCGCCAGGCGCTGGCGCCACTGTTCGGGGGTGAGGTCGGCGTGGCTCTTCCACAGCTGCAGAAAGCTGCCCTGCAGCCCTGAGGAGCGAGTGCAACCCGGCAGGTTGGCGATTATTGGCGCCATGGCCAACAGGCCCAGCAGCTGGCGGCGCGAGAGTGCGGGAACGATGATGGCGGTCCTTGTAGAGGCGCAGTAGGGCCAAGGTTAACCGAAAACCCGCAGGGCCCGCTCGCCCGCTCAACGCTCACGCAATGCCTCGGCCTTGGCCTTGATGATCGGCTTGAGCAGGTAGCTCATGATGGTCTTCTTGCCGGTCTTGATATCCACCGTGGCAACCATGCCGGGGATGATCAGCAGCGGCTTGTCGTCAGTGCCCAGGTGGCTTTTTTCGGTGCGCAGGCGGATCGGGTAGTAGGTGGTCTTCTTGTCCTCGTCGGTGACGGTGTCGGCGCCGATCTGCTCGAGCTTGGCCTCGAGCCCGCCGTAGATGGTGTAGTCGTAGGCAGTGAACTTGACCATGGCTTCCTGGCCGGGGTGCAGGAAGGCAATATCCTTGGGCAGGATCTTCGCCTCGATGACCAGCGAGTCGTCCAGCGGCACCACTTCGACGATGTCGCTGCCGGGCTGGATCACCCCGCCGATGGTGTTGACCAGCAGCTGCTTGACGATGCCGCGCACCGGCGAGGTGACCAGGGTGCGGTTGACCCGGTCGTCCAGGGCTTTGCTGGTGGCGGTGGTCTTGTTGAGGTCGGCGCGGGCCTCGTTGAGCTGGGTGAGGGCGTCGCTGCGGAACTTGCCGCGGGTCTCTTCGATCTTGCTCTGCACCTCTTTCACTGCAGCTTCGGCCCGGGGGATGGCCAGGCCGGTGGCGTCCAGCTCGCCGCGCATTTCTACCTCGGCGCGGCGCAGGCGCAGGATCTCCACCTGGGAGATGGCGCCCTTGGCCACCAGCGGCTCGGACATGCCGATCTCCTGGCGCAACAGCCCCAACTGGTTGCTGTACTGGGCACGCTTGGAGTTGAACTCGCGCAGCTCTTGCTGTTTTTGCACCAGCTGCTGCTGCAGACCGTCAATTTCGTTGCCCAACTGCTGGCGCCGGCTGTTGTACAGCGACTCTTCACTGGCGGCCTGGCTGGGCGCCGACTCGCGCAGCGTGCTGTCGATGTTCAGCGGCCGGTCATCGACTTCGGCGCTCAGGCGCTCGACGCGCAGGGCCATGGCCACGCGGTCGGCCTCGGTTTCGCCCTTGTTCGAGGCGAAGCGGGTTTCGTCCAGGCGCAACAGCGGCTGGCCCACCTCCACCACCTCGCCCTCCTTGGCGAAAATTTCGGCGACGATGCCGCCCTCGAGGTTCTGGATTTTCTGCACCTTGGACGAGGGGATGGCCTTGCCCTCGCCGCGGGTGACCTCGTCGATGGGGGCGAAGCTGGCCCAGACGACCAGGAACAAGAAGAACGCGATCACCCCCCAGATGGTCAGGCGCACCACCCGTGGGGCGTCTTCGATCAGCGCCTTGTTGACCTCGGGCAGGGGTTGCCCGTGGAGCGAGTCCGAGCCCTTGAAGTAGCGGCGCAGCTGGTCCTTGAAGTGACCGACATCGAGTTTAGGCAACACTGATCTGCCCCTTCTTCAGCGCATCCATGACAGAAGCTTTCGGGCCATCGGCAACCACCTGGCCGCGGTCGATGACGATCAGCCGGTCGACCAGCGACAGCAGCGAGGCGCGGTGGGTGACCAACAGCACGGTCTTGTTTTCGACCACCGCCTGCAGGCGCTGCTTGAGGCGTTCCTCACCGGTGTTGTCCATGGCCGCGGTGGGTTCGTCGAGCAGCAGGATCTGCGGGTTGAGCAGCAGCGCCCGGCCCAAGGCGACGTTCTGCCGCTGGCCGCCGGACAGGTTCTGCCCGCGCTCGCCCACCTGCAGCTCGTAGCCGTCCGGGTGCAGCCTTGCGAACTCGTGCACCCCGGCAAGCTCGGCGGCCTGCAGAATCAGCTCGTCCTCGATGTAGCGGGCGCCGCTGACCAGGTTGTCGCGCAGGGTGCCGGCCAGCAGCTGGATATCCTGGGGCACGTAGCCGATGTTGTGGCGCAACTCGCTGACGTCGATCTGGCGGATGTCCACGCCGTCCACCAGCAGCGCGCCGTTGTCGGCCTCGTACAGGCCGACGATGAGCTTGGCCAGGGAGCTCTTGCCTGAGCCACTGCGGCCAATGATGCCGACCTTCTCGCCGGGGCGGATGGTCAGGCTGATGTTCTTCAGCGCCATGTTCTGCTGGTTGGGGTAGGTGAAGTCCAGCCCGCGGAACTCGATGGCGCCCTGCAGCACCTGGCGGCTGAGCGGGCGTTCCTCGAAGTTGCGCTCCTGGGGCAGGTCCATCATCTGGTTGGTGGCGGTCATGGTCACCTTGGCCTGCTGGTAACGCGCCAGCAGCCCGTTGAGCTGGCCCAGCGGGCCGAGGGCGCGGCCGCTGAGCATGTAGCAGGCCACCAGGCCGCCCATGCTGAGGTTGCCGTCGATGATCAGGTACACCCCGACGCAGATCATCGCCACGCCGGCCAGTTGCTGGATCAGCAGGGTGATGTTCATGGCCAGGCCCGACAGCACCTTGACCCGCAGCTCCAGGCGGCTGAGGGTGCCGAGGGTCTGCTCCCACATGTACTGGCGCTCGCTTTCGGCGTTGTTGACCTTGACCGCATCCAGCCCGGCGAGGGTCTCGATCAGGCTGGACTGGCGCTCGGAGGCCAGGGCCATGGTGCGTTCCATGGTCGCCATCAGCGGTTTTTGCAGGGCGTAGCCGATACCCAGGGCCAGCGGGAAGGCCAGCACCGGGATCCACACCAGGTGCCCGCCGATGATGGCGATGACCACCAGGATGATCAGGGTGAACGGCAGGTCGATCAGGCTGGTGAGGGTGAGCGAGGCGAGGAAGTCGCGCAGGCCCTGGAACTCGTGGATGTTCTGCGCGTAGCTGCCGACCCGCGCCGGGCGGTACTTCATGGCCATGCCGACGATGCGCTCGAACAGCGTGGCGGAGATGATCAGGTCGGTCTTTTTGCCGGCCAGGTCCAGGCACAGGCTGCGCAGGCCCTTGAGAATGAGGTCGAAGATGTAGGCGCCGGTGATGCCCACCGCCAGCACCCACAGGGTGGAGGTGGCCTGGTTGGGCACCACGCGGTCGTAGACGTTCATCACGAACAATGGCGCGGCCAGGGCGATGAGGTTGATCACAAGGCTGGCGGCGATGGCGTCGATGTACAGCCATTTGCTGCGCAGCAGGGTGTCGCGGAACCACGAGCGAGTACGTGGGATGAGGTTGCCGTGGTTGACGTCGTACTTGTGCTGCGGCTGGGCGAAGAACACCCGGCCGCTGTAGTCGCTGACCAGCGCCTCGCGGCTGACCAGCACCTCGCCGCCGTCGCTTTCGCTGAGCAGCAGGCGTGCGGTGTCGGCGTTTTCCCAGCCCAGCAGCACGGCGGCGCGGCCTTCCTTGAGCAGCAGCATGGCCGGCATGGCGATGCTGGGGATCTGCTCGAGCTTGCGCTGCAGCATGCGCCCCTGCAGGCCGGCGCGGGCGGCGGCACGGGGCAGCAGCTCGGGGGTGAGGCGCTGGGAGGGCAAGGGCAACCCGGTGGTCAGCATCACCCGGCTGGCGGGTTTCTGGTGCAGCACGCACAGGGTCAGCAGACAGTCCAGCAGCGGATCGTCGTGCTGACTACGCGGATCATGACTGAGCAGGACTCGACTGACTTCGGATTCCACGTGGCACTCTCTTCCATTGCGCAAGTTGCGGGCAACATGCCATCAACCGTCACCCGATGTTCTTTAGTGCAGACGGTGAGCCAATACGAAGGTTCATCTTTGCCACCAGCACTTCGCGAGCTATCAGCCATCCTTGGTTATAAGCCTGAACACAAGTTTCATTCAGGCCACAGCACGTTCAAAAGACTAACGCTTGGTGGCGCCGATGCAAGTGGAAGTTGCAGCAGTACCGTTCGCAGGGTGTGCCTGGCCGTGCGCAGGCCCCGTACTACGTGGCTTGCGCACGCAAAAAGCGCTGAAGGCGTCTAGCGTGAAGCTCAACGCCGAGTGCAGCGACGCTTATGAACCAAGCCACCGGCCATATGACTAATACGAAAGTGAGAGTTGGCAAGCGGTGAAATCACGATATGACTTTAGATTGCCGCGCGCCTGCAACATGCCGACAAATGTCAATATTTCGGCATGTTTAGCCAGCAGCAAAGAGCAATAACGAAAGTTTGACAGCCACCAACTAGCGGCACTTTAAAATCATTCCAGCCAGCGCCGGAAACCCCACCGGCAGGCCAGGGAAGGTACAGGTCGGGTCTTCTGGAGAGTTCAATGAGTACTGTTGTCGCCATCGTAGAACGCATTGTTGGCCAGGTCGTAGCAGTGTCGCCGGAAGGCGTGCGACGGGTACTCGTGGAAGGTGACCGCCTGTACGTGGGCGAGCAATTGCTGACCGGGCCGGGCGGCGCGGTCACCCTGCAACTGCCCGATGGCCGCCACCTGGACCTTGGCCGCGACAGCCAGTGGAGTGCCGGCGAGCCCGACCACAGCACCGACATGTGCATGGCCACGGCGCAGAACGCGCCGTCGGTGGAGCAACTGCAACAGGCGATCGAGGCGGGCCTCGACCCGACCACCGCATTCGAGGCCACCGCAGCCGGCCCCGGCAACCCGGGCAGCGGCAGCGGCGCCCTGGGCGGCGGCCACAGCTTCGTCATCCTCGAGGAGACGGCTGGGGTGGTCGCCCCCAACGTGGGTTACCCCACGGTGCCTTTGGGGTTCAACGACGGGCTGAGCCCGGCACAATTCACCAGCCTCGACACCACCGGGCAAACGGCAGCGACCGGTAACCTCACCCCGCAGCCGCTGGAAACCGGCACCGCCGTGGTCCTGAGCGCCACCCCCTCGATCAGCGAGGCCGGCGGCACCATCGTGTACGTGGCCACGGTGGGCCAGGCGCCACTGAGCGACCTGAGCGTGACACTGTCCAATGGCGCGGTGATCGTCATCGCCGCCGGGCAGACCAGCGGCTCGGTAAGCGTGACGGTAGCCCCCAACAACACCGTGTACCTCGACGCCCATGACCTGTCGGCCAACATCACCGCCACCAGCGGCGGCGGGCTTAGCGTTAGCATCGACCCCACCCCGGCCACCACCCGCGTGGTCGACACCGTCGACATCACCACGGCGACCCTCAGCGCCACGCCGGCCGTGACCGAGGGCGGCGTGGTCACCTACACGGTGACCCTGAGCAACCCGGCGCAAACGCCGGTTACCGTTGCCCTGTCCAATGGCCAGACCCTGACCATCGCCGCCGGCCAGAGCAGCGCCAGCGTTACCGTGCAGGCGCCCAACGACGCCTACAAGGGTGGCAGCAGCCTGAGCGCCAGCATCACTTCGGCCACTGGCGGCAACTTCGAACACCTACAGGCCGACACCACCCCCGCCGCCACCCAGGTCAGCGACAGCCTCGACACCACCACGGTGAGCCTGACGGCAACGCCGTCGGTGAGCGAAAACGGCACCATCGTCTATACCGCCAGCGTCAATGCACCCGTTACCGGCGCGCCGCTGGTGGTGAGCCTGGCCAACGGCCAGAGCATCACCATTGGTGTGGGCCAGAGCACCGGCAGCGTGAGCGTGCCGGTGGGCAACGATGTGTACCAGCAGCACGGCCAGGTGAGCACCAGCATCAGCGGGGTGGCCGGCGGCAACTACGAAAACCTGGTGGCCAGCCCGGCCCCGGCCAACACCACGGTCAACGATGTGCGCGACACCACCACGGTGACGCTGAGCGCCACGCCGAGCGTGGCCGAGGGCGGGCAGATCGTCTACACCGCGACCCTCGACCACCCGGGCCAGACGGATGTGACCGTTACCCTGAGCAACGGCCAGAGCATCCTGATCGCCGCCAACCAGACCAGCGCCAGCATCAGCCTGCCGGCCCCGGCGGACACCCCCTATGCCGATGCCGCGCTGGTCAGCGCGCGCATCACTGGCGCCAGCGGCGGCAACTTCGAGAACCTGGCGATCAATGCCACGCCGGCGGTCACCCAGGTGAGCGACACCCCGGACACCTCCACCGTGACGCTGACGGCCACCCCTTCGGTGGCCGAGGGCGGCACCATCGTCTACACCGCCACGGTAAATGCGCCAGTGACTGGCTCGCCGGTGGTGGTCACGCTCGCCAATGGCCAGAGCATCACCATCCCCGTCGGCCAGAGCTCGGGCACCGCCACCGGTAGCGTCAGCGATGACGTGTACCAGGGGCATGCACCGGTGACCAACAGCATCACCGGGGTGTCTGGCGGCAAGTACGAGCACCTGGTCGCCGACCCGACGGGCGTCAGCACCACGGTCAGCGATGTGCAGAGCACCACCACGGTGACCCTCACCGCCACCCCTTCGGTCGCCGAAGGCGGCACCATCGTCTACACCGCCACGGTCAACGCACCGGTGACGGGTTCGCCGGTGGTGGTCACCCTGACCAACGGCCAGACCATCAGCATCCCGGTGGGCCAAAGCTCGGGCACTGCCACGGGCAGCGTGACCAACGATGTCTACCAAGGGCATGCGCCGGTTACCAACAGCATCTCCGGCGTTTCCGGGGGTAACTTCGAGAACCTGGTAGCAAACCAGAACCCGGTCAGCACCACCGTTACCGATGTGCAGGACACCACCACGGTGACCCTGACCGCCACCCCTTCGGTCGCCGAAGGCGGCACCATCGTCTACACCGCAACCGTCAACGCGCCGGTGACCGGCTCCGCCGTGGTGGTGAGCCTGACCAATGGCCAGACCATCACCATCCCGGTCGGGCAAAGCTCGGGCACCGCCACTGCGGTGGTCAGCGATGACGCCTACCAAGGGCATGCGCCGATCAGCAACAGCATCTCCGGGGTGTCTGGCGGCAACTTCGAGAGCCTGGTGGGCAACCCGGCGCCGGTCAGCACCACGGTCACCGATGTGCAGACCACCACCACCGTGACCCTCACCGCCACCCCTTCGGTGACCGAGGGCGGCACCATCGTCTACACCGCCACGGTCAATGCACCGGTGACCGGTTCGCCGGTGGTGGTCACCCTGGCCAACGGCCAGACCATCACCATCCCGGTCGGCCAGAGCGCCGGCACTGCCACCGGAACCGCCAGCGACGACGCGTATCAAGGGCACGCGCCAGTCAGCAACAACATCACCGGGGTGTCCGGCGGCAATTACGAGCACCTGGTCGCAAACCAGGACCCGGTGAGCACAACGGTCACCGACGTGCAGACCACCAGCACGGTGACCCTCACCGCCACGCCGTCGGTGACCGAGGGCGGCACCATCGTTTACACCGCCACGGTCAATGCACCGGTCACAGGCTCGCCCGTGGTGGTCAACCTGGCCAATGGGCAGACCATCACCATCCCGGTGGGCGCAAGTTCCGGCACCGCCACCGGTGCGGTCACCAACGATGTGTACCAGGGCCATGCCCCGGTGAGTAACAGCATCACCGGGGTGAGTGGAGGCAGCTACGAGCACCTGGTCGCCGACCAGAACCCGGTCAGCACCACCGTCACCGACGTGCAGGACACCACCACCGTCACCCTGACCGCCACACCTTCGGTGGCCGAAGGCGGCACCATCGTCTACACCGCGAGCGTCGGCGCACCGGTGACGGGCTCGCCTGTCGTGGTTTCGCTGGCGGGCGGCCAGACCATCACCATCCCCGTCGGCCAGAGTTCAGGCACCGCCACGGGCACCGTGACCAACGATGTCTACCAAGGGCATGCGCCGGTCAGCAACAACATCACCGGCGTGTCCGGCGGCAGCTATGAGCACCTGGTCGCCGACCAGAACCCGGTCAGCACCACGGTCACCGATGTGCAGGACACCACCACGGTGACCCTGACCGCCACACCTTCGGTGGCCGAAGGCGGCACCATCGTCTACACCGCCTCGGTCGGCGCGCCGGTGACTGGCTCGCCGGTAGTGGTCACCCTCGCCAATGGGCAGAGCATCACCATCCCGGTCGGGCAAAGTTCGGGCACCGCCACCGAGGCTGTGAGCGACGATGTCTATCAGGGGCATGCCGCCGTCACCAACAGCATCACCGGTGCGTCCGGTGGCAACTTCGAAAGCCTGGTGGCCAACCAGACGCCGGTCAGCACCAGCGTGACCGACGTGCAGAGCACCAGCAGCGTGACCCTTACCGCCACCCCGTCGGTGGCCGAGGGCGGCACTATCGTCTACACCGCCACGGTCAGCGCACCAGTGACGGGCTCGCCTGTGGTGGTGACCCTCGCAAACGGCCAGACCATCACCATCCCGGTAGGCCAAAGCTCGGGCACCGCCACGGGCGCGGTGACCAACGACGTGTACCAGGGCCATGCGCCGGTCAGTAACAACATCACCGGCGTGTCCGGCGGCAGCTATGAACACCTGGTCGCCGACCAGAGCCCGGTCAGCACCAGCGTCACCGACGTGCAGGACACCACCACCGTCACCCTGACCGCCACGCCCAGCGTGGCCGAGGGCGGCACCATCGTTTATACGGCGAGCGTGAATGCACCGGTCACAGGTGCGCCTGTGGTGGTAAGCCTGGCCAATGGCCAAACCATCACCATCCCGGTTGGGCAAAGCTCGGGCACCGCCACGGGCGCTGTGACCAACGACGTGTACCAGGGCCACGCGCCGGTCAGTAACAACATCACCGGCGTGAGCGGCGGCAACTACGAGCACCTGGTCGCCGACCAGAACCCGGTCAGCACCAGCGTGACCGATGTGCAGGACACCACCACGGTGACCCTCACCGCCACGCCGTCGGTCGCCGAAGGCGGCACCATCGTCTACACCGCCACGCTCAACGCACCGGTGACCGGCTCGCCGGTGGTGGTCACCCTGGCCAACGGGCAAAGCATCACCATCCCGGTCGGGCAAAGCTCCGGTACCGCCACCGAGGCGGTGAGCGACGACGCCTATCAAGGCCATGCTGCGGTGAGCAACAGCATCACCGGGGTTAGCGGCGGTAGTTACGAGAGCCTGGTGGCCAACCAGACGCCGGTCAGCACCAGCGTTACCGACGTGCAAACCACCACCACGGTGACCTTGACCGCCACCCCGAACGCCGCCGAGGGCGGCACCATCGTGTACACCGCGACCGTCAATGCACCGGTCACAGGCTCCCCTGTGGTGGTTACCCTGACCAATGGCCAGACCATCACCATCCCCGTGGGGCAAAGCTCAGGCACTGCCACCGGTACCGTGACCAACGACGTGTACCAGGGCCATGCGCCGGTCACCAACAGCATCTCCGGCGTGTCCGGCGGCAGCTATGAGCACCTGGTGGCAGACCCCAGCCCGGTCAGCACCGCCATCAGCGATGTGCAGGACACCACCACCGTGACCCTGACCGCTACGCCTTCGGTCGCGGAGGGCGGCACCATCGTCTACACCGCCTCGGTCGGCGCACCGGTGACTGGTTCGCCGGTGGTGGTAACCCTCGCCAATGGGCAGAGCATCACCATTGTGGTCGGGCAAAGTTCGGGCACCGCCACTGGCGCGGTGACCAACGATGTGTACCAAGGCCACGCGCCGGTCACCAACAGCATCACCGGCGTTAGCGGGGGCAGCTACGAGAACCTCGAGGCCAACCAGGCCCCGGTGAGCACCACCGTCACCGATGTACAGGACACCACCACCGTCACCCTGACCGCCACGCCTTCGGTGGCCGAGGGTGGCACCATCGTGTACACCGCAACGGTCAACGCACCGGTCACAGGCTCGCCGGTCGTGGTGACCCTGACCAACGGTCAGACCATCAGCATCCCGGTGGGCCAAAGCTCAGGCACGGCCACAGGCAGCGTGACCAACGATGTCTACCAGGGGCATGCACCGGTCGCCAACAGTATCTCCGGGGTTTCTGGGGGCAACTACGAGCACCTGGTGGCCGACCAGACACCGGTCAGCACCACGGTCACCGACGTGCAGGACACCACCACCGTCACCCTCACCGCCACACCCAGCGTGGCCGAGGGCGGCACCATCGTTTATACGGCGAGCGTGAATGCACCGGTCACAGGTGCGCCGGTGGTGGTAAGCCTGGCCAATGGCCAAACCATCACCATCCCGGTTGGGCAAAGCTCGGGCACCGCCACTGGCGCGGTGACCAACGACGTCTATCAGGGCCATGCGCCGGTCAGCAACAACATCACTGGCGTCAGCGGCGGCAACTACGAGCACCTGGTCGCCGACCAGAACCCGGTCAGCACCACCGTCACCGATGTGCAGGACACCACCACCGTCACCCTGACCGCCACCCCTTCGGTGGCCGAAGGCGGCACCATCGTTTACACGGCAAGCGTCAATGCACCGGTCACAGGCTCCCCCGTGGTGGTGACCCTGGCCAATGGGCAGACCATCACCATCCCGGTTGGGCAAAGCACCGGCACCGCCACTGAAGCGGTGACCGACGACGCCTATCAAGGGCATGCCGCGGTGAGCAACAACATCACCGGGGTTTCTGGCGGCAATTACGAGAGCCTGGTGGCCAACCAGACGCCGGTCAGCACCACGGTCAGCGACGTGCAAACCACCACCACTGTTACGCTGACGGCAACGCCCAGCGTGGCCGAGGGCGGGACGATCATCTACACCGCCTCGGTCGGGGCGCCGGTGACCGGCTCGCCGGTGGTGGTCACCCTGGCCAACGGCCAGAGCATCACCATCCCGGTCGGGCAGAGCTCGGGCACCGCCACCGGGGCGGTGACCAATGACGTCTATCAGGGCCATGCGCCGGTCAGCAACAACATCACCGGCGTCAGCGGCGGCAACTACGAGCACCTGGTCGCCGACCAGAACCCGGTCAGCACCACGGTTACCGATGTTCAGGACACCACCACGGTAACCCTCACCGCCACGCCAAGCGTGGCTGAAGGCGGCACCATCGTTTACACCGCGACCGTCAATACGCCGGTCACAGGCTCCCCCGTGGTGGTGAACCTGGCCAACGGCCAGAGCATCACCATCCCGGTCGGGCAGAGCTCGGGCACCGCCACCGGGGCGGTGACCAATGACGTCTATCAGGGCCATGCGCCGGTCAGCAACAACATCACCGGCGTCAGCGGCGGCAGCTACGAGCACCTGGTCGCCGACCAGAACCCGGTCAGCACCACGGTTACCGATGTGCAGGACACCACCACGGTGACCCTGACCGCCACGCCCAGCGTGGCTGAAGGCGGCACCATCGTTTACACCGCGACCGTCAATGCGCCGGTCACAGGTTCCCCTGTGGTGGTTTCGCTGGCGGGCGGCCAGACCATCACCATCCCTGTCGGTCAAAGTTCCGGCACCGCCACGGGCGCCGTGACCAACGATGTCTATCAAGGGTATGCGCCGGTCAGCAACAGCATCACCGCTGTCAGCGGGGGCAACTACGAGCACCTCGAGGCCAACCAGACCCCGGTCAGCACCAGCGTGACCGATGTGCAGGACACCACCACGGTGACCCTGACCGCCACCCCTTCGGTCGCCGAAGGCGGCACCATCGTCTACACCGCGACCGTCAATGCCCCTGTGACCGGTTCGCCCGTGGTGGTGACCCTAGCAAACGGCCAGACCATCAGCATCCCGGTCGGCCAGAGCTCGGGCACCGCCACCGGTGCGGTGACCAACGACGTGTATCAAGGGCACGCGCCGGTCAGCAACAACATCACCGGCGTCAGCGGCGGCAACTACGAGCACCTGGCCGCCGACCAGAACCCGGTCAGCACCACCGTCACCGATGTACAGGACACCACCACCATCACCCTGACGGCGACGCCAAGCGTGGCCGAGGGCGGCACCATCATCTACACCGCCTCGGTCGGGGCGCCGGTCACAGGCTCGCCGGTGGTGGTGACCTTGGCCAATGGCCAGACCATCACCATCCCGGTCGGGCAAAGCTCCGGCACCGCCACCGAAGCGGTGACCGACGATGCCTACCAAGGGCACGCAGCGGTCACCAACAGCATCACTGGCGCATCCGGGGGCAGCTTCGAAAGCCTGGTCGCCGACCAGACGCCCGTCAGCACTGCGGTCACCGATGTGCAGACCACCACCACGGTGACCCTGACCGCCACCCCTTCGGTCGCCGAAGGCGGCACCATCGTCTATACCGCGACCGTCAACGCACCGGTGACCGACTCGCCGGTGGTGGTGACCCTGACCAATGGCCAGACCATCACCATCCCGGTCGGGCAAAGCTCCGGCACTGCAACCGGTGCCGTGACCAACGACGTGTATCAAGGCCATGCGCCGGTCAGCAACAGCATTTCCGGAGTATCCGGCGGCAGCTACGAGCACCTGGTGGCCAGCCAGGACCCGGTGAGCACCACGGTTACCGATGTTCAAGACACCACCACGGTAACCCTGACCGCCACGCCAAGCGTGGCTGAAGGCGGCACCATCGTTTACACCGCGACCGTCAATGCACCGGTCACCGGATCACCCGTGGTGGTGACCCTCGCGGGCGGCCAGACTATCACCATCCCGGTTGGCCAGAGCAGCGGCACCGCCACCGGGGCGGTGACCAACGACGTGTACCAAGGCCACGCGCCGGTCACCAACAACATCACGGGCGTGAGCGGCGGTAGCTACGAAAACCTGGTGGCCAACCAGGACCCGGTGAACACCACCGTCACCGATGTGCAGGACACCACCACCGTCACCCTCACCGCCACGCCCAGCGTGGCTGAAGGCGGCACCATTGTTTACACCGCGACCGTCAATGCACCGGTGACCGGTTCGCCTGTGGTGGTGAGCCTGGCAAACGGGCAGACCATCAGCATCCCGGTTGGGCAAAGCTCCGGTACCGCCACGGGGGCCGTGACCAATGACGTGTACCAAGGCCATGCACCGGTCACCAACAGCATCACCGGGGTGTCTGGCGGCAACTACGAGCACCTGGCTGCCAACCAGGACCCGGTCAGCACCACCGTCACCGATGTGCAGGACACCACCACCGTCACCCTGACCGCTACACCTTCGGTCGCCGAGGGCGGCACCATCGTCTACACCGCAACCGTCAACGCACCGGTAACCGGCGCCCCCGTGGTGGTGAGCCTGACCAATGGCCAGACCATCACCATCCCGGTGGGCCAGAGCAGCGGCACCGCAACCGGGGCCGTGACCGATGACGCCTACCAAGGTCACGCACCGGTCAGCAACAGCATTTCCGGAGTTACTGGCGGCAATTACGAGAGCCTGGTCGCCGACCAGAACCCGGTGAGCACCACAGTCACCGATGTACAAACCACGACCACGGTGACCCTGACCGCCACCCCTTCGGTGGCCGAAGGCGGCACCATCGTCTACACCGCGACCGTCAACGTGCCGGTGACCGGCTCGCCGGTAGTGGTGACGCTCGCCAATGGCCAGACCATCACCATCCCGGTTGGGCAGAGCTCCGGCACGGCCACCGGGGCCGTGACCAATGACGTCTACCAGGGGCATGCGCCGGTCAGCAACAACATCACCGGCGTCAGCGGTGGCAACTACGAGCAGTTGGTGGCTGACCAGAGCCCGGTAAGCACTAGCGTCACCGATGTACAGGACACCACCACCGTCACACTGACGGCGACACCAAGCGTGGCCGAGGGTGGCACCATCATCTACACCGCCTCTGTGGGGGCGCCGGTCACAGGTTCCGCGGTCGTGGTCTCGCTGGCTAACGGCCAGACCATCACCATCCCGGTCGGCCAAAGTTCCGGCACGGCCACAGGTGCGGTGACCAACGACGTGTATCAAGGCCACGCGCCAGTTACCAACAACATCACCGGCGTTAGCGGCGGTAACTACGAAAATCTGGTCGCCAACCAGAACCCGGTCAGCACAACCGTTACTGATGTGCAGGACACCACCACGGTGACCCTGACCGCCACGCCGAGCGTGGCCGAAGGCGGCACCATCGTGTACACCGCCAGTGTGGCGGCGCCGGTCACCGGCTCCCCGGTGGTGGTCGCGCTGAGCAACGGGCAAACCATCACCATCCCGGTGGGCCAGAGCTCCGGTACCGCCACCGGCAGCGTGACCGATGACGTCTACCAAGGCCATGCACCGGTCAGCAACAGCATCACCAGCGTCACCGGCGGCAACTACGAGAGCCTGGTGGCGGACCAGACGCCGGTCAGCACCACGGTCACCGATGTGCAAAGCACCACCACGGTCACCCTGACCGCCACCCCGAGCGTGGCCGAGGGCGGCACCATCACCTACACCGCCACGGTCGATGCACCGGTCACTGGCAGCCCGGTCACGGTGACGCTGACCAACGGCCAGACCATCACCATCCCGGTGGGTGAGAGCTCGGGCACCGCCACGGGCGCGGTCAGCAACGACGTCTACCAGGGCCATGCCCCGGTGAGCAACAGCATTTCCGGGGTGTCTGGCGGCAACTACGAGCACCTGGTGGCCAACCCGAACCCGGTCAGCACCAGCGTGACCGATACCCAGGACACCACCACGGTGTCGCTGTCGGCAACGCCGAGCGTGGATGAAGGTGGCCAGATCACCTACACCGCCACCTTGACCAGCGCCGCCCAGTCCGACGTCACCGTGACCCTGAGCAACGGCCAGAGCATCACCATCGCGGCCAACCAGACCTCGGGCAGTGTCACCGTGGCTGCGCCGGGCGACGACCCGTATGTCGATGCCGGGCAGGTCAGCGCGCACATTACCGGGGCTTCTGGGGGCAACTTCGAGAACCTTGCGGTGAACAGTACCGCGGCGGTGACCCAGGTTACCGATACCACCGACACCACCATGGTCACCCTGACCGCTACGCCGAGCGTGGCCGAGGGCGGCACGATCATCTATACCGCCAGCGTGGGGGCACCGGTGACTGGTTCGCCGGTCGTGGTTTCGCTGGCCAACGGGCAGACCATCACTATTCCGGTCGGGCAGAGTTCCGGCACGGCCACGGGCGCTGTGACCAACGATGTCTACCAGGGCCACGCACCAGTTACCAACAACATCACTGCCGTTAGCGGTGGTAACTACGAAAATCTGGTCGCCAACCAGAACCCAGTCAGCACAACCGTCACTGATGTGCAGGACACCACCACGGTGACCTTGACCGCCACGCCAAGCGTGGCCGAGGGCGGGACCATCATCTACACCGCCTCGGTCGGTGCTCCGGTCACTGGCAGCCCAGTCGTAGTGAGCCTCGCCAACGGCCAGACCATCACCATCCCGGTCGGGCAAAGCTCCGGCACGGCCACGGGTGCTGTGACCAACGACGTCTATCAAGGTCACGCGGCAGTAACCAACAACATCACCACCGTTAGCGGCGGCAACTACGAAAACCTTGTCGCCAATCAGAGCCCAGTCAGCACCACCGTCACCGATGTTCAGGACACCACCACCGTTACCCTGACCGCCACGCCGAGCGTGGCCGAGGGCGGGACGATCATCTATACCGCCAGCGTCGGCGCACCGGTTACAGGTTCACCGGTAGTGGTTTCGCTGGCCAACGGGCAAACCATCACCATCCCGGTCGGGCAAAGTTCCGGCACGGCCACCGGTGCCGTGACCAACGACGTCTACCAAGGTCACGCACCAGTTACCAACAACATCACTGCCGTTAGCGGTGGTAACTACGAAAATCTGGTCGCCAACCAGAACCCAGTCAGCACTACCGTCACCGATGTGCAGGACACGACCACGGTCACCCTGACTGCCACGCCGAGCGTGGCCGAAGGCGGGACGATCATCTATACCGCCAGCGTTGGTGCTCCGGTGACCGGTTCGCCGGTCGTGGTTTCGTTGGCCAACGGACAGACCATCACCATCCCGGTCGGGCAGAGCTCCGGTACGGCCACGGGTGCTGTGACCAACGATGTCTATCAAGGCCATGCGCCGGTCACCAACAACATCACTGGCGTATCCGGCGGCAACTACGAGAACTTGGTCGCCAATCAGGACCCGGTCAGCACTACCGTCACCGATGTTCAGGACACCACCACCGTCACCCTGACCGCTACGCCGAGCGTGGCCGAGGGCGGCACCATCATTTACACCGCCAGCGTAGGTGCACCGGTGACTGGTTCACCGGTTGTGGTTTCGCTGGCCAATGGGCAGACCATCACTATCCCGGTCGGGCAGAGTTCCGGCACGGCCACCGGAGCCGTGACCAACGACGTCTACCAAGGGCATGCACCGGTTACCAATAACATCACCGGCGTTAGCGGCGGTAACTACGAAAATCTGGTTGCCAACCAGAACCCGGTTAGCACTACCGTCACCGATGTGCAGGACACGACCACGGTCACCCTGACTGCCACGCCGAGCGTGGCCGAAGGCGGGACGATCATCTATACCGCCAGCGTTGGTGCTCCGGTGACCGGTTCGCCGGTCGTGGTATCGCTGGCCAACGGACAAACCATCACCATTCCGGTCGGGCAGAGCTCCGGCACGGCCACGGGTGCTGTAACCAACGACGTCTACCAAGGTCATGCGCCGGTCAGCAACAACATCACAGGCGTATCCGGCGGCAACTACGAGAACTTGGTCGCAAATCAGGACCCGGTCAGCACTACCGTCACCGATGTTCAGGACACCACCACCGTCACCCTGACGGCTACGTCGAGCGTGGCCGAAGGCGGGACCATCATCTATACCGCCAGCGTCGGCGCACCGGTGACAGGTTCGCCGGTCGTGGTTTCGTTGGCCAACGGCCAGACCATTACCATCCCGGTTGGCCAAAGCTCAGGCACCGCCACGGGCGCTGTGACCAACGATGTCTACCAAGGCCATGCTCCGGTCACCAACAACATCACCGGCGTATCCGGCGGCAATTACGAGAACCTGGCCGCCAATCAGGATCCGGTCAGTACCACCGTGACCGATGTACAAGACACCACCACGGTGACCCTGACGGCCACGCCGAGCGTGGCCGAAGGCGGGACGATCATCTATACCGCCAGCGTGGGGGCTCCGGTGACTGGTTCGCCGGTTGTGGTATCGCTGGCCAACGGGCAGACCATCACTATCCCGGTCGGGCAGAGTTCCGGCACGGCCACCGGAGCCGTGACCAACGACGTCTACCAAGGGCATGCACCGGTTACCAATAACATCACCGGCGTTAGCGGCGGTAACTACGAAAATCTGGTTGCCAACCAGAACCCGGTTAGCACTACCGTCACCGATGTGCAGGACACGACCACGGTCACCCTGACTGCCACGCCGAGCGTGGCCGAAGGCGGGACGATCATCTATACCGCCAGCGTTGGTGCTCCGGTGACCGGTTCGCCGGTCGTGGTATCGCTGGCCAACGGACAAACCATCACCATTCCCGTGGGACAGAGCTCTGGTACTGCCACGGGCGCCGTAACAAACGACGTCTACCAAGGCCATGCGCCAGTCACCAACAACATCACCGGGGTGTCTGGCGGCAATTACGAGAATCTGGTCGCTAACCAGAATCCGGTCAGCACTACCGTCACCGATGTTCAGGACACCACCACCGTTACCCTGACGGCTACGCCGAGCGTGGCCGAAGGCGGAACGATCATCTACACAGCTTCGGTTGGCGCACCAGTCACCGGCAGCCCGGTCGTGGTTAGCCTCGCCAACGGCCAGACCATTACCATCCCTGTTGGCCAAAGCTCAGGCACCGCCACGGGCGCGGTGACCAACGACGTCTATCAAGGGCATGCACCGGTTACCAACAACATCACCGAAGTATCCGGCGGCAACTACGAGAATCTGGTCGCTAACCAGGATCCGGTCAGCACCACCGTCACCGATGTTCAGGACACCACCACGGTGACCCTGACCGCCACGCCGAGCGTGGCCGAGGGCGGGACGATCATCTATACCGCCAGCGTGGGGGCACCGGTGACTGGTTCACCGGTCGTGGTTTCGCTGGCCAACGGGCAGACCATCACCATCCCGGTCGGGCAGAGCTCCGGCACTGCCACGGGTGCTGTGACCAACGACGTCTACCAAGGTCATGCACCGGTCAGCAACAACATCACCGGGGTATCCGGCGGCAATTACGAGAACCTGGTCGCCAACCAGGAGCCCGTAAGCACCACAGTGACCGATGTTCAGGACACCACGACGGTAACCCTGACCGCCACGCCGAACGTGGCTGAAGGCGGCACGATCATTTACACCGCCAGCGTAGGTGCACCAGTGACTGGCTCGCCGGTCTTGGTTTCGCTGGCCAACGGGCAGACCATTACCATCCCGGTTGGCCAAAGCTCAGGCACCACCACGGGCGCCGTGACCAACGATGTCTACCAGGGCCATGCTGCAGTTACCAACAACATCACCAGCGTATCTGGCGGCAATTACGAGAATCTGGTCGCAAACCAGAACCCGGTCAGCACTACTGTCACCGATGTGCAGGACACTACCACCGTTACCCTGACCGCCACGCCGAGCGTGGCCGAGGGCGGCACGATCATCTACACCGCCAGCGTAGGAGCCCCGGTTACCGGCAGCCCGGTCGTGGTGAGTCTCGCCAACGGCCAGACCATCACTATCCCGGTCGGGCAAAGCTCCGGTACCGCCACTGGTGCGGTGACCAACGACGTCTACCAAGGTCATGCGCCGGTCACCAACAGCATCACCGACGTATCCGGTGGCAACTACGAGAATCTGGTCGCCAATCAGAACCCAGTCAGCACAACCGTCACGGATGTGCAGGACACCACCACGGTGACCTTGACCGCCACGCCGAGCGTGGCCGAGGGCGGTACGATCATCTACACCGCCTCGGTAGGTGCTCCAGTGACTGGCTCGCCGGTCGTGGTTTCGCTGGCCAACGGGCAGACCATCACCATCCCGGTCGGCCAGAGTTCCGGTACCGCCACCGGCGCTGTGACCAACGACGTCTACCAGGGCCATGCTCCGGTAACCAACAACATCACTGGCGTATCCGGTGGCAACTACGAAAATCTGGTCGCCAACCAGAACTCGGTCAGCACCACCGTCACTGATGTGCAGGACACGACTACAGTGACCCTCACCGCCACGCCGAGCGTCGCCGAGGGCGGCACGATCATTTACACCGCGACCGTCGGGGCGCCGGTAACCGGCAGCCCGGTTGTAGTCAGCCTGGCCAACGGCCAGACCATCACCATCCCGGTCGGCCAGAGCTCCGGCACCGCTACCGGGGCAGTGACCAATGACGTCTATCAAGGCCACGCGCCGGTCAGCAACAACATCACCGCCGTCAGCGGCGGTAATTACGAAAACCTGGTCGCTAACCAGAATCCGGTCAGCACCACCGTCACCGATGTTCAGGACACCACCACCGTCACGCTGACCGCTACGCCGAGCGTCGCCGAAGGCGGCACCATCATCTACACAGCTTCCCTTGGCGCACCAGTCACCGGCAGCCCGGTCGTGGTCAGTCTGGCCAACGGTCAGACCATTACCATCCCGGTTGGCCAAAGCTCAGGCACGGCCACCGGCGCCGTGACCAACGACGTATACCAAGGCCATGCGCCAGTTAGTAACAACATCACCGGGGTGTCCGGCGGCAATTACGAGAACCTGGTCGCCAATCAGGATCCGGTCAGCACTACCATCACCGACGTGCAGGACACCACCACCGTCACCCTCACCGCCACGCCGAGCGTGGCCGAAGGCGGTACCATCATCTACACCGCCAGCGTGGGCGCTCCGGTCACTGGCTCGCCCGTCGTCGTATCGCTGGCAAACGGGCAAACCATCACCATTCCGGTCGGGCAGAGTTCCGGCACCGCCACGGGCGCCGTGACCAACGACGTCTACCAGGGCCATGCGCCGGTCACCAACAACATCACTACCGTTAGCGGCGGTAACTACGAAAATCTGGTCGCTAACCAGAATCCGGTCAGCACCACGGTCGCCGACACCCAGGACACCACCACGGTTTCCCTGTCGGCAACACCGAGCGTCGCGGAAGGCGGCCAGATCACCTACACCGCTACCCTGACCAACGCAGCCCAGTCTGCAGTCACCGTTACCTTGAGCAACGGCCAGACCATCACCATCGGCGCCAACCAGACCTCGGGTAGCGTAACCATGGCTGCGCCGGGCGATGACCCGTATGTGGATGCCGGCCAGATGAGTGCGCGCATCACCGGCGCCAGCGGCGGCAACTTCGAGAGTTTGGCGGTCAACAGCACGCCTGCGGTGACCAACGTCACCGATACCATCGACACCACCACGGTAACCCTGACCGCCACGCCGAGCGTGGCCGAAGGTGGGACCATCATCTATACCGCCAGCGTCGGCGCACCGGTGACAGGTTCGCCGGTCGTGGTTTCGTTGGCCAACGGGCAGACCATCACCATCCCGGTCGGCCAGAGTTCCGGCACCGCCACGGGCGCCGTGACCAACGATGTCTACCAAGGCCATGCGCCCGTTACCAACAACATCACCGGCGTCAGCGGTGGCAACTACGAGCACCTGGTCGCCAATCAGAACCCGGTCAGCACCACCGTCACTGATGTTCAGGACACCACCACCGTAACGCTCACCGCCACGCCGAGCGTGACCGAAGGTGGGACCATCATCTACACCGCCAGCGTCGGCGCACCGGTCACGGGCTCACCTGTCGTGGTTTCGCTGGCCAACGGGCAGACCATCACCATCCCGGTCGGGCAGAGCTCCGGTACTGCTACGGGCGCCGTGACCAACGACGTCTACCAGGGCCATGCGCCGGTTACCAACAACATCACTACCGTGAGCGGCGGTAACTACGAAAACCTGGTCGCTAATCAGAACCCGGTCAGCACCGCCGTCACCGATGTACAGGACACCACCACGGTGACCCTGACCGCCACGCCAAGTGTGGCCGAAGGCGGTACCATCATTTACACCGCCACGGTCGGCGCCCCGGTTACCGGCAGCCCGGTAGTAGTCAGCCTGGCCAACGGCCAGACCATCACGATTCCGGTCGGCCAAAGCTCCGGCACCGCCACGGGTGCCGTGACCAACGACGTCTACCAGGGCCATGCCGCCGTCACCAACAACATCACCGGCGTATCCGGCGGCAACTATGAAAACCTCGTAGCGAACCAGAACCCGGTCAGTACCAGCGTCACGGATGTGACGGACACCACGACGGTTTCGCTGTCGGCCACGCCAAGTGTTGCGGAGGGTGGCCAGATTACCTACACCGCCACCCTGACCAATGCGGCCCAGTCTGCCGTCACCGTCACCCTGAGCAACGGCCAGACCATCACCATCGGCGCCAACCAGACTTCGGGCAGCGTCACGGTGGCCGCACCAGGCGATGACCCCTATGTCGACGCCGGCCAAGTCAGCGCACGCATCACCGGTGCCAACGGCGGAAACTTCGAGAACCTGGCGGTCAGCAGCACGCCAGCGGTAACCAACGTCACCGATACCATCGACACCACCACGGTGACCCTGAGCGCCACGCCGAGTGTGGCCGAAGGCGGCACCATCATTTACACCGCCACGGTCGGCGCGCCGGTCACCGGCAGCCCGGTAGTAGTCAACCTGGCCAACGGGCAGACCATCACCATCCCCGTCGGCCAGAGTTCCGGCACTGCAACTGGTGCAGTAACCAACGACGTCTACCAAGGCCATGCAGCAGTCACCAACAACATCACCGGCGTCAGCGGTGGCAACTACGAGCACCTGGTCGCCAATCAGAACCCGGTCAGCACCACCGTCACTGATGTTCAGGACACCACCACCGTAACGCTCACCGCCACGCCGAGCGTGACCGAAGGTGGGACCATCATCTACACCGCCAGCGTCGGCGCACCGGTCACGGGCTCGCCTGTCGTGGTTTCGCTGGCCAACGGGCAGACCATCACCATCCCGGTCGGGCAGAGCTCCGGCACTGCTACGGGCGCCGTGACCAACGACGTCTACCAGGGCCACGCGCCGGTTACCAACAACATCACCGGTGTCAGCGGTGGCAACTACGAGAACCTCGTTGCCAACCAGAACCCAGTCAGCACCACGGTGACCGATGTACAGGACACCACCACCGTCACCCTGACCGCCACGCCAAGCGTGGCCGAAGGCGGCACCATCACCTACACCGCCACGGTAGGTGCACCGGTGACCGGCAGCCCGGTCGTGGTCAGCCTGGCCAACGGACAGACCATCACCATCCCGGTCGGCCAAAGCTCCGGCACGGCCACGGGTGCGGTGACCAATGACGTCTATCAGGGCCATGCGCCGGTTACCAACAACATCACCGGCGTATCCGGCGGCAACTACGAGAACCTGGTCGCCAACCAGAGCCCGGTCAGCACCAACGTGACCGACGTGCAGGACACCACCACCGTCACCCTGACGGCTACGCCGAGCGTCGCCGAGGGCGGCACGATCACCTACACCGCCACGGTAGGTGCACCGGTGACCGGCAGCCCGGTTGTAGTCAGTCTGGCCAACGGGCAAACCATCACCATCCCAGTCGGGCAGAGTTCCGGCACTGCTACGGGCGCCGTGACCAACGACGTCTATCAAGGCCATGCGCCAGTGACCAACAACATCACCGGTGTGAGCGGTGGCAACTACGAGAACCTCGTTGCCAACCAAAACCCGGTGAGCACCACGGTCACCGACGTACAGGACACCACCACCGTCACCCTGACCGCCACGCCGAGCGTCGCCGAAGGCGGCACGATCATTTACACCGCGACCGTCGGGGCGCCGGTCACCGGCAGCCCGGTCGTGGTCAGCCTGGCCAACGGGCAGACCATCACCATCCCCGTCGGGCAAAGCTCCGGCACTGCTACGGGTGCTGTGACCAACGACGTCTACCAGGGCCATGCCGCGGTCACCAACAACATCACCGGCGTATCCGGCGGCAACTATGAAAACCTCGTAGCGAACCAGAACCCGGTCAGTACCAGCGTCACGGATGTGACGGACACCACGACGGTTTCGCTGTCGGCCACGCCGAGTGTTGCAGAGGGTGGCCAGATCACCTACACCGCCACCCTGACCAATGCGGCGCAGACCGCCGTTACCGTGACCCTGAGCAACGGCCAGACCATCACCATCGGCGCCAACCAGACCTCGGGCAGCGTCACGATAGCCGCACCGGGCGATGACCCTTACGTGGATGCCGGCCAGGTGAGTGCGCGCATCACCGGCGCCAGCGGCGGCAACTTCGAAAACCTGGCGGTCAACAGCACGCCAGCGGTGACCAACGTCACCGATACCATCGACACCACCACGGTGACCCTGAGCGCCACGCCGAGCGTGGCCGAAGGCGGCACCATCATTTACACCGCCACGGTCGGCGCGCCGGTCACCGGTAGCGCAGTGGTGGTGACACTTGCCAATGGCCAGACCATCACCATCCCCGTTGGTCAAAGCTCGGGGACGGCAACCGGCGCCGTGACCAACGACGTCTACCAGGGGCATGCTCCGGTTACCAACAACATCACGGGGGTATCCGGCGGTAACTACGAGCACCTGGTGGCCAATCAGAACCCGGTCAGTACCAACGTCACCGATGTTCAGGACACCACCACAGTGACGCTCACCGCCACGCCAAGTGTGGCCGAGGGTGGGACCATCATCTACACGGCTACAGTCGGGGCTCCGGTCACTGGCAGCCCGGTCGTGGTCAGCCTCGCCAACGGGCAAACCATCACCATTGGGGTTGGTCAAAGCTCCGGTACTGCAACCGGCGCCGTGACCAACGACGTTTACCAAGGCCATGCACCGGTCACTAACAACATCACCGGCGTCAGCGGTGGCAACTACGAGAACCTCGTAGCCAACCAGAACCCGGTGAGTACCACCGTGACAGATGTACAGGACACCACCACGGTGACCCTGACTGCCACGCCAAGTGTCGCCGAGGGTGGCACCATCATCTACACCGCCACCGTGGGCGCCCCGGTCACCGGCACGCCAGTGGTGGTGACCCTGACCAACGGCCAGACAATTACCATCCCGGTGGGCCAGAGCACCGGCACCGCCACCGGCACGGTCACCAACGACGTGTACCAGGGCCACGCACCGGTGACCAACAGCATCAGCAGCGTCAGCGGCGGCAACTACGAAAACCTGGTGGCCAACAAGGGCGTGCTCAGCACCACGGTCACCGACGTGCAGGACACCACCACGGTGACCCTCACCGCCACGCCGACCGTGGCCGAAGGCGGCCAGATCGTCTACACCGCCACCCTGACCAACCCGGCGCAAACTGCCGTGACGGTGACCCTGAGCAACGGCCAGAGCATCACCATCGGCGCCAACCAGTCCTCGGGCAGCGTCAGCGTGGCGGCCCCGGCCGACGATGTGTACATCGACGCAGGCCCGGTCAGCGCGACCATCACCGGCGCCAGCGGCGGCAACTTCGAGAGCCTGGCGGTAAACCCGGCGGCGGCGGTCACCGCAGTGACCGACACGATCAACAACACCACGGTGGGCATCACCGGCAGCGCGACGGTGGCCGAGGGCAGCAACGCCACCTACACCCTGACCCTGAGCAACGCGCCGCAGACCGACGTGGTGGTCAAGCTCAGCTACAGCGGCACCGCCACCAACGGCGTCGACTACACGGGCGTTGCCAGCGTGGTGATCAAGGCCAACAGCACCTCGGCCACCTTCACCATCCCGACCCTCAAGGACAACATCACCGAGGGCACCGAGCAGTTCAACGTGAAGATCGATTCGGCCACCGGCGGCAACTTCGAGGGGCTGGTGGTCAATGGCAACGCGGCCAGCGTCACCACCCAGCTGTTCGAGCCAGCGCCAGTGCTGGACCTGGACGCCAACGATTCGAGCGGCAAGAGCGGCGCCGACTACCAGACCACCTACACCGAGAACGGCGCCGGCAATTCGATCAGTGACCTGGATATCTCCATCACCGACTTCGACAGCAGCCAGCTGGCCGGCGCCACGGTCACCTTGACCAACCGCCAGGCGGGCGATGTGCTGAACCTGGGCAACAGCGTCAACGGCATCACCATCACCTCGACGGTGACGGGCGGCCAGGTGGTGCTGACCTTGAGCGGCACGGCCTCGCTGGCCGACTACATGCAGGCGATCAAGAACATCACCTTCGCCAGCACCAGCGAGGACCCGAGCACCACGCCGCGGGTCATTACCGTGACGGTGACCGACGGGGTCAACGTGTCCAACACCGCCACCACCACGGTCAACGTGGTGGCGGTCAACGATGCGCCGGTCACCACCGGCGGCGCGGTGACCGGGGTGGAGGACACCGAGCTGGTGCTGAACTGGAGCAACTTCAACGTCACCGACGTCGACAGCCCGGCCGCAAGCCTGGGGGTGACCTTCACCAAGCTGCCGGACCTGGGCAGCCTGAAGTTCTTCAACGGCACCGCCTGGGTGGACGTTACCCTCAACCAGACCGTGAGCCAGGCCGACATCAGCGCCGGCAAGCTCAAGTTCGTGCCGCTGGCCAACCAGTCCGGCGTCGACGGCTACGCTGGCACTGGCGTTGGCAACAAGCAGGCTGACTACGCGCAGGTGAAGTACAAGCCCACCGACGGCGTCACCCCGGGCAGCGAGGCCACGCTGAAGGTGGACATCACCCCGGTGGCCGACAAACCGAACCTGAGCATCGCCAGCAACAACGTCAACTCCCTGGGCCTGACCAAGGAGACCTGGACCAGCCTCACCGGCCTTGGCACCAACGGCAACGGCATCACCGGCGATGCGCTGAAGACGGTGTTCGCCAACTCTGGCAACGCCAGCAAGAGCGAAACCACCACCAACGTGCAGTCCGATGCCAGCGTGGCGGCGCAGAGCGGCTCGAAGACTTCCGGCCTGATCTACCTGGAAGCCGGCAAGACCTACACCTTCAGCGGCACCGCCGATGACAGCCTGCTGGTGAACATCGGCGGCAAGAACGTGGTCACCGCCACCTGGGGCGGCGGCGGCACGGTGGCGGGCAGCTACACGCCGACCACCAGCGGCTACTACACCCTGGAGATATACCACGCCAACCAGTCCGGCCCGGGCAGCTACGACATCAACGTGAAGGTGGGCAACGGGCTGGTCACCGACCTGAACAGCACCAACATTCCGATGTACCCGAACGTCACCGAACTGGGCAACGCCGGGGTGACGGTGTCCGACCTGCACGGCAGCAGCGGCCAGGGCTATTACGACGGCTTCAAGCTCAACGAGGGGCCGGAGAATGGCAGCGTCAAGCTGGTGGGGATCACCAGCAGCCTGACCGACACCGACGGCTCGGAGAGCCTGAGCGTGAAGCTGGGCGGCATCCCGGCGGGTTCGGTGGTGACCGACAACGCCGGGCACAGCATTACCGTGGGCACCACGGCGGTGGATGTCACCGGCTGGAACCTGGGCAGCCTTGCGATCAAGCCGCCGGCCTACTACTACGGCCAGTTCGACGTGAAGGTAACCTCCACCTCCAGCGAGAGCGTCGGCGGCAGCGTGGCCAGCAACGAGGGCACGCTGAAGGTCACGGTGTACCCGGAAACCTACACCTCCACCAACCTGGGCACCGACAGCGATACCAGCACCGGCACGGTCAACAACGACATCATCGTCGCCGACGTGACCGGCCTGCATGTGGTCGCTGGCAAGGACTACAACATCGCATTCATCGTCGACACCTCGGGCAGCATGGGGCAATCCGGCGTGGACGGGGCCAAGGCGTCGCTGGAGTCGGTGTTCAGGACGCTGGCCGCAAGCGTCAAGGGTTCGCTCTCGGGGACGGTGAACATCCTGCTGGTGGACTTCGCCACCCAGGTCAAGAGCACGGTGTCGGTGACCCTCAACGATGCCGGGCTCAAGACCCTGCTCAACGCGCTCGGCACCATGAGCGCCGATGGCGGCACCAACTACGAGGATGCCTTCAAGACCACCGCCAACTGGTTCCAGACCCTGAAGAACGCCGGCAATACCGGCAGCAACCAGACCTTCTTCATCACCGACGGCCAGCCCACTTACTACCAGACCGGCGAGCAGGGCAACCCGACGCTGGCCAACAGCAGCACCAAGCTGGACACCTTCCTCAGCACCATCAACTACAAGGTGGGCGACACGGTCACCAACTACGCGCTCGACGCCACCAACCGGGTGTCGATCGACAGCAGCGGCAAGCTGACCGCCGAGACCCGCGGCAACTTCGACCTGCTGAGCTGGAGCTACAAGTGGAACACCGTGACCAGCGGCAGCATTCGCGCCGAGGGCAACGGCGGTTATGAGCTGTCGACCCGCGCCGGTACCGGCAACACCACCACCGACGCGACCCTGACCAACTCCACCGACAGCTACAAGATCCTCGCGGCGCTGTCGACGGTGGAGGCCATTGGCCTGAACAGCGGGGTCAACACCAACGACCTCAAGCCCTACGATTCGGACAACACGCCGCAGACCAACATCGACCCGAGCAAGCTGGCCGATGCCATCCTCGGCCACACCGAAGCCACCGTGCCCGGCTCGGACAAGGTGGACGGCGGCGACGGCCACGACATCATCTTCGGCGACCTGGTGACCTTCGATTCGATCCCGGGCACCGGGGTGGAGGCGATCCAGGCGTTCGTCGCCACCAAGCTGGGGGTGGATGCGGGCGATGTGGATGCGCGGATAATGCACCAGTACGTGTCGGAGCATTACACCGAGTTCGACGTGTCGCGCAGCAACGACGGCAACGACACGCTGATGGGCGGGGCCGGCAACGACATCATCTTCGGCCAGGGCGGCAACGACTACCTCGATGGCGGCAAGGGCAACGACATCCTGCTGGGTGGTACCGGCAACGACACCTTGCTGGGCGGGGAAGGCAACGACCTGCTGTTTGGCGGGGCCGGCAACGACACCCTGATCGGCGGCAAGGGCAACGACATCATGACCGGCGGTGCCGGGGCCGACACCTTCGTGTGGAAGGCCGGCGATACCGGCCAGGATGTGATCAAGGACTTCAAGGTCAGCGAGGGTGACCGCCTTGACCTCAGCGACCTGCTGCAGGGCGAGCGTGGCACCACCATCGACAACTACCTGAAGATCACTACGGTGGGGGGCGAGTCGACCTTGCAGATCAGCACCGAGGGCAAGCTCAATGCCGCTGGCGGGCTGGCCAATGTGGATGTGTCGATCAAGCTCGAGGGTGTGAACTGGTCGAACACTTCGATCAACTCGCTGATCAGTGGTGCCGACCCGACCATCAAGATCGACAATTCCAACAGTTGACCGGCATGCGCAGCCTGGCAATTTTGCCTAAGCTGCGCATAACCCAACCAGCAAGGAACCAACGTGACGAGGATGGAAGCCATGTTCTACGTGCAACGCGACGAGTTCGGCCAGTTGCAGCGGGTAGAAGCCGCCCCCTTCGCCGAGCACAACGAACTGCTGCCGGCCGACCATGCCGAAATCCAGGACTGGTTTGCCGACGACCTGGTGGAGAACAGCCTCAAGCAGCTCAAGCAGAGCGACCTGGACATGATCCGGGTGCTCGAGGACTTGATCGAGGTGCTGACCGAGAAGGGGGTGATCAGCATCACTGACCTGCCGGCGGGAGCTCAGGCCAAGCTGCTCAACCGCTCTACGGCGCGGCGGGCGCTGGGTAGTTTGAACAACCTGATCGAAGAGGATGAGGGGGGTGGGTTGATCTGAGGGCGCCGGTTCTGCGAGCCCACTGCGCCCTGTGTGTAGGACCGGCCGGAAAGGGCAGCGCAGCAGCCCCGGCGATTTTGCAGGGTGCCATTATTCTGGGGGCGCTACGCGCCCCATCGCGACACAAGGCCGCTTCCCACAGGATTGCACAAGGCCTGAGTCTGGCGCTGTACCTGTAGGAGCGGCTTTAGTCGCGAACACCGGCACAGCCGGTGCCAACCACCGCGTCGTCTGTAAACGCGGGTTCAACGCCAGGGTGCGGGTTCGCCCACCAACTGGCCCTGGATGCCTTGCACGCCCATCTTGCGCAGTACCTGCAGCTCGCCGTCGGTCTCTACCCGCTCGGCGATCAGCGGCAGGTCGATGCTGTGCGAGGCGCGCTGGATGGCCTCGATGAACAGGCGCTTGTGCTGCTCCTGGTCGATGTGGCGGATGTAGCTGCCATCGATCTTCAGGTACGCCAGGCCCAGGTGCGCCAGGTTGCCGATCATGCTGAAACGCCCGCCAAAACGCTGCAGCGCCAGGCCGAAACCTAGCCCGCGCAGGCACCGGGTGAGCTTTTCCAGCGCGGCTTGCTCGGGCAACTGCTCCTCGCCGATCTCGAGAGTCAGGCGCGGGCCGGCGTTGCGGTGCTGGCCGAGCAGGTCGAACACTTGCTGCAACGCCTTGGGCTCGGCGAGTGTTGCACCGGACAGGTTCAGCGCCAGCGACTCGCCATGGGCCGGCAGGTGCGCCAGCACTTTTTTGAGCATCAGCAGGTCAAGCCGTGGCATCCAGCCGAAGCGTTCCAGCCAGGGCAGATAGCGGCCGGCCGCCACGGCCTCGCCCTGCTGGTCGAGCAAGCGTGAAATGACCTTGTAGTGCAACACGCGTGCGGGCATGTGGCTGTCGACCACCGGCTGGAAGAACAGCTCGAAGCGGCCTTGGTCAAGGGCTTGGTCCAGCCGCTGGTGCCAGTCGTGGTGGCCGTCGCCGGCGCTGGCGGCAAGGCCTTGCTCCAGGCATACCCAGCCGGGCTGCGGCTGGGCTTCGGCGCGGGCCAGGGCCTCGTCGGCGAGCTTGAGCAACGCCTGCGGGGCATCGCCTGGGGTATAGGGCGCAAGGCCTATGCAGGCCACCGGGTCGACATCGCTGGCACCGGTGCTGTGCAGGCTTTGCAGGGTGACGGCCAGGGCCTGGGCCAGCTGGGTCGCCTCGTCATGCACCATGCCCGGCGCCAACACGGCGAATTCGCCGCCGCGGCTGCGGGTGATCAGGTCGTTGGTTTCGGGGTATTGCGCACAGGTGCGGCGCAACTGCTCGCCCACCGCCTGCAGCAACTGGTCGGTGCGCTGGCCGCCCAGGCGGGCATTGAGGCCGGCCAGGTCTTGCACGCGCACCAGCAGCAGGTAACCGGCGCGGGCGTCTTCGGCATTGCTGACCCGGGCGTTGAGCTGCATCTCGAAGTAACGCCGGTTGGCAAGGCCGGTGAGGCTGTCCTGGTAGGACTCGTTGCGCAGTTGCTCGCTGCGCTCGGCCTGTTCGCTGAACAGCGCCTTGAGCTTCTCGACCATCTGGTTCATCGCCTGCACCACCCGGCGCAGCTCGGGGGTGCGCGGCAGGTCCGGCAGGCTGAGGAACTCGCGCCGGGCGATGGCGTGGGACTGCGCCACCATGTAGTCCAGCGGGCGCAACTGGCGGCGCAACAGCAGGGCGCCGAGCAGCGCGCTGACCGCGCCGCACAGCAGCAACCAGCCGAGGCTGCCCAGGGCGCTCTGCCACAGTTTTGCCAGGGCGAACATCGGGTGGCTGATCACCTCGACCCGCGCCGCCTGCTGCCAGCCGCGGCTGACGATGGCATCACCGCCAGCCGGTTCCAGGCCGATCAGCTGGATGAACCAGCCGGGCACCTCGCCGCTGTCGGGTTCGGCGTGGCGCTCGACCAGCACGGCGTTGGACTGGATATCGATGACCTTGATGCTGGAGTAGTAGCCGCTGTCGAAGATCGAGCTGACCATCAGCTCGACCATCGCCGGGTCGTCGATGCTCGGCGTCAGTGACAGCGCCAGCGCGGTGGCGGCGTCCTGGGCGTGGGAGCGCAGCTGGTTGACGTACTGGCTGCGCGAACTCTCCAGGCTGACCATGAAACTGCCGCTGAAGGCGACCACCAGGAACAGGCAAATGGCAAGCAGCAATTGTTTGAACAGTGACATCTGTGCTCCCTCAGTAAACCGGTTCGGCCGGGAATCCTTCGGCCTGCATTTTCTTCAGCAAATCCTGCCAGCGTGACAGGCGCTTGGTGTCGCCGACCTTCTTGTTACCCGCCGCGCCCGTCAACCACAGGCCTTCACCATTGAAGGCGTAGACCGGCAGCAGGTCACTGCGCTGGCTGGCGGGCTTGATCGCGTCCATCAGGCTGTCGAGCACCAGGGGCTGGGCCTGTGGGCTTGAATAATAGGTCAGGACCATGTGCGCCCGGTTCTGGCGCAGGGCCTTGACGTAGGTGATGCGCAGTTTTTCGGCGGGGACGCCCATGCGCCGCAGGCTGAAGTACTTGGCGATGGCGTAGTCCTCGCAGTCGCCAGCGCCCTTGATCAGCGACTGCACCGGCGTTGCCCAGTAGTCCACCTCGTGCCACAGGTCGATGTCTTCGACGTAGCGCAGCTGCTGGTTGAAGAACAGGTTGACCTGTTTGAGCTGCTCCAGCTCGCTGGCCTGCTTCTGCGCGGCCATCAGGTTCTGCCAGGCGTCGATACGCCCCTGCCCCGCCCCAAGCGGGCCATAGAGTGCCTGGGCGCGGCGGCTGATCTGCGAGAAGTCCCAATCGGCCTGGACGCCGCCCAGCAGCAGGCAGCCGAGCAGCATGGCCAGGCCGAGGCGGCGTAGGGTGGTGCTGAGCGCCCAAGGTTTCGCCACTGCGAACACCCGTTCAGGTCCGTTGGAAGGTGCGATGGTGCAAGCTGGGGAAACAAAACACAACGGCACACTGCCAGCTGTCGGCAAACCCGCTTCCCACAAGGGCTGGCGCCCTTGGCCGTCTTCCCAATGCCTGCGACTTCATTCACGATAGCCGCGTTTGCACACGGGGCTGCCTTGCCTGGGCAAACACAGTGTTTGACAAGCGCCCCCCACCCTCTCTAGTGTTATTGGATCCAATCTTGCCGAGGCGACCCCTGCGTGGCTGAGAAACCCAAACTCCTGAGCACCGTCCTGGGTAGCGAACAGGTTCCTGCGCACCTGGCCCGCGGTGTCATCGAAGAACGCCTGCGCAGCGCCATCCTCGACGGCCGCCTGCCGCCGGGTACGGCTGTGCGCCAGCAGGAGCTGGCCACGCTGTTCGGCGTCAGCCGCATGCCGGTGCGCGAGGCGCTGCGCCAGCTCGAGGCGCAATCGCTGCTGCAGGTGGTGATGCACAAGGGCGCGGTAGTAGCGCCGCTGATCGGCGAGGACGCTGTCGATACCTACGGCCTGCGGGTACTGCTGGAAACCGAAGCACTGCGCCAATCGATCCCGCGGCTCGATGCCGACGACATTGCCCTGGCTCGCAGCTACATCCGCCAGCTGGAGACCGAAACCCGCCACGCCGAGATCGGCCGCCTGAACCGCCTGTTCCACATGTCGCTGTACAGCAAGGCCGGCAACCAGAAACTGCTGCGCCTGATCGAGATCGAGCTCAACGAGGAGGAACGCTTTCTGCGCTTCCACCTGTCGTCGATGGGCCTTGGTAAGCTCACCCAGGACGACCACATCGCCCTGGTGGATGCGGCCAGCGACAAGCTGGTAGACGAAGCCGTGAAGATGCTCGAAGCGCACCTGAACAACGCGGCACGCACCATTCGCAACTACCTCGACAGGCAATCGGCCACCTGACCCCACGCCAACGGCGTGACCAGGCATAAGGAACGGCAGTGCACGTGCAGACTCAAGCACCCCACGAACAGCCCACCAGGATTCGCCTGATCTGCCTGGCCTGCAGCCGCCAGCAGCTCGAGCAGTACCGCCAGTGGGCCGAAGCGTTGAGCGAGCCGGTGGAGGTGATCGCTGTAGACCTGCCAGCCACCGCCTGCCTCGACAGTGTCGACCCCGACGAGTCCAGCCATGCGCTGGCTAGTGCCCTGGGCGAGCGGCTGGAGCCGTTTCTGCAGCACCCCCATGCGATCTTCGGCCAGAGCCTGGGCGCCCATGCGGCGCTGGCATTGGCGCAATGGGCGCAGTGCCACTGGCCGGGGCAGACCCGCCACTTATTTGTTGCCAGCTGTGACAGCCCGAGCGTTGCCAGCGGCGGTGACAGCACGCCCTTGCAGGTGCCAATGACGGTGCTCTACCCGCCGGGTTCGCTGCCGGCGATGCTGGGCTGGAACCCTCTGGCCCACGGCGGCCTGGAGCTGATCGAGCTGCCGGCCCACGCAGTGGATGGCGCCCCGTTCAACCAGCGCATCGTGCGCATCTTCCATACCCACCTCGGCCTGCTCAGCTTCTGAGCCCCCCTGCCCTGCCTGACTGCACCGCGGCAAACGCGCGGCGTGCGCTGCTGGCCATGGCAGTGCCAGCATTTTGGGCACACTCTAGTCCCCGCAGCGGCCGCTGATCGTCAGTAGCGGACCTGGCCGCCTGCGCCCACATCCACCAGCAGAAGGAGCCTGCCACCGGGGCCAGGACCGCCAGCCGATCAGCTGCCCCTAAATAATCCCGACCCTCGACACCCGCTCATCAGTGCTCCGAGTGAGGCATTCACTCTGCATCTTTTTTCTGATCATTCATGATCGGAAGGGGTACTTATTGCCAAAATCAAAACAACTTAATTGTTTTGATCGAACAACTATCAACTTAAAAAAGTTGAAACTTGCAAATACTTCAAAAAACAATTGCAAGTACTTTGGAAGTTGCTCTAGCTTTTATAGCGCCGATACAGGGGGACCTGTTTCCCCGTGAGACCAGGCCCATAGAGCCCTGCACGGCCCATGCACGCTTGCTCGACATCGAAACTTCGTTCGAGGTACCCGCTCGCCCGAGGTTTGGAAGTTCGACAACTGACTGGCATCAACCGACCTGAAAACATGCCAAGACGGAACTAAACATGAGCCCATTGAAACGCACACTTTCCGACAAGAAACAGACACTTTCCCAGCACCCGTTGTTTTCTGAAATCGACTCGCTGGATACCCTGCGCCGGTTCATGGAAACCCATGTATTTGCCGTGTGGGACTTCATGTCGCTGACCAAGCGCCTGCAACAGGAACTGACCTGCGTCAGCCTGCCCTGGCTGCCGCCGGCCGACCCTGCAGCGGCGCGTTTGATCAACGAGATCGTGCTGGGCGAGGAGTCCGATGACCGCCTGGACCACGGCCACTACAGCCACTTCGAGCTGTACCTGGACGCCATGCGCGAAGTGGGTGCCAGCACCCAGGCGATCGAGCGGTTCGTCAGCCTGATGCAGCAGGGCGTCAGCCACCCGGAGGCGCTGCAGCGCGCCGGGGCCAGCGACGCGGCGCAACGCTTCGTGCGTGACACCCTGGAGGTTGCCCTGGACGCACCGGCGCATCAGGTGGCCGCGGCCTTCCTGCATGGCCGCGAAAGCGTCATCCCGAGCATGTTCCAGCAGATCCTCGACGAGTGGGGTATCGGCATCGAGCAGGCGCCGACCTTCCGTTACTACCTGCAACGCCATATCGAGGTGGACTCCGAAGACCACGGCCCGGCCGCCGAGCAGTTGCTGGCACGTCTGGTCGACCATGACCCGGTGCGCGAGGAGGATGTCTACGTGGCGGCCATCGCCGCAGTGGACAGCCGCATGGCGCTGTGGGACCGCCTGCGTGCGTCGATCAAGGCGCCGCTGGCCGAGGTTACGCCATGAATGCCGCCGAGTACCGCTCCTTCGCCGATGCCTGGGAAGAGCGCGCGACCATCCGCACCCGGCCACGGCGCCGGGTGGAGGATGACCAGCGGCTGATCTACCCGCTCAGCCGCCAGCCACTGGTGCTGGGCGCGGCCTTCCAGCGCGAATGCCCGCAGCTGCGCGATTTCGTGCTGGTGCAGAGCCTCTACAAGTTCATCAACGACGTGGTGATCTTCGAGACCGAAATCGTCGACCGCACCGCCCGGCGCATCGCCAAGGACCGTTTTGCCGTGCGCTTTCCGTTCGCCTGCCGCTACGACGCCATGACCGTGGTGGTGGACGAGGACTACCACGCCCTGGTGGCGATGGACTTCTTGCAGCAGACCATTGCCCTGACCGGCATCGAGCCGATCGCCCTGCCCCAGGAGATCGAGCTCAGCCGGGCGATACCGGCGGCGCTGGAGCGGGTGCCGGAGGCACTGCGCGATGCCATGGAGCTGATCTGCGTGGGTATCGCCGAGAACACCTTGACCGACGATGTGGCGGCCTTTGCCCGCGATGACACGGTCAAGCCGTCGGTGAAGGGGCTGATGGCCGACCACCTGCTCGACGAGGGGCGCCATTCGAGCTTTTGGGCGCGGCTGACGCGGATTTACTGGCAGGCCGCCCCGGAGGCGGACCGCCGGGCGTTGGCCGAGGTGTTGCCGGTGTTCTTGCGCGAGTACCTGACCAACGACATCCAGCAGGGTTTTGACTTTGCCCTGATCGCTGCGCTGCCGGTGGGCGAGGCGGTGCGCCAGGCCCTGCGCGAAGAAGTGCAGGGGTTGGCCTTCCCGATCAATCACCAGCACCCGCTGCTGGGCAACATCCTGCGCTTCCTGCGCAGCAGCTCGATGCTCGACGCCGGCTGCGTGCAGGACGCGCTGCGCGACTACCTGCCCTGAGGAGCACATCATGAGACGCCTCGACATACTCCTGGCGGGCACCAGCCCCGCCCTGGCGGAACTGGCCTGCCAGCTCGACGCCCAAGGCCACGGCGCGGTCACGGCTGGCAGCGCGCAGGCCCTGCGCGAGCAGTTGGCCAACGCCCCCGACCTGGTGGTGGAAGACGGCAGCCTGGCCCTGGCCAGCGGCGACTGGCAGCCCTTGGGGGCCACGCCGCTGCTGCGCCTGCGCCTGGGCGCAAGCTTCGCCGAAACCTTGCCGCACCTGGAAACCCTGTGCTGGTGTGGCAGTGCCAGCGCGCAACGGTTGATCGAACGCCAACGGGTAGCGACACCGGCTTCGGGCAATGGCCGGCAGTTGCGTGAGGATGCCCTGCAGGCACTGGGCGACCTGCTGGCGCTGCAGGTCAACCGCTTTGCCCGCAACCCGCAGTACCTGCACGAAGCGCCGGCGGTCAGCCCCGGCATGCATGAGCGCGAGCACGGCCTGGACTGGCTGGAGGCCCTGGCCTACCGCCACCCGTTCAACCGCACGCTGCGCGCCGACCTGCTGGAGCAGGCCGAAGGCGGGCTGATCGAGCGGCTGGAGCAGAGCCTACGGCGCAATGCCGGGCGCCCGGCGCTTAACCGCCAGGGCCTGCGTGAAAGTTATGCACAGCTGCACGCGCGCACGGTGGGCATTCAGCGGGCTCTGCTGCCACTGTTGCCTGCCGAGGGTGCGCAGCCACCGGTGGTGGCGGTGTGCATGGCCAAGTCAGCCGAGCTTTACGCCAGCTTGTTAGCGGTCATCGGGTGTGCGGCCATCTACCTGCCGTTGGACCCGGCTACGCCGGTGCAGCGCCGCCAGCGCATCCTCGCGGATGCCGGTGCCTGCGTGCTGCTGCATGACGGGCAGGCGCCTGTGGATATCTTCGGCTTGGATGTGCGTGATATCGCGCTGGCGGAGGATGCTCCGCTGCCGAGCCTGGCCGTGCGTGAGGCAACGCCCGGGCGGGCCTGCGTGGCGATCTACACCTCGGGTACCACCGGGCTGCCCAAGGGGGTGTTGCTCAGCCAGCGCAACCTGACGCATTTCATGGCCTGGTACCGCGAGCATGTGGCGCTGGATGCCGGCTGCCGGGTGCTGCAGTTCTCCACCATCGGCTTTGATGCTTCGCTGCTGGATATTCTGCCGACCTTCGCCTGCGGGGCCGAACTGGTGCTGCCCGATGAGGACCAGCGCCGCGACCCGCAGGCGTTGCTGGGGCTTATCCACAGCCAGGAAGTCAGCCATGCCTTCCTGCCACCGGCGCTGTTGAGCATTTTGCCCCGCGATGCGCACCTGGGGCTGCGGCACCTGATCACCGGCGGCGATGTGTGCGAGCCGGAGGTGATCGCCCGGCTGGCCGGGCAGTGCCACTTGCACAACATCTACGGGCCGACCGAAACCACGGTGCTGGCCACCACCCGGGTGTTCGCTGCCGGGGATGGCAACCGCAACCTCGGGCGGCCGATCGCCAACACGCAAGTGTTGATTCTCGACGAGCAATTTCAGCCTGTAGCCGAACAGACACCAGGGGAGCTGTATATCGCCGGGCCCGGCGTCGGGCTGGGTTACCTGAACAATGCGCAATTGAGCGCAGAACGCTTTGTCGAGCTGGGCCTGCCGGAGGGGCGCTCGCTGCGCGCTTACCGCACGGGCGACATCGGCAAGTGGACAGCGCAAGGTATCGAGTTGTGCGGGCGGCGGGATAACCAGGTGAAGATCCGTGGCTACCGTGTGGAGCCCGAGGAGATCGAGCACTGCCTGCGCGACAGCCGCCTGTTCGGCCAGGTGGCGGTGGTGATCGATGGGCAGCGCCGGGTGCTGGCGTTTCTCGCCCAGCCTGAGGGAGAGGAAGCTGAAGTACGGCTGCGTGAACATGCCGAACGTGCCCTGCCCGACTACATGCGCCCGGCGTTCTACCAGGTGCTGGAGCAGATGCCCTACACCGCCAATGGCAAGGTGGACCGCCAGGCGCTGCTGCTGCGCCCGTTGGCGCTGCCTGCGAACGAGCGCTTGGAACCGGGTACTGCGACTGAACAACAGTTGCTCGGCCTGTGGAGCGAGCTGCTGGAGCTGGCGGAGGCGGATATTTCAGCCGACGACAGCTTCTTCAACCTGGGTGGGCATTCGATCCTGCTGTCGCGGCTGCTGCTGGAGGTGCGCGAGCGCTTCGGCCGGGGCGTGGCGATCAACCGCTTTATCGAGCTGCCGACACTGCAGCGCCTGGGGGCGTTGCTCGATGGCGAGCAGGGGCAACAACAGGAGGTGCTGGCGGGGCTGGAGGAGGATGCCAAGCGCGAACTGGGGCTGCAGGTGCTGCCAGTGGAGCGCCTGGGTGATGTGCACAAGGTGATCGTCACCGGGGCCAACAGCTTCCTCGGTGTGCACCTGGTGGAGGCGCTGCTGGACTGGGGCGCCACCGAGGTGGCCTGCCTTGTGCGCAGTGGCGGCGGGCAAAGCGCCGACGAACGTTTTGCCCAGGCGCTGGCTGACAACCAGGTGCAACTGGACCTGGCCCGTGTGCGGGTGTTCGAGGCCGACTTGCGCAAGCCACGGCTGGGGCTGAGCCAGGCCGACTACGACTATCTGGATACCGGCTACGGCGCGCTGCTGCACAACGCTGCGCAGGTGAACCATGTACTCGACTACCAAGTGCTGGCGGCGGACAACATCGAACCGTTGTTCGAGTGCCTTCGGCTGTGCGAGGGGCGGCGCAAGAAGATCTTCAACTTCGTCTCCACGCTGTCGGCCTGCAGCGCCGTGGACAGCAGCGGCCGGGTGCTGGAGGAAGACCCGGCCGAGACGCCGCCGATCTACATCCGCAATGGCTACAACCTGAGCAAGTGGGTGGGCGAGCGGATCTTGCAGCGGGCGCGTGCACAGGGGGTGTGGGTCAACCTGTTCCGCCCCGGCAACATCACCTTCGACAGCCGCACCGGGGCCTGCCAACCGCAGCGCAACCGCTTGATGCTGATGCTCAAGGGGTCGCTGCAACTGGGCCAGGTGCCGGGGCTGGAGATCGACTTCGACCTGATGCCGGTGGACTTCCTGGCGCGCTTCATCGCCTTCCACAGTAGCCGTCACCAGGCCGGGCAATGCGTGTTCAACCTGCACAACCCGGAGCCGCTGCGTTGGCGCGATTACCTGGCGTCATTCCACGAACAGGGCCATGCCTTCGAACTGGTGAGCGTCGAGCAGTGGCAGCAGCAGTTGCGTCGGGTTGACCGTGACAACGCGCTGTATGACGTCCTGGGCTTCTACCTGGACGGTTTCGAAGAAGACATCGGGGATATCTCCGGCATCGCCCACGACAACGCCCGTGCCGGCGTGCAGCGCATGGGCAGCCATTACCCGAGCAAGAGCCCGGAGCTGTTGCGCCGCGGCTGCCGCTACCTGGCCGACATCGGCTTTATCTGATCGTTTTTTAAACAACAGGAGTAACACGACATGCAAGCACTCAAGCCCGATACCCTGATCCGCAACCCGCAAGGCTGCCTGGTGGTGTCCAGCGTGGAAATTACCGCCCCTGCAGCCAGCGTATGGAACATCGTCGGCAACTTTGCCGGCTTCCCGGTGTTCATCCCGGCACTGGCGCATATCGACATGACCGGTAGCGGTGTGCGCTCGGTGCGCAAGAAACTGTTCAAGGATGGCAACGTGGTGATCGAGCAGCTCAATTCGCGCGATGACCAGGCCATGAACATGACCTGGAGCCTGATCTACACCAGCCTGAATATCGGCAACCTGTGGGCGGCGATGGAGGTGGTCGCGATCGATGGCCAGCGCAGCCGTGCGACCTGGACCATCCAGGCCGAGCCTTGGGAAGGTGGCCCGGAGGCGCTGCCGGGCTTCCAGGCTTTCCTGCAGGGGTTTGCCGATGAGGCGATGGGGAATGTGAAGAACCTGCTGAGCTGACAGGGCTGAGCTGTATTGAAAGGCCGCCCCCGTTGGGGGCGGTCTTTTTTTGTGCCTGTTTGGGCCCTATCGCCGGTCAAGCCGGCTCCTACAGGGGGCGCGGCAGTACAGTGACCACGCTTCTCTGCAGGAGCCGGCTTGCCGGCGATGAAGCCGGCGCAGACATTTCACATACGCCAGAAAGACAAAACCCCTGACCGCATGGCGATCAGGGGTTTCGGAATTGAATCTTGACGATGACCTACTCTCACATGGGGAAACCCCACACTACCATCGGCGATGCATCGTTTCACTGCTGAGTTCGGGATGGGATCAGGTGGTTCCAATGCTCTATGGTCGTCAAGAAATTCTGTGTGCCGGACCGTCAAGGGACGTGCCAGCGAATCTCTGTACTCTCTACTTAAAGACAAAACCCCTACCTGCATGCGCAGATAGGGGTTTTGCGAAATGAATCTTGACGATGACCTACTCTCACATGGGGAAACCCCACACTACCATCGGCGATGCATCGTTTCACTGCTGAGTTCGGGATGGGATCAGGTGGTTCCAATGCTCTATGGTCGTCAAGAAATTCGGTAGCCAGTCCGTTCAGATGAACAGCCCAGCGAATTCGGATATGCGATATTTGTGATGCTACGAATCTTCGGGTCTTTCGTCTTCACCACCACAATTCGGCTTACGCACAAATTGCTTGGGTGTTATATGGTCAAGCCTCACGGGCAATTAGTATTGGTTAGCTCAACGCCTCACAGCGCTTACACACCCAACCTATCAACGTCGTAGTCTTCGACGGCCCTTTAGGGGATTCAAGATCCCAGTGAGATCTCATCTTGAGGCAAGTTTCCCGCTTAGATGCTTTCAGCGGTTATCTCTTCCGAACATAGCTACCCGGCAATGCCACTGGCGTGACAACCGGAACACCAGAGGTTCGTCCACTCCGGTCCTCTCGTACTAGGAGCAGCCCCTCTCAAATCTCAAACGTCCACGGCAGATAGGGACCGAACTGTCTCACGACGTTCTAAACCCAGCTCGCGTACCACTTTAAATGGCGAACAGCCATACCCTTGGGACCGGCTTCAGCCCCAGGATGTGATGAGCCGACATCGAGGTGCCAAACACCGCCGTCGATATGAACTCTTGGGCGGTATCAGCCTGTTATCCCCGGAGTACCTTTTATCCGTTGAGCGATGGCCCTTCCATACAGAACCACCGGATCACTAAGACCTACTTTCGTACCTGCTCGACGTGTGTGTCTCGCAGTCAAGCGCGCTTTTGCCTTTATACTCTACGACCGATTTCCGACCGGTCTGAGCGCACCTTCGTACTCCTCCGTTACTCTTTGGGAGGAGACCGCCCCAGTCAAACTACCCACCATACACTGTCCTCGATCCGGATAACGGACCTGAGTTAGAACCTCAAGGTTGCCAGGGTGGTATTTCAAGGATGGCTCCATGAGAACTGGCGTCCCCACTTCAAAGCCTCCCACCTATCCTACACAAGCAAGCTCAAAGTCCAGTGCAAAGCTATAGTAAAGGTTCACGGGGTCTTTCCGTCTAGCCGCGGATACACTGCATCTTCACAGCGATTTCAATTTCACTGAGTCTCGGGTGGAGACAGCGCCGCCATCGTTACGCCATTCGTGCAGGTCGGAACTTACCCGACAAGGAATTTCGCTACCTTAGGACCGTTATAGTTACGGCCGCCGTTTACCGGGGCTTCGATCAAGAGCTTCGCTTGCGCTAACCCCATCAATTAACCTTCCGGCACCGGGCAGGCGTCACACCCTATACGTCCACTTTCGTGTTTGCAGAGTGCTGTGTTTTTAATAAACAGTCGCAGCGGCCTGGTATCTTCGACCGGCATGGGCTTACGGAGCAAGTCCTTCACCCTCGCCGGCGCACCTTCTCCCGAAGTTACGGTGCCATTTTGCCTAGTTCCTTCACCCGAGTTCTCTCAAGCGCCTTGGTATTCTCTACCTAACCACCTGTGTCGGTTTGGGGTACGGTTCCCAGTTATCTGAAGCTTAGGAGCTTTTCTTGGAAGCATGGCATCAACCACTTCGCGCTCTAATGAGCACTCGTCATCAGCTCTCGGCCTTGAAATCCCGGATTTGCCTAAGATTTCAGCCTACCACCTTAAACTTGGACAACCAACGCCAAGCTGGCCTAGCCTTCTCCGTCCCTCCATCGCAATAACTGGAAGTACAGGAATATTAACCTGTTTTCCATCGACTACGCTTTTCAGCCTCGCCTTAGGGACCGACTAACCCTGCGTCGATTAACGTTGCGCAGGAAACCTTGGTCTTTCGGCGTGCGAGTTTTTCACTCGCATTGTCGTTACTCATGTCAGCATTCGCACTTCTGATACCTCCAGCAAGCTTCTCAACTCACCTTCACAGGCTTACAGAACGCTCCTCTACCGCATCACCAAAGGTGATACCCGTAGCTTCGGTGCATGGTTTGAGCCCCGTTACATCTTCCGCGCAGGCCGACTCGACTAGTGAGCTATTACGCTTTCTTTAAAGGGTGGCTGCTTCTAAGCCAACCTCCTAGCTGTCTAAGCCTTCCCACATCGTTTCCCACTTAACCATGACTTTGGGACCTTAGCTGACGGTCTGGGTTGTTTCCCTTTTCACGACGGACGTTAGCACCCGCCGTGTGTCTCCCATGCTCGGCACTTGTAGGTATTCGGAGTTTGCATCGGTTTGGTAAGTCGGGATGACCCCCTAGCCGAAACAGTGCTCTACCCCCTACAGTGATACATGAGGCGCTACCTAAATAGCTTTCGAGGAGAACCAGCTATCTCCGAGCTTGATTAGCCTTTCACTCCGATCCACAGGTCATCCGCTAACTTTTCAACGGTAGTCGGTTCGGTCCTCCAGTCAGTGTTACCTAACCTTCAACCTGCCCATGGATAGATCGCCCGGTTTCGGGTCTATACCCAGCGACTAAAGCGCCCTATTAAGACTCGCTTTCGCTACGCCTCCCCTATTCGGTTAAGCTCGCCACTGAATATAAGTCGCTGACCCATTATACAAAAGGTACGCAGTCACCTAACAAAGTAGGCTCCCACTGCTTGTACGCATACGGTTTCAGGTTCTATTTCACTCCCCTCTCCGGGGTTCTTTTCGCCTTTCCCTCACGGTACTGGTTCACTATCGGTCAGTCAGTAGTATTTAGCCTTGGAGGATGGTCCCCCCATGTTCAGACAAAGTTTCTCGTGCTCCGTCCTACTCGATTTCACTGGCAAGAGATTTTCGTGTACGGGGCTATCACCCACTATGGCCGCACTTTCCAGAGCGTTCCACTAATCTCAAACCAGCTTAAGGGCTGGTCCCCGTTCGCTCGCCACTACTAAGGGAATCTCGGTTGATTTCTTTTCCTCAGGGTACTTAGATGTTTCAGTTCCCCTGGTTCGCCTCTTGCACCTATGTATTCAGTACAAGATACTCAGCTTATGCTGAGTGGGTTCCCCCATTCAGAGATCTCTGGATCACAGTCTGTTTGCCGACTCCCCAAAGCTTATCGCAGGCTACCACGTCTTTCATCGCCTCTGACTGCCAAGGCATCCACCGTATGCGCTTCTTCACTTGACCATATAACCCCAAGCAATCTGGTTATACTGTGAAGACGACATTCGCCGAAAATTCGTACGTTGCTCTTTCGAGCAGAACTCACAAATTTTACCTTAGCCTGATACACCAGCAGTGAAACTGGTAATCAGTCTATTTCTATCACATATCCGAATTTTTAAAGAACGATCTGACAAAAGCCAGAAATCAACATTCACACCGGAATGTTCATTTCTAAGTTCTGAACAGTGCTGCGAAACCTGAAAGAGTGGTGGAGCCAAGCGGGATCGAACCGCTGACCTCCTGCGTGCAAGGCAGGCGCTCTCCCAGCTGAGCTATGGCCCCGTATAACCTAGGCCGCACCAAGTAATTGGTAGGTCTGGGCAGATTTGAACTGCCGACCTCACCCTTATCAGGGGTGCGCTCTAACCAACTGAGCTACAGACCTATAACAGGGTCGCGTTACAGCATCGTCTTTACACAATGAATCAAGCAATTCGTGTGGGAGCTCATCAGCAGGCTGATGTCTTCGATTAAGGAGGTGATCCAGCCGCAGGTTCCCCTACGGCTACCTTGTTACGACTTCACCCCAGTCATGAATCACACCGTGGTAACCGTCCTCCCGAAGGTTAGACTAGCTACTTCTGGTGCAACCCACTCCCATGGTGTGACGGGCGGTGTGTACAAGGCCCGGGAACGTATTCACCGCGACATTCTGATTCGCGATTACTAGCGATTCCGACTTCACGCAGTCGAGTTGCAGACTGCGATCCGGACTACGATCGGTTTTGTGAGATTAGCTCCACCTCGCGGCTTGGCAACCCTCTGTACCGACCATTGTAGCACGTGTGTAGCCCAGGCCGTAAGGGCCATGATGACTTGACGTCATCCCCACCTTCCTCCGGTTTGTCACCGGCAGTCTCCTTAGAGTGCCCACCATAACGTGCTGGTAACTAAGGACAAGGGTTGCGCTCGTTACGGGACTTAACCCAACATCTCACGACACGAGCTGACGACAGCCATGCAGCACCTGTGTCAGAGTTCCCGAAGGCACCAATCCATCTCTGGAAAGTTCTCTGCATGTCAAGGCCTGGTAAGGTTCTTCGCGTTGCTTCGAATTAAACCACATGCTCCACCGCTTGTGCGGGCCCCCGTCAATTCATTTGAGTTTTAACCTTGCGGCCGTACTCCCCAGGCGGTCAACTTAATGCGTTAGCTGCGCCACTAAAATCTCAAGGATTCCAACGGCTAGTTGACATCGTTTACGGCGTGGACTACCAGGGTATCTAATCCTGTTTGCTCCCCACGCTTTCGCACCTCAGTGTCAGTATCAGTCCAGGTGGTCGCCTTCGCCACTGGTGTTCCTTCCTATATCTACGCATTTCACCGCTACACAGGAAATTCCACCACCCTCTACCATACTCTAGCTCGCCAGTTTTGGATGCAGTTCCCAGGTTGAGCCCGGGGCTTTCACATCCAACTTAACGAACCACCTACGCGCGCTTTACGCCCAGTAATTCCGATTAACGCTTGCACCCTCTGTATTACCGCGGCTGCTGGCACAGAGTTAGCCGGTGCTTATTCTGTCGGTAACGTCAAAACAGCAAGGTATTAACTTACTGCCCTTCCTCCCAACTTAAAGTGCTTTACAATCCGAAGACCTTCTTCACACACGCGGCATGGCTGGATCAGGCTTTCGCCCATTGTCCAATATTCCCCACTGCTGCCTCCCGTAGGAGTCTGGACCGTGTCTCAGTTCCAGTGTGACTGATCATCCTCTCAGACCAGTTACGGATCGTCGCCTAGGTGAGCCATTACCTCACCTACTAGCTAATCCGACCTAGGCTCATCTGATAGCGCAAGGCCCGAAGGTCCCCTGCTTTCTCCCGTAGGACGTATGCGGTATTAGCGTTCCTTTCGAAACGTTGTCCCCCACTACCAGGCAGATTCCTAGGCATTACTCACCCGTCCGCCGCTGAATCAAGGAGCAAGCTCCCGTCATCCGCTCGACTTGCATGTGTTAGGCCTGCCGCCAGCGTTCAATCTGAGCCATGATCAAACTCTTCAGTTCAATACTGCTTGGGTTTTTAAGAAACCCTAAACTTGGCTCAGCAATCTCAAATGACTATGTGATTTCTCGCATGGCCACTTGTGATGCTGATAATCTTGGCGACTATCAAACCGTACTCACAAGCACCCACACGAATTGCTTGATTCAATTTGTTAAAGAGCGTTTGGTTAAGAGCTTTTCGTCTCAACCGAGGCGCGCATTCTACGCTTTCCTCATTTCGTGTCAAGCGTTTATTTTGAAGTTTTTCCCGAGAAACTCGTTTAGCTTCAACCGCTTAACTCGCTGCGATCTCTCGTAGCGGGAGGCGAATCATACAGCGTTACAACCTGCTGTCAACCACCTTTTTCACCGCCTCGATCATTCGACCGTAGCACCTCCAGAACCTTCCGAATCGCTTAACTCGTTGATTATCAAGGAGTTTCGCGTTCCGTTGTCGCTGGAAGTGGGGCGCATTATAAGGGGATCTGAAACCCCGTCAACCCTTTATTTCAAATAATTGAAATATTTGGAGAGGAGGCCGAGAAAAGGCCGTCAGGGGCCTGGCCCCAGTACCTGTCTATATAGAAGCCTCAAACCACCCCAGCCTCGCGCAACCGCTGCACATCCCCAGCAGCCAACCCCAGCACATCCCTCAGCACCGCCTCGGTATGCTCCCCCAACAACGGCGGCGCCCGGCGATATTCCACCGGCGTGCCCGACAAGCGAATCGGGCTGGCCACCTGCGGCACGCTCCCAGCCAATGGATGGGCAATATCCAGCCTCAACCCACGCGCCAACACCTGCGGGTCCCGGAACATCTGCCCCAGGTCATTGATCGGCCCGCAAGGCACCCCCGCCTGCTCCAGCGCCGCCACCCACTCAGCCGTGGTCTTGAACACTGTCGCCTGACGAATCAACGGAATCAGCTCCGCGCGATGTGCCACCCGCTGCTTGTTAGTGGCGAACCGCGGATCATCCGCCCACTGCGGCTGCCCGGCCACCTCGGCAAACTTGCGGAACTGCCCGTCATTACCCACGGTAAGAATGAAATCGCCATCGGCGGTGGGGAAGTCCTGGTACGGCACAATATTAGGGTGCGCATTGCCCAAGCGGCGGGGAGGGGTGCCAGTGGTGAGGTAGTTCATCGCCTGGTTGGCCAGACACGCAACCTGCACATCCAAAAGCGCCATATCGATGTGCTGGCCGACACCTGATTGATCACGATGGGCGAGGGCGGCCAGAATCGCCACGGTGGAATACAGCCCAGTCAGAATGTCGGTCAGCGCCACCCCAACCTTCACTGGCCCCGCACCTTCCTCACCTTCCGGGCGACCGGTCAGGCTCATCAACCCGCCCAGCCCCTGGATCATGAAGTCGTAACCCGCACGCTTGGCATAAGGGCCGGTCTGGCCAAAGCCTGTGATGGAGCAATAGATAAGCCGAGGGCTCAACGCCTTCAGGCTTTCATAGTCCAGGCCATAAGCGGCCAGCCCACCGACCTTGAAGTTCTCGATGACGATATCCGACTTCGCCGCCAGCTCGCGCACCAGGCGCTGGCCTTCCGGCTGGGTGAAATCGATGGTCACCGACCGCTTGTTGCGATTGGCCGACAGGTAATAAGCCGCCTCGCTGGTGCTCTCACCGAAAGCGTCCTTGAGGAAGGGCGGCCCCCAGGCGCGGGTATCGTCACCCAAGCCAGGCCGCTCGACCTTGATCACATCCGCCCCAAGGTCGGCGAGAATCTGCCCGGCCCACGGGCCTGCCAGCACCCGGGAAAGATCCAGCACCCGCAGATGGGAAAGCGCGCCCATGGCCTGGCTCCTCTATTAATAGAACGCCTGAATACCAGTTTGCGCACGCCCCAGGATCAGCGCATGCACGTCATGGGTGCCTTCATAGGTGTTGACCACCTCAAGATTGACCAGGTGGCGAGCCACACCAAACTCGTCGGAGATGCCATTACCGCCGAGCATGTCGCGGGCCATGCGGGCGATATCCAGGGCCTTGCCGCAGGAGTTGCGCTTCATGATCGAAGTGATTTCCACCGCCGCAGTCCCTTCGTCCTTCATCCGCCCCAGGCGCAGGCAGCCCTGCAGGCCCAGAGTGATTTCGGTCTGCATGTCGGCCAGTTTCTTCTGGATCAATTGGTTGGCGGCCAACGGGCGGCCGAACTGCTGGCGGTCCAGGGTGTACTGGCGAGCGGTATGCCAGCAGGCTTCAGCGGCGCCCAGCGCACCCCAGGAGATGCCATAGCGAGCCGAGTTCAGGCAGGTGAACGGGCCTTTGAGGCCGCGCACATCCGGGAAGATGTTTTCTTCCGGCACAAACACGTTGTCCATGACGATTTCGCCAGTGATCGAGGCACGCAGCCCGACCTTGCCGTGAATCGCCGGGGCGCTCAGGCCTTCCCAGCCCTTTTCCAGCACGAAGCCGCGGATATCGCCGGCATCGTCCTTGGCCCAGACCACGAACACATCGGCGATCGGGCTGTTGGTGATCCACATCTTGGCGCCGCTCAGGCGGTAACCGCCGTCGACCTTGCGTGCCCGGGTGATCATCGAGCCCGGGTCGGAGCCGTGGTTGGGCTCGGTCAGGCCGAAGCAGCCGATCCACTCACCGCTGGCGAGCTTGGGCAGGTACTTCTGCTTCTGCGCCTCGGTACCGAACTCATTGATCGGCACCATCACCAGCGACGACTGCACGCTCATCATCGAGCGGTAGCCCGAGTCGATGCGCTCCACCTCACGGGCAATCAGGCCGTAGCACACATAGTTCAGGCCACTGCCGCCGTACTGCTCGGGGATGGTCGCCCCCAACAGGCCCACTTCGCCCATCTCGCGGAAAATCGCCGGGTCAGTCTGCTCGTGGCGGAAGGCCTCCAGCACGCGCGGGGCCAGCTTGTCCTGGGCGAAGCTGTAGGCGCTGTCACGCACCATGCGTTCTTCTTCGGTGAGCTGCTGGTCGAGCAGCAGCGGGTCGATCCAGTTGAAGCTTGCTTTACCGGCCATGTGCGGGTTCCTCGAATGCGGGGAAGGGGAATTTGCGTTGCATTGATCCTAGGCCCGAACCAACCATGCGACAAACGAGGATTGCGCACGCTTTAGTGATATTTTCTCACTTCGAAACGCACAGAATGCAGCTCCACCCCGTCTACAAGTGAGGTTAACGTACATGCGCCGCAAGATTCCCAGCACCACCGCACTGGTTTGTTTCGAAGCGGCCGCACGCCACGAGAGCTTCACCAAGGCCGCCCAGGAGCTGGCCCTGACCCAAGGCGCCGTCTGTCGGCAAATCGGTGGACTGGAAGCGTTTCTCAACGTCGAACTGTTCCGCCGCTCGCGCCGCGGCGTGAAGCTGACCGAGGCCGGCCTGTCCTACAGCCGCCAGGTGTCCGCGCAGCTGGACGCTGTGGAGCGCGACACCCTGTCGGTAATGCGCCAACAAGGCGCCAACGTGATCGAACTGGCGGTGGTGCCCACCTTCGGCACCCAGTGGTTGCTGCCCCGGCTCAAGGACTTCCAACAACGCCACCCCGAGGTCACGGTCAACCTCACCAACCGCACCCGGCCATTCCTGTTTGCCGATACCCCGTTCGACGCCGCCATTTACTTTGGCGACGCCGACTGGTCCGGCACCCAGGCCCACCGCCTGATGGGCGAGAACCCCATGCCGGTGTGCAGCCCGGCCTTGCTGGGCGGGCAGGGCAGCCTCGATGTGCTGCGCATCGCCGAGCTGCCGCTGCTGCAGCAGACCACCCGCCCTTACGCCTGGCGCCAGTGGTTCGACGGCCTGGGCATGAGCGTGGAACGCGACATGGCCGGCCCGCGCTACGAGCTGTTTTCCATGCTCGCCCAGGCAGCCATGCACGAGATGGGCATCGCGCTGATCCCGCCGTTCCTGATCCAGCGCGAGTTGCAGGAGGGCAGGTTGGTGGTCGCAAACAGGCATGCCCTGGCCAGCGACAAGGCCTACCATCTGATGATTCCGGAGCGAAAGGTGGAGTCCGCTTCACTGCGGGCGTTTCGCGACTGGTTGGTAGCCCAGGCCCGGCAGTACACCAGCACGCAATAAACGCAAAACAGCGAAACTGACCCCGTAGTCAATAATTTTGAACACCTACAGATATATGGATTTGTCGCATATCCGTAATCTGTTCCGTTGCCTGTGAAAACCCCCATCAACCCTAGTAAGCGCGCGGGTTTGCGGCTTATTTTGCGACATTCACCGAGCATTGGGCGAAAACCGGCAAAAATTTTTCAGAATTTCTCCTAACCTCCAGATAGCGCGTGCTTGAAGGGTTTGAACCCGTTCGTTGCGACATACGGTCACAGGGTGACTTGTAGTTTTAACTTCGTATCGCTCCAGAACCGGTTGAAGGCCTCCGGGTTCGTCTGCAAAATGCCTCCCCCGCCCGGGATCCGGCGGGGTCGTGCTCTACGACCGCCCAGCTGCGCCATACGAAGTGCGCTGGTTTCTACAAAGACAAAAGGTCACCGCAGGAGAAAAGTCGTGCACATTGGTGTTCCTCTCGAGACGCAGACCGGTGAGACAAGGGTCGCTGCGACCCCGGAAACCATCAAGAAACTGATCGGCCAAGGCCATCAAGTCACCGTGCAACGGGGCGCAGGGCTCAACGCCAGCATTCCCGATGCTGCCTATGAAGCTGCGGGCGCCACGTTGGGCGAAGCTGCCGATGCCTTTGGTGCGCAACTGGTGCTCAAGGTAGTCGCGCCCAATGACCAGGAGCTTGCGCTGATCAACAGCGGGAGCCTGCTGGCAGGCATGCTCAACCCGTTCAACAGCGAACTGATCGCCAAGATGGCCGAACGCGGCATCACCGCCTTCGCCCTGGAAGCTGCGCCACGCACCTCGCGGGCGCAGAGCCTCGACGTGCTGTCGTCCCAGGCCAACATCGCCGGCTACAAGGCCGTGTTGCTGGCCGCCCACCACTACCCGCGCTTCATGCCCATGCTGATGACCGCTGCCGGCACCGTGAAGGCCGCCCGCGTGCTTGTCCTCGGCGCCGGTGTGGCCGGCCTGCAGGCCATCGCCACGGCCAAGCGCCTGGGTGCGGTGATCGAGGCGTCCGACGTGCGCCCGGCAGTGAAGGAGCAGATCGAGTCGCTGGGGGCCAAGTTCATCGACGTGCCCTTTGAGACCGACGAAGAACGCGAGTGCGCCCAAGGCGTGGGCGGCTATGCCCGGCCAATGCCGGCCAGCTGGATGCAGCGCCAGGCCCAGGCCGTGCACGAGCGCGCCAAGCAGGCCGATATCGTTATCACCACGGCGTTGATCCCCGGGCGCAAGGCACCGACCCTGCTCAGCGCCGAGACCGTGGCGCAGATGAAACCCGGCTCGGTGGTCATTGACCTGGCTGCAGCCCAAGGCGGCAACTGCCCGCTGACCGTCGCCGACCAGGTGGTGCAGCACAACGGTGTGACCATCGCCGGCCCCACCAACCTGCCCGCGCAGGTGGGTGCCGATGCCTCGGCGCTGTACGCACGCAACCTGCTGGACTTCATGAAGCTGCTGTTCGACAAGGACGGCGCACTGGTCATCAACCTTGAAGACGACATCGTCGCCGCGTGCCTGATGTGCCGCGACGGCCAGGTCGTGCGCAAAAACGGCTGAGGAGCACGACAATGGAAGACATGCTGATTTCCCACGGCATCTACAACCTGATCATCTTCGTGCTGGCCATCTACGTGGGCTACCACGTGGTATGGAACGTCACCCCGGCCCTGCACACCCCGCTGATGGCCGTGACCAACGCCATTTCCGCCATCGTCATCGTCGGCGCCATGCTGGCCGCCGCGCTGACCGTGACCCCTGCCGGTAAAGTCATGGGCACCCTGGCCGTGGCTCTCGCTGCGGTGAACGTGTTCGGTGGCTTCCTGGTCACCCGCCGCATGCTGGAAATGTTCAAGAAGAAAACCAAGAACGAGGCGCAGAAGTAAACATGAGCATGAATCTGGTAACGCTTCTGTACCTGGTCGCCTCGGTTTGCTTCATCCAGGCGCTCAAGGGTTTGTCGCACCCGACCACCTCGCGGCGCGGCAACCTGTTCGGCATGATCGGCATGGGCATCGCCATTCTCACCACGGTTGGGCTCATCTATAAGCTCGGCGCAGAGCTGGCCACCGCCGGTATCGGCTACGTGCTGGTTGGCCTGCTGGTCGGCGGCACCGCCGGCTCGATCATGGCCAAGCGCGTCGAGATGACCAAGATGCCCGAGCTGGTCGCCTTCATGCACAGCATGATCGGCCTGGCAGCGGTGTTCATCGCAATCGCTGCCGTGCTGGAGCCGCAATCGATGGGCATCGTCACCACCATCAGCGACCCGATCCCCACCGGCAACCGCCTGGAGCTGTTCCTCGGCGCGGCCATCGGTGCCATTACCTTCTCAGGTTCCGTGATCGCCTTCGGCAAGCTGTCGGGCAAGTACAAGTTCCGCCTGTTCCAGGGCGCACCAGTACAGTTTGCCGGCCAGCACAAGCTGAACCTGATCCTGGGCCTGGCCACCATCGCCCTGGGTCTGCTGTTCACCTTCACCGGCCACTACAGCGCCTTCACCCTGATGCTGGCCCTGGCATTCATCATGGGCGTGCTGATCATCATCCCCATCGGCGGTGCCGACATGCCGGTGGTGGTGTCGATGCTCAACAGCTATTCGGGCTGGGCGGCGGCCGGTATCGGTTTTTCGCTGAACAACTCGATGCTGATCATCGCAGGCTCCCTGGTGGGCTCGTCCGGTGCCATCCTCTCGTACATCATGTGCAAGGCGATGAACCGCTCGTTCTTCAACGTGATCCTCGGCGGTTTCGGTGGCGATACCGACGCCGGCGCCGCACAGGGCTCGAAGGAGCAGCGCCCGGTGAAGTCCGGTTCGGCCGACGACGCCACCTTCCTGCTGAGCAACGCCGACAGCGTGATCATCGTCCCCGGCTACGGCCTGGCGGTGGCCCGTGCCCAGCACGCGCTCAAGGAGCTGACCGAAAAGCTGACCCACAACGGCGTGACCGTGAAGTACGCTATCCACCCGGTGGCGGGGCGCATGCCCGGGCACATGAACGTGCTGCTGGCCGAGGCCGAAGTGCCCTACGACCAGGTGTTCGAGATGGAAGACATCAACGCCGAGTTCGGCCAGGCCGACGTGGTGCTGGTGCTGGGCGCCAACGACGTGGTCAACCCGGCGGCGAAGAACGACCCGAAATCGCCGATTGCCGGCATGCCGATCCTCGAGGCGTTCAAGGCCAAGACCATCATCGTCAACAAGCGCTCCATGGCCAGCGGCTACGCGGGCCTGGACAACGAACTGTTCTACCTGGACAAGACCATGATGGTGTTCGGTGACGCCAAGAAGGTCATCGAAGACATGGTCAAGGCCGTCGAGTAAAGGCGCCTCTATATATAGAAGCGCATAAGGCCCCCGGGAGTTATTCCCGGGGGCCTTTGCATTTGCCTGATCCAGATCAACGGCTCTGTTTCGCGGCCTGGCATACGACCATGGTCGCGGGACGGCACTGGGCTAAATCTCTAGACTGCGCTCCCAGTAGCTTCAGTAGCCTGAGATAACAATCCATGTACCGTGATCGTATCCGCTTGTCCTCCCTGCACAGCAAGGTAATGAGTGCGGCTGATGCCGCTGGCCTGATTGAGGACGGCATGACCGTCGGCATGAGCGGTTTCACCCGCGCCGGCGAAGCCAAGGCGGTGCCCCACGCACTGGCCGAGCGCGCAAAACAATCGCCGCTGAAGATCAGCCTGATGACCGGCGCAAGCCTGGGCAACGACCTCGACAAACAGCTGACCGAGGCCGGCGTGCTGGCCCGGCGCATGCCGTTCCAGGTCGACAGCACCCTGCGCAAGGCCATCAACGACGGCCAGGTGATGTTCATCGACCAGCACCTGTCGGAAACCGTCGAGCAGCTGCGCAACAAGCAACTCACCCTGCCGGACATCGCGGTCATCGAAGCGGTGGCGATCACCGAACAGGGCCACATCGTGCCGACCACCTCCGTCGGTAACTCGGCCAGCTTCGCCATCTTCGCCAAGCAGGTCATCGTCGAGATCAACCTGTCGCACAACGCCAACCTCGAAGGCCTGCACGACATCTATATCCCGACCTACCGCCCGACCCGCACGCCGATCCCGCTGGTGAAAGTCGATGACCGTATCGGTAGCACCGCCATCCCGATCGACCCGGCCAAGATCGTCGGCATCGTCATCAGCGACCAGCCAGACTCGCCGTCCACCGTGCTGCCGCCGGACCACGAAACCCAGGGCATCGCCGACCACCTGATCGCCTTCCTCAAAGGTGAGGTGGACGCCGGGCGCATGAGCAACAACCTTGGCCCGCTGCAAGCCGGCATCGGCAGCATCGCCAACGCGGTGATGTGCGGCCTGATCGACTCGCCGTTCGAAGACCTGACCATGTACTCCGAAGTGCTGCAGGATTCGACCTTCGACCTGATCGACGCCGGCAAGCTGCGCTTTGCCTCGGGCAGCTCGATCACCCTGTCGAGCCGGCGCAACGCCGACGTGTTCGGCAACCTCGAGCGCTACAAAGACAAGCTGGTGCTGCGCCCGCAGGAAATCTCCAACCACCCTGAAGTGGTACGGCGCTTAGGCATCATCGGCATCAACACCGCGCTTGAGTTCGACATCTACGGCAACGTCAACTCTACCCACGTGTGCGGCACCCGCATGATGAACGGCATCGGCGGCTCGGGCGACTTCGCCCGCAACGCCCACCTGGCGATCTTCGTCACCAAGTCCATCGCCAAGGGCGGTGCGATTTCCAGCGTGGTGCCGATGGTCAGCCACGTCGACCACACCGAGCACGACGTCGACATCCTGGTCACCGAAGTGGGCCTGGCCGACCTGCGCGGCCTGGCGCCACGCGAGCGCGCCCGGGCGATCATCGACAACTGCGTGCACCCGGACTTCCGCGCCGCGCTGAACGATTACTTCGAGCGCGCCTGCCAACGCGGCGGCCACACCCCGCACATTCTGCGCGAAGCGCTGAGCTGGCACGAAAACCTGGAAGAAACCGGGCGCATGCTGGCCAGCTGATCCCGTTACACCTCGATAACCCAATCGCCGGCAAGCCGGCTCCTACAAGGACCACGCATCCCTGTAGGAGCCGGCTTGCCGGCGATTGCGCCCTGAACCACCACAACAGATTCAGCACCCGTACAACTGACAATCAAAAACTGTTCTACTGTACCGGTAAATTCCTACACCCCCGCGCCACTCATCCCACCCAGCACGCATTTTTGCACCATATAAGTGCAGACCAGTACAGTATCGCCAATTTCGGGTGCAACAGTCGCATTACACAGTTAACTGAGTGATCACATTACTGCTGAACTGTATCTACTGTTATGGACAACAGAGGAGGAAGATGGGCACCAGTTAAATCACTATCTAATCCCGCCATAAGCGGAAGGACGTCACATCATGGAACGTACCCTCAGTTCCGGTCTGGTCTTCGAAAGCAACGCCCAAGCCTCCAGCACTTCGCTGCCGCTGCGCGCCCTGTCCACCCTGCTGCTGTGGCAGCGCCGCATGGCCAGCCGCCGTCAACTGGCTCGCCTGGACGCCCGCCTGCTGGCCGACGCCGGTATCAGCGAGTCGCAGCGTTACGAAGAGCTCAGCAAGCCGTTCTGGCGCTAAGCTTCGGTAGCCGGCCCCGGCCGGCACCGCGAATTCTCAAGAACCCGTCGCAGGTGACTGCGACGGGTTTTTTGTTTGTGATGCCCGGTCCAGAGCGGTTTACAGCACATACATGTACAGTTTATTAATTATAGAAATCAACAAGTACAGTTGCGAAATGTAATGTTTGACGCTTCCGGGCAGGCGAACCGAGGCGTGTTACGCTTGTCCTACACGCCTGGCAGTAAAAGTACCGTGACGAGCCAAGCGAGCGTCCGATAACCCGAACACCCCCGACCCTGCACAGGAGTCCACCCCCATGCCCCGTTATCATCTGATTGGCGCCGCCTTGCTGCTGTCGCTCGCCGGTGCTGCCCAAGCCACCAGCTTCGTGGTCACCACCGACGCCGTGGTCCGTGCCGGCGCCGCCAGCACCGATGCCACCTCCGACGTGACCTCGTCGTTCCGTGACGACAAGATCGTCCAGGCCGCCCGCGACGACGCCGCCAGCTTCGTCGGCAGCGAAGGTGCCATCCGCGGCGCCTCGCTGGAGAGCGCGTTCCTGCACATCCGCCAGCAACTGCCCGCGCTGCAGGCCAGCGACGCGCAGTTGGCGCGCGCCATCCTGGTGCTCTAGCACGCCGCCTGTCACCCGGATTCACTGGCCCTGCCAGTGCATCCGGGGTAGCCTTCGCTGCCCGAAACCACTGCCCCCCGAGAGCCCATGCGTTACTTGCCCTTGCTGTTCGCCCTCGCCGGTGTGGGAAGCGCCCATGCCATGGATGTCACCACCCAAAGCCTCGTCGGTACCGGTTATGTCACCAGCCAAGTGACCACCGCGCCGTTCGATCGCAAGATCGTCGCCGCCGCCCGTGACGATGCCGCAGCTTTCGTTGCCACTGACGGCCTGATTCGCGGCGCCCGCCTGCAGGCGGCGCTGGTTTCGCTGCGCGAACAGCACAGCTGTCACTCTGTCGGCGACCTTGAACTGGCCGAGGCAATACTCGTCCAATGAACACCCCCTGACTCCTTTGTATCTTCTGGAGATGCTCCATGCGTAAACCGCTGATCGCCGCTGCCCTCGGCATGCTTGTACTGGCCGACATGGCCCAGGCCCATACCCTGGTGGCCACCAGCAACATCATCGTCCGCGCCTCTGGCCGTTCGATCGATTTCACCTCCGACACCACCACCTCGATCCGTGACTCGAAAGTGGTCCGCGATGCCCACGACGACGCTGCCAGCTTCGTCGCCAGCAACGGCGACATCCGTGGCGCCCAGCTTGAGGCCGCGTTCAAGGCCCTGCGCACGCAGCTGCCTGAGGCGCGCGATGCCAGCGACCAGGTACTGGCCGAAGCCATCCTGTCGCTGTGAGGCGCGTGCGTGCCTGGCTGCTCGGCTGCGTCCTGACGCTGCTCGGCACGCCCGCCCTGGCCGACCTGCAGCTGGTGCTGCAGGCTGACGGCCTGGACCAAGCCCAGCAACACGCCACCCAACAGTTGCTTGACGAAGCCATGGCCAAGCTGCCACCGCGCTTCAAGCAGCAACTCGACCGCCAGGTGCTGGTCAGCTGGACCGGGCACATGCCCGAGGACGCCTACGGCCAGGCCACGCCGGTATCCACCCTCGACCTCAATCGCCGCCTGTTGCCGGGGCTGGTGGACGGCAGCGACCGCGTTGATAAGACCAACCGCCCCCACGGCACCGTGCACGAAGAACTGCTGGCCACCGTACTGCACGAACTCACCCACATTTACGACCGTGCCCGCCTGTGGCCCAACGCCGAGCGCCAGCTGATCAGCCGCTGCAAGCGCCAGCAGGGCGCCCTGGGCAAGGTCGGCCTGCCCAGTGACTGCCGTGGCCAGGCCGAACGCCGCTTCACCCTGAGCGACGACCCGCGCCTGCTCGACCTCGCCGGCTGGCCGCAATATGTTGGCCGGCGTGGCGAGCGCGAACAACACAACGGCCAGCTGGTACGCAGCCCCGACCCCTACGAGCTGAGCAGCCCGAAGGAGTTCATCGCGGTCAACATGGAGTACTTCCTCCTCGACCCCAGCTACGCCTGCCGTCGCCCGGCGCTCAACCACTACCTGCGCGAGCACTTCGGCTGGGCGCCACAGCAAAGCGCCTGCGAGAAGAGCCTGCCGTTCCTCAACGCCGGCAACGACTTCGCCCGCCAGCCGCTGGGCGAGATCGACCCCGAGCGGGTCTACGAGGTGGACTACCTGCTGGCCGAAGCCAACCAGAACTGGGTCAGCCGCTGGGGCCACAGCATGCTGCGCCTGGTGATCTGCGCCCCTGGCCGGCCGCGCGGCCCCGACTGCCGCCTGGACCTCGACCAGAGCCTGGTGCTGTCATACCGCGCCTTCGTCAATGACGTGCAACTGTCCAGTTGGGACGGCCTGACCGGCGCCTACCCGTCACGGCTGTTCGTGCTGCCGCTGGGCCAGGTAATCGACGAATACACCAAGACCGAGCTGCGCAGCCTGGCCTCGGTACCGCTCAAGCTCAGCCGCGACGAAATCGAAAACCTGGTGCGCCAGGCCGCCGAAATGCACTGGAGCTACGACGGCAACTACTACTTCCTGTCCAACAACTGCGCGGTGGAATCGCTCAAGCTGCTGCGCAGCGGCACCGGCAACCCGCGCCTGAACGACCTCGACGCGATCATGCCCAACGGGCTGCTGGAAGTGCTCAAGGGCCGCGGCCTGGCCGACACCAGCGTGCTCGACGACCCGCGCGAAGCGCTGCGCCTGGGTTATCGCTTCGACTCTTACCGCGACCGCTACCAGGCCATGTTCGAGGTGCTGAAAAAGCAGCTGCCGGTGAAGCAGACCCACGTCGAAGACTGGCTGGCCCTGGACGCCGAACAGCGCCGCCCGTGGTTCGAGCGTGCCGACCTGCGCACCAGCGCGGCGTTGTTGCTGCTGGAGCAGGCCGGCCTGCGCCGCCAGTTGCTGCTGGCCCAGGACGAGGTGAAGCAGCGCTACCTCAACGAGCGGGCAATCAAGGACGGCAGTTTCGACAAGGCCAACGAGACGCTGCAGGCGATGCTCGCCAACAGCGGCTTCCTCAGCCGCCCGGCAGAGCTGCTGGGGGCAGGGGGCTACGGCCTGCCGCAGCCCGAAGAGCGCAAGCAGCTGGAGCAGGTAAGCAGCGAGCGCCAGGCGCAACTGCTGAGCCTTAGCACCACGCTGGACCAGCAGGTGAGGGCGCTGCTGGGGCCGGAGCGGGGCAGGGAGATCAAGGCCGTGGAGGCCAACATCAAGCAGGTGGGCGAGCACCTGCGCAAGCTGCACAAGGCCGCAGGCGGGTTGCAGTTGCCCTGAGGGCCCCATCGCCGGCAAGCCGGCTCCTACAGGATTGCACGGCCCCCTGTAGGAGCCGGCTTGCCGGCGATAGGGCCCTCAAAACCTCCACACCAGCTAAAGCCGTTCCTCATCCTCCTCCGGCAACCCCTCATCCACCCGCATCCACGGCAAGCGGCTGCCCACCCAGATATGCCGGTTGGCCGGCACCCGCTCGGGGTGGTCCAGGGTCGCCACCGTCACATCCACGGTATCCGGGCTGTGAGTAGTCACCAGCACCACATGCGCCCCGCAACCGCCACAGAAATACCGGCTGCAGCTGTCGGGTGCCACATAGCGCTGCGCAGACCCCGCCAGCCACTCGAAGTCTTTCAATGCCACGCTCACCCAGGTCACCAAAGTCCCGCGGCTGACCCGCCGGCAAATCGAACAATGGCAATGCGCGACATCACTCAAATCGCCCCGCAACCGGTACCGTAGAGCGCCGCAATGGCACCCGCCCGTCACTTCATCCGTCATCCGCACGACCTCTTGTCGCCTCGCCACAGGCGAAAGCTGGCTGAAAGCTTGCCCGCATAGGATAGCGCCACTACCGGCGTCAGACCGGTCAGCCAGGGCACCCGGAACCTTCCGCGCCCGGCCCATCCAACAACAACAATGGTGATACTGATGTTTTCCCGTGCCCGCATGTCTGCAAGCCCCCTCCCGTTACTCCCCGCGCAGCGCCTGACGCGCTGATCCGCCCGAATCGTCTTCCCTTTCGCGCCACGCCTGGAGTACCGCCATGCTGACCTTCCTCGGCTTTGCCATGGTCATCACCTTCATGTACCTGATCATGACCAAGCGCCTGTCGGCCTTGATCGCGCTGATTCTGGTACCGATTCTGTTCGCCCTGTTCGGCGGCTTCTACAGCGACATCGGCCCGATGATGCTGCAAGGCATCAGCAAACTCGCGCCCACCGGCGTGATGCTGATGTTCGCCATCCTGTACTTCGCCCTGATGATCGACTCCGGCCTGTTCGACCCGGCCGTGCGCAAGATCCTCAAGCTGGTCAAGGGCGACCCGCTGAAAGTCTCGGTCGGCACCGCCGTGCTGGCCCTGGTGGTGTCCCTCGACGGTGACGGCGCCACCACCTACATGATCTGCTGCGCCGCCATGCTGCCGCTGTACAGCCGCTTAGGCATGAGCCCGCGAATCATGGCCGGCCTGATCATCCTGGCCGGCGGGGTGATGAACATGACCCCCTGGGGCGGCCCCACCGCCCGTGCCGCCAGCGCCCTGCACGTCGACCCGTCGGACATTTTCGTGCCGATGATCCCGGCCATGGCCTTCGGCGTGCTGGCAATCCTCGCCATCGCCTACTGGTACGGCCTGCGCGAACGCGCCCGGCTGGGTGAGCTGCACCTGCCCACCGACGACATCGACCACAGTGAAATCAGCGTGTCGCAGTTCCCTGAAGCGCGTCGCCCCAAGCTGATCTGGTTCAACGGCGCCCTGACCGCCGCGCTGATGGTGGCGCTGATCGCCGGCGTCCTGCCGCTGCCGGTGCTGTTCATGATCGCCTTCAGCATCGCGATGATCGTCAACTACCCCTGCCTGCAGCAGCAAAAAGACCGCATCGCTGCCCACGCCTCCAGCGTGCTGGCGGTCAGCGGGCTGATCTTCGCGGCCGGTATTTTCACCGGCATCCTGTCGGGTACCGGCATGGTCGAGGCCATGTCCAAGAGCCTGCTGGCAGTGATTCCCGAGGCGTTCGGCCCGTACATGGCGGTGATCACCGCCATCGTCAGCATGCCGTTCACCTTCTTCATGTCCAACGACGCCTTCTACTACGGCGTGCTGCCGGTGCTGGCCGATTTTGCCAGCCACTACGGCGTCACCCCCGTAGAGATGGCCCGCGCCTCGATCGTCGGCCAACCGGTGCATCTGCTCAGCCCGCTGGTACCCTCCACCTACCTGCTGGTGGCCCTGGCCGGCATCGAGTTCGGCGACCACCAACGCTTCACCCTCAAGTGGGCAGTGCTGGTGTGCCTGTGCATAATGCTCGCCGCGCTGGTTCTTGGGACTTTCCCGTTGTTCAGCAGTCTCTGATACAAACGCTCACGCAAACCGCCAGGCGCCTACACTTTAGGTGCCTGGCCTTCACCGCTCGAAGGAATACACATGGAATGGCTGACCAGCCCGGAAATCTGGGTTGCCTTTTTTACCCTCACGGCCCTTGAGATCGTGCTCGGGATCGACAACATCATCATGATCTCGATCCTGGTCAGCCGCATGCCCAAGCACATGCAGCCGCGCACGCGGATCTTCGGCCTGGCCCTGGCCATGGTCACGCGCATCCTGCTGCTGCTGTCGATCACCTGGGTCATGCGCCTCACCGACGACCTGTTCCAGGTATTCGGCCAAGGTATTTCCGGGCGCGATCTGATCCTGTTCTTCGGCGGCCTGTTCCTGCTGTGGAAAAGCTCGCAAGAGATCTACCACGGCCTGGAAGGCGAGGACGAAAGCAGCGACGAGCCCAAGGGCGCCGGCGGCAAGTTCTTCTACACCATCATCCAGATCGCCATCATCGACATCGTGTTCTCCCTGGACTCGGTGATCACCGCAGTGGGCATGGTGTCCCACGTGCCAGTGATGATCGCCGCGATCATCGTCGCGGTACTGGTGATGATGCTCTGCGCCGGCACCATCAGCGACTTCATCGACAAGCACCCGTCGCTGAAGATGCTTGCGCTTTCGTTCCTGATCGTCGTCGGTACCGTGCTGATCGCCGAATCTTTCGATGTGCATGTACCCAAAGGCTACGTCTACTTCGCCATGGCCTTCTCGCTGGCGGTGGAGGCGATCAACATTCGCATGCGCACGGCAAAGGCGCGAAAAGAGGGCCTGGAACACGACCCGGTGAAACTGCGCAAGGACATTCCGGGTCAATAAACCCGGGAGCGCGGTAGAAAAAGGGCCCTTCGCAGACTGTGTGAAAACCTAGCAATCTGCCCGGCCCTTTAAGAGAATGCTCCGTATCGAAAGATACGGAGCATTTTTCGTTATGGCCTACATCCAGGGAGAATCCCGCAGCCAGACCAGTCTGTTCCCGGTCTCGCTGGAAGAGCTGATCCCCGAGGATCACCTCGTTCGTGTCATCGACCTGTATGTCGCTAGGCTGGATCTGGCGCAGCTAGGTTTCGACAAGGCCCAGCCCAAGGCCACTGGGCGCCCCGCCTACGACCCCGCCGACCAGCTCAAGCTTTATCTCTATGGCTATTTTCAGCGCATCCGTTCATCGCGGCGTCTGGAAGCCGAGTGCCAGCGCAACATCGAAGTGATGTGGTTGATCAACCGACTCAAACCTGACTTCAAGACCATCGCTGACTTCCGCAAGAACAACAAAGCTGCTTTCGTTACGACGTGCCGGGCCTTTGTGCAGTTCTGCCGAACTGCCGGTTTGATTGCCGGTGACCTGGTTGCCATCGACGGGAGCAAGTTTCAGGCGGTCGCTTCCGCGCGACGCCAGTTGAACTTGAATCAACTCAAGCGCCAAGACGAGAAGCTGGATAAGCGGATCGCCCAATACCTGGCTGAGTTGGATGCCGCTGACCAGTCTGAGGGCGAGCAAGTAATAGATCGCACTGCGATCAAAGCGGCCCTGGCGAAGCTTGAGGCAAAGCAGCAAGACAACCGCACTTGTCAGGCCTTGATGGAATCGATGGGGCTGGAGCAATTCAACACGCACGAAAGCGATGCCCGAATGATGCGCACGCCAAAAGGAGCGCGTGTTTCCTATAACGTGCAGACCGCCGTTGACGCAGAACACTGCCTGATTTTGCATCACGAGGTGACGCAAGAAGGCGATGATCGCAAGCAGCTTGAACCCATGGCTAAAGCGGCCAAGGCTGAACTGGGGCAGGAAGCGCTGACCGTGACAGCCGATATGGGCTACTCGAATGGCCAGCAGTTCCAGGCATGTGAGGAAGCCTCCATTACCGCGTACGTGCCGCCAAACCGAACCTCGAACCCAGGCGGCGAGGCATTATTCGAGCGCAAGGACTTTACCTACGACGCCGAACAGGATCGGTACCAGTGCCCGGCAGGTCAGTGGCTAACGCTAAAGCAGCGCTACAAGGGCGATCGGATCTACCAGGCGGCGATCAGTGATTGCGCCGGGTGCGCGCTGAAAGCCCAATGCACGACGGCCAAGCGCCGCTATGTCTCGCGTCACGCTCAAGAGGAAGCCTTTGAGCGCATGGCGCAGCGGATGCAGCTGCATCCAGAGATGATGGAGCGGCGTAGATCCATCGTGGAGCACCCGTTTGGTAATCTCAAACAATGGCTATTTGGAAACGGGCGCTTCTTGCTGCGACAACTCGAAGGCACAAGAGCTGAAATGGCTCTCGCTGTGACCGCTTACAACCTCAAGCGAGCGATCAGCGTCCTGAGTGCCAAGCAAATGATGCAAATGATGGGCTGAAGAGCCTTTTTCAGCACAAAAACAAACGCCCCGAACAAGTCGGGGCGTTTGGTCTGGGGCCTGTCAGTGTGTTTTCACACAGTCTGTTCGGGGCCCTTTTTGGTTTTTGCCTGTTCCGGCCTCATCGCCGGCAAGCCGGCTCTTACAAGGTTGCGCCGTTCCCTGTAGGAGCCGGCTTGCCGGCGATAGGGCCAGCAAATGTTTCAAAAGCATTTCGGCCATGCCAAGCTGGCAGCCACCACGCAAACCAACTAAAGCTTCAGTGAGCCCTGCAAACAACCAACGCCCACCCCCGGGCCAGGCTCACCGCGTCACCCATTGGCCCCGCACAGGGGCATAGAACAAAAGGGGGCCTGACCATGCTGACCTTGCTCAACCTGCTCTCCGCCGTGGCCTTGCTGGTGTGGGGCACGCACATCGTGCGCACCGGCATCCTGCGGGTGTACGGCTCGAACCTGCGCCGGGTGCTCAGCCAGAACATGAACAAACGCCCGCTGGCGTTCATCGCCGGCATCGTCGTCACCGCCGTGGTGCAAAGCAGCAACGCCACCGCCATGCTGGTCACCTCGTTCGTCGGCCAGGGGCTGATGGTCATGACCCCGGCCTTGGCGATCATGCTGGGCGCCGACGTGGGTACCGCGCTGATGGCCCGGGTGCTGACCTTCGACCTGTCCTGGCTGTCGCCGCTGCTTCTGTTCATCGGGGTGATCTTCTTCCTCTCGCGCAAGCAGACGCGCATCGGCCAGATGGGTCGGGTGGCCATCGGCCTGGGGTTGATCATCCTGGCCTTGCAGTTGATCGTGCAGGCGGCGGCGCCGATCACCCACGCGCAAGGGGTGAAGGTGCTGTTCGCCTCGCTGACCGGCGACATCCTGCTCGATGCCCTGGTGGGCGCATTGTTCGCCATGATCTCGTACTCCAGCCTGGCCGCCGTGCTGCTCACCGCCACCCTGGCCGGGGCCGAGGTCATCAGCCTGCCAGTGGCCATCGGCCTGGTGGTCGGCGCCAACATCGGCAGTGGCCTTTTGGCCTTCATCAGCACCAGCATGCAGAACACCGCCGGGCGCCGCGTGGCCCTGGGCAGCCTGTTGTACAAGCTGATCGGCCTGCTGCTGATCATCCCGGTGCTGCACCCGCTGGTGGAGTGGATGGACAGCCTGAGCTTCAGCCCGCAGGAACTGGTAATCGGCTTCCACCTGCTCTACAACACCCTGCGTTGCCTGATCATGCTGCCCACCGTGACCTTCATGGGCCGCCTGTGCGACACCCTGCTGCCCGACCGCGAGCACGGCAACGGCCAGGTCAAACCACGCCACCTCGACGCCTCGGCGCTGGCCACCCCCAGCCTGGCCCTGGCCAACGCCGCCCGCGAAACCCTGCGCCTGGGCGATCTGGTCGACAGCCTGCTCGAAGCCATGCTCGGCGCCCTGCGCGGCAGCCACACCGCCATGCCACAGCAGGTACGCGCCCTGGCCGAGGACGCCGAAGCGCTGTACAGCGCCATCAAACTGTACCTGGCGCAAATGCCCCGCGAAGACCTGAGCGAAGCGGAAAACCGCCGCTGGGCCGAAACCATCGAGCTGGCCATCAACCTCAAGCTTGCCTGCGACCTGATCGAGCGCATGCTGCGCAAGGTGCAGCAGCAAAAGACCTCTCAGCGCCGCGAGTTCTCCCAGGTAGGGCTCGAAGAGCTCACCGGCCTGCAGGAGCAGTTGCTGTCCAACCTGCGCCTGGGGCTTTCGGTGTTCCTCAGCGCCGACCCCGAAAGCGCGCAGTTGCTGCTGCGCGAGAAACGCCGCTTCCGCGCCCAGGAACGGCGCCTGGCCCACGCCCATGTCAGCCGCCTGCAACGTAAAGTGGTGCAGAGTATCGAGACCAGTTCGCTACACTTGGAGCTGATTGCCGACATGAAGCGGTTGAACTCTTTGTTCTGCAGCAGTGCCTATGTGGTACTGGGCGGTACCGACACCGGCGGGCTGATGCTCGACAGCGTGCCGGACGAAGCCCGCCAGCCGTAAACACACGCACCCGGAGACCGAAGCTCGCCCATGCGTTGCCTGATGTTCGTTTGCCTGCTGATCCTGAGCCTGCCCAGCCATGCCCTCGACCGTTCGCGGGTGGAGGGCTACCTGCTGCCCAACGGCCTGCAGGTGATCCTCAAGTCCGGCTATGAGCGCGACCATGTGTCGATCCGCCTGGTGGTCGGCGTGGGCCTGGATGACTTCGACTGCAACCAGCGCGAGCTGCCGCACCTACTCGAGCACCTGCTGTTCAGCGGCATCGACGAAACCGGCGAGGGCGGCCTGGAGGAGCGCCTGCAGGCCCTGGGCGGGGAGTGGAACGCCTTCACCAGCAGCGCCGACACCACCTTCGTGATCGAGGCCCCGGCGCGCAACCAGCGCAAGGTCCTCGACCTGCTGCTGGCCCTGCTGCGCGACACCCGCATCGACGCCAAGGCCCTGGCCACCGCCAAGCGCATCATCGAACGCGAGGACGGCGGCCACTATGGCCACCTGCAGCGCTGGCTCGACCGCCAGCAGGTCGGCCACCCGGCCAGCGACCAGCTGGCCATCGAGCTGGGCCTCAAATGTGAAGAGCGCTCCGACCTCGAAGACATGACCCTTGAACAGGTGCAACAGCTGCGCGAGCACTGGTACGCCGCCAACAACATGACCTTGATCGTGGTCGGCGGCCTCGACCGCCTGCTACCGGCCTACCTGGAGCGCACCTTTGCCGAGCTGCCGGCCAGCGAGCCCGAGGAGCGGCGCAACCTCGAGAGCATCAGCCGCCAGGCCGAGCAGCGCCGCGACCTGATCCGCGGCTGGCTGGGCGACAGCGTCAAGCTGCACTGGCTGTTCGTCGAGCCGACGCTTGAAGACGGCCACGACCAAACCCTGGAGCTGCTCTCGCGCTACCTGGACTGGGCCCTGTACGACCAGCTGCGCCTGCGCCACGGCCTGTCCTACGGCCCCTCGGCGCAGCGCGAGAGCTTTGGTGACAGCGGTCTGCTCAGCCTCAATGCCGACCTTGAGCGTGACGACCTCGACGCCGCGGTGAAGGTGCTGGAACAGCTGTTCGAGCACCTGCGCAAGCATGGCCTGGACCCGGACACCTTCGCCCGCATCAAGGAAGCCGCCATCGCCCGGGAGAGCTGGAGCACCCAGGGCAACACGGCGCTGGCCGACTACTACTGGGGGGCGCTCAACGCCTATGACAACGGCCGCTTCAGCGACCCGGTGCGCCAGCTGCGCCAGGTCAGCCTCAAGCAAGCCGACGCGGCGCTGCAGCAACTGCTGAAAGAACCGGGCTACCTGCGCATCGAAAAGCCGCTGCTGGGCTATGACGAGCTGTACGGGCTGGTTGCGCTGCTGCTGGGGCTGATCGCCGCCGCCGGGCTGATCCGCTGGCGCCGCGCTACACGTCAGCACTGATTCGGCGGTATCCTGTGCCGGCCTTTTCGCGGGTAAACCCGCTCCCACAGGGACCGCGCATGCCCGCAGGCCGCAATTGACCTGTAGGAGCGGGTTTACCCGCGAAGAGGCCGGTACAGCCCTCACATTTTCTGTTGCAGACCCATGCCCCCAATCCCCAATTTCGTCCTGCGCCTGATCGAACTGCTCAAGCGCTACCCCGGCATCATCGCGCTCGGCGGCTTTCTTTCCGGTATCGGCAGCTTCATCCTGGTCGACCGCCAGGCGGGCCTGGCCAGCTGGATCGCCATCCTCATGCTGGTCAGCTGGGTCTGGCTGATGCTGGAGAACACCTTGACCGGCCTGTTCGCCCGCACCTTCAAGCGCGAGATCCCGCAGCCGCTGCTGCGCTACGCCACGCAGATGATCCACCAGGAAAGCCTGTTCTTCGTCCTGCCGTTCTTCTTCATCACCACCACCTGGAACAGCGGCCAGCTGATTTTCACTGGCCTGTTGGCCGGCGCCGGGCTGGTGTCGATCATCGACCCGCTGTACTACAAGTGGCTGGCCCCGCGGCGCTGGCTGTTCCTTGCGCTGCACACCCTGACCCTGTTCGCAGCGATGCTCACCGCGCTGCCGATCATCCTGCACCTGACCACCGCGCAAAGCTTCAAGCTGGCGCTGATCGCAGCCATGGTGCTGTCGTTCCCAAGCCTTGCCAGCAGCTTCCCGATTCGCACCTGGCGGCGCGGCGTGGCGCTGGTGCTGGTAACCCTGGCGGTGGGCGGCGGCGGCTGGCTGCTGCGCTCCTGGGTACCGCCGGCCACCCTGTGGCTGACCGATGTGGCGGTAAGCACCGAGGTGATCAACCGCCAGCCGGGTGAATCGCTGGACGAGGTGCCCGCCAGCCGCATCCGCAACGGCGGGCTGTACGCCTATACCTCGATCAACGCGCCGCGCGGCCTGGACGAGCGCATCTACCACGTGTGGCAGCTGGACGGCAAAGAAGTCGACCGCATCGCCCTGGACATCCACGGTGGGCGTAAAGAGGGCTACCGGGCCTGGACCCACAAGCAGAACTTCCCGCCCAACCCGGTGGGCAAGTGGCAGGTGCGGGTGCTGACCGAAGATGGCCAAGTGATCGGCGTGCTGCGCTTCAAGGTGGTCGAGGACGTACCGGCCGGTTGATTCGGCGCCCCCTGATGATCCAGAAGCTGGTGTGATCCCTGTGGGAAGCGGCCTTGTGTCGCGATGGGGCGCGCAGCGGCCCCAATATCTCGGCTTCATGCAACATTGCCGGGGCCGCTGCGCGCCCCATCGCGACACAAGGCCGCTTCCCACAGGGCGTGGTGATTTCCTACAGGTAAAGCGCTGGCCTGAAGCTTGCGCGATCCATGTAGGAGCCGGCTTGCCGGCGATGAGGCCAGCACATTTTCAACAAACCCCGGCCACCCCGCTGCGCTATGATCTGCCTCTATGCCATTCGTCAGATGCAGGGAGCCTATGACCGCCCCGAGCGCCACCCTGGACCACCAGCAGCAGCCCACCCGCCTGCGCATCGCCGGTGACTGGACCCTGGCCCACTACGCCAGCCTCAAGCGCGAATGCGAGCGCCTTGAGTACCAGGCCGACACCCAGGTCGACCTCAGCCAACTCGGGCGCCTCGACACCGCCGGCGCCTCGCTGCTGGCCGAACTGCTCGGGGCCGAGCGCCTGTCGCGCTGCACCAGCGACCTGCCCGAAGCCAGCCGCGCGCTGCTGCACAACGTCTACAGCTCGGTGCAGAACTACTGCATCCCGGTCAAACAACCCGAACGCCCAGTGCTGATCCAACTGCTGGCACGCATCGGCTGCGCCGTCGACACCCTGTGGCAAGACACCAAACAGGTACTGGGTTTCATCGGCCTGATCCTGCAAACCCTGTTCGTGCGGGCCTTCCAGCCCAGCCGCTGGCGGCTCACCCCTGTGGTCGCCCACCTTGAACAGACCGGCCTGGACGCCGCCCCCATCGTCGCCCTGCTGACCTTCCTGGTGGGCGCCGTGGTGGCCTTCCTCGGTGCCACGGTGCTGGCCGCCTTCGGTGCGACCATCTTCACCGTCGACCTGGTGGCGTTCTCGTTCCTGCGCGAATTCGCCGTGCTGCTGACCGCCATCCTCATGGCCGGGCGCACCGCCAGTGCGTTCACCGCGCAGATCGGTTCGATGAAGGCCAACGAAGAGATCGACGCCATCCGCACCCTGGGCCTGAACCCCATCGAGCTGCTGGTGGTGCCACGGGTGCTGGCGCTGCTGATCGCCCTGCCGCTGCTGACCTTCGTCGCGATGATCTGCGGCATCGTCGGCGGCGCCGTGGTGTGCGCGCTGTCACTGGGCATCACCCCGGCCATGTTCCTGTCGCTGCTGCAAAGCGACATCGGCGTGCAGCACTTTCTGGTGGGCCTGGCCAAGGCGCCGTTTTTCGCCTTTCTGATCGCCGCCATCGGCTGCCTGGAGGGCTTCAAGGTCAGTGGCAGCGCCGAATCGGTCGGCGCCCACACCACCTCTGCCGTGGTCCAGTCGATTTTCGTGGTCATCGTGCTGGACGCGGTGGCCGCGCTGTTCTTCATGGAGATGGGCTGGTGAGCGAAGCTGTGATCGAGGCCCGCGGCCTGTGCAACCGTTTCGGCAGCCAGAGCGTGCACGAAAACCTCGACCTGGACCTGTACCGCGGCGAAATCCTCGCCGTGGTCGGCGGCTCGGGCAGCGGCAAATCGGTGCTGCTGCGCAGCATCATCGGCCTGCGCCAGCCCAACGAGGGCCAGGTGAAGGTGTTCGGCCAGGACCTGGCCGGGGCCAGCGAGCAGCAGCGTTCGCTGATCGAGCGGCGCTTCGGCGTACTGTTTCAGAAGGGCGCGCTGTTCTCGTCGCTGACCGTCACCGAAAACGTCGCCCTGCCGCTGATCGAGCACGCCGGCCTGTCGCGGGCCGACGCCGAGCACCTGGCCGGGGTCAAGCTGGCCCTGGCGGGGCTGCCGATCAGCGCCGCCGACAAGTACCCCGCCTCGCTGTCCGGCGGCATGATCAAACGCGCCGCCCTGGCCCGAGCCCTGGCCCTGGACCCGGACATCCTGTTCCTCGACGAGCCCACCGCAGGCCTGGACCCGATCGGCGCCGCCGCCTTCGACCAGCTGATCCTCACCCTGCGCGACGCCCTGGGCCTGTCGGTGTTCCTGATCACCCACGACCTGGACACCCTCTATACCATCACCGACCGGGTGGCGGTGCTGTCGCAGAAGAAAGTGCTGGTGGCCGGCCCCTTGAGCGAAGTCGAGCAAACCGACGACGCCTGGATTCACGAATACTTTCACGGCCCGCGCGGCCGGGCGGCCGAAAACGCCGCCCTGCGCGCCCGCCAGGAGTGCTGAACGATGGAAACCCGAGCTCACCATGTATTGATCGGCCTGGTCACCGTGCTGGTGGTGGCCGGCGCCATGCTGTTCGGCCTGTGGCTGACCAAGTCCAGCGTCGACGATGCTTTCAAGGATTACGAAGTGGTGTTCAACGAGGCGGTGTCGGGCCTGTCCCGGGGCAGCCCGGTGCAGTACAACGGCATCAAGGTGGGTGATGTCAGCAGCCTGCGCCTCGACCCGCAGGACCCGCGCCGAGTACTGGCCCGGGTGCGCCTGAGCGGTGACACGCCGGTAAAAGAAGACACCCAGGCCAAGCTGACCCTGGCCGGGGTCACCGGCAACTCGTTCATCCAGCTCAGCGGCGGCACACCACAAAGCTCCGAGCTCAAGGGCAAGGACGGCAAGCTGCCGATCATCATCGCCTCACCCTCGCCGATTTCACGCCTGCTCAACGACAGCAGCGACCTGGTGACCAACATCAACCTGCTGCTGCACAACGCCAACCAGATGTTCTCCGAAAGCAACGTCGAGCACCTGAGCAACACCCTGGCCAACCTCGACCAGACCACCGGCGCCTTCGCCAGCAAGAAGGGCGGCATCGCCGATACCTTGGCGCAGTTGTCCGAAGTCGGTCGCCAGGCCAACGCCACCCTGGCCGAAACCCAGGCCTTGATGAAAAACGCCAACGGCCTGCTGGGCAGCCAAGGCAAGCAGGCCATCGGCAGCGCCGAGCAGGCCATGCAGTCACTGGCCGAAAGCGCAGCCACCCTGAACAGCCTGCTGCAGGACAACCGCCAGTCGATCGACGATGGCGCCCAGGGCCTGAACCAGGTGGCCCCGGCCATCCGCGAGCTGCGTGAAACCCTCAATTCGCTCAAGGGTATCTCCCGGCGCCTGGAGGCCGACCCCAGCGGCTACCTGCTGGGCCGCGACAACAACAAGGAGTTCCAGCCATGACCCGCTCGCTGCGCCTGGCCGCACTCACCGCCACCCTGAGCCTGGCCTCGGCCTGCTCGATCCTGCCGCAGAGCGCGCCGGTGGATATCTATCGCCTGCCGGCCAGCCAGGCCACAGGCAACGCTGCGCCGGTGGGCTGGTCGCTGCGCCTGAACAAACCGCTGGCCAGCGAAGCGCTGGCCGGGCCACGCATTGCAGTGATCCCCCAGGGTGACGTAATCAGCAGCTACCAGGGCGCACGCTGGAGCGACCCGGCGCCGCAACTGCTGCGCAACCGCCTGCTCGATGGCTTCCAGCGTGACGGCCGGGTGCAGCGGCTGAGCGCCGACGACAGCAACCTACAGGCCGACTACGAGCTGGGCGGGGAGTTGCAGGCGTTCCAGAGCGAATACCGCTCGGGCCAGCAGGTGGAGGTGGTGATCCGCTACGATGCCCGCCTGGTGCAGGGGCGCAGCCAGCGCATTCTGGCCAGCAAGCGCTTCGAGGTGCGCCAGCCGTTGTCAGGCACCCAGGTGCCGGCGGTGGTCAGCGGCTTCGGCGCAGCCAGCGATCAGCTGACCCGCCAGGTGATCGACTGGAGCGTTAGCCAGGCCAGCCAGGCTCAGGCAAAGAACCAGTAGCAGACGAAGATCGCCGCCACCACGCCGGAGAACTCCGCCAGCAAGGCGCAACCCACGGCGTGGCGCACCCGCTGGATACCCACCGCGCCGAAGTACACCGCCAGCACGTAGAAGGTGGTCTCGGTGCTGCCCTGGATGGTCGCAGCCACCAGCGCCGGGAAGCTGTCCACGCCATGCACCTGCATGGTTTCGATCAGCATGGCCCGCGCGGCGCTGCCGGAGAACGGCTTGACCAGCGCTGTGGGCAGGCCCTCGACGAAGCGGGTATCCAGGCCAAGCCAGCTCACCGCATGGCGAATGCCGTCCAGGGCCAGCTCCAGGGCGCCCGAGGCGCGCAGCACGCCCACCGCCACCAGCATGGCCACCAGGTATGGCAGCAGCCCCTTGGCCACGTCGAAACCTTCCTTGGCGCCTTCGACGAAGGCTTCGTACACCTTCACCCGCTTCAGCGCGCCAATCAGCAAAAACAGCATGATCACGCCGAACAGCGTCAGGTTGCCGAGGATCGACGACAGGCCGGACAGGGCCGCCGACGACAGCGTGCCGAGAAACGCCATGAAGCCACCCAGCAGTAGCGCACCGGGGATCATGTAGGCCAGCACCACCGGGTCCCACAGGCGCAGGCGCTGCATCACCGCCACCGACAGCAGGCCCACCAGGGTCGACACGCTGGTGGCCAGTAGAATGGGCAGGAACACCAGGGTCGGGTCGGCGGCGCCCTGCTGGGCGCGGTACATGAAGATGGTCACCGGCAGCAGGGTCAGCGACGAGGCGTTCAGTACCAGGAACAGGATTTGCGCGTTGCTCGCCGTAGTGCTGCTGGGGTTGAGCTCCTGCAGGGCGCGCATGGCCTTCAGCCCGATCGGCGTGGCGGCGTTGTCCAGGCCCAGGCCGTTGGCAGCGAAGTTCATGGTGATCAGGCCCAGGGCCGGGTGGCCGCGCGGCACTTCAGGCATCAGGCGGGCGAACAGTGGCCCGAGCACCTTGGCCAGCCATTCGACGATGCCGGCCTTCTCGGCGATTTTGAGAAAGCCCAGCCACAGGGTCAGGGTGCCGAACAGCAGCACCATGACCTCGACCGACAGCTTGGCCATGGCAAAGATGCTCACGACCATGGCGGCGAAGATTTCGGCGTTGCCGCCCACCAGCCATTGCGCCAGGGCAGAGATCGCCGCTACCGCGAAAAAGCCGAGCCAGAGGCCGTTGAGCATCCTGAATTCCCCTGTGAAAAATGCCCGAATGATAGCGCATGCCGGTGTTTGGCCGCTCCTACCAAGGGAGGGTGTGGTAGGCCAAAAACAAAAAGCCCCGACAAGTCGGGGCTTTCTGGTTCAGCTCAAGGCCTTACTGGCTGACGGTCTTGCCCGCCACCACTGCCTCGGTCTTGCCTTTGTCCAGCACCAGCGACTTGTAGTACGCCTCGCCTTTTTCAGCGTCGTACATACCCTGCCACTTGGCGATGACCACTGCAGCCAGGGCGTTGCCCACCACGTTCAGCGCGGTACGGGCCATGTCCATGATGCGGTCGACACCGGCAATGAACGCCAGGCCTTCCAGCGGAATACCCACGCTGCCCAGGGTGGCCAGCAGCACCACGAACGACACGCCTGGCACACCAGCGATACCCTTGGAGGTGACCATCAGGGTCAGCACCAGCATCAGCTGCTGGCCGATCGAAAGATCAATGCCGTACAGCTGGGCGATGAAGATCGCCGCGATGCTCTGGTACAGGGTCGAACCATCGAGGTTGAACGAGTAGCCGGTCGGCACCACGAACGAGCAGATCGACTTCGGCGCGCCGTACTTTTCCATCTTCTCGATTACGCGCGGCAGCACGGTTTCAGAGCTGGAAGTGGAGTACGCGAGGATCAGCTCGTCCTTCATGATGCGCATGATCTTGATGATCGAGAAGCCGAACACGCGCGCCACCAGGCCCAACACCATGAAGGCGAAGAAGGCGATGGCGAAGTACACCAGCAGCACCAGCTTGGCCAGCGGCAGCAGCGAGGCGAAGCCGAAGTTGGCGACGGTGGCGGCGATCAGGGCGAACACGCCGATCGGGGCGTAGTTCATGATCATGTGGGTGACCTTGAACATGGTCTCCGACACGCCCTGGAAGGTACGCACCAGCGGCTCGCGCAGCTCGGCGTTGAGGCTCGACAGGCCCATGCCGAACATCACCGAGAAGAAGATGATCGGCAGCATCTCGCCACGCATCAGCGCCGCGAAGATGTTCGACGGGATCAGGTTGAGCAGGGTCTCGATGAACGCGTGCTCATGCTGTACCTCGGCCGCCGTGGCCTGGTACTTGGAGATGTCGACGGTGCCCAGGGTACTCATGTCGATGCCGGCGCCCGGGTGGAACACGTTGGCCAGCACCAGGCCGACGACGATGGCGATGGTGGTCACCACCTCGAAGTAGAGGATGGTCTTCAGGCCGATGCTGCCCAGTTTCTTCGCGTCGCCTACCCCGGCGATACCCACGATCAGCGACGAAATCACGATCGGGACAACGATCATCTTGATCAGGCGAATGAAGATGTCGCCAGCGGGCTGGAGGACGTTGCTGATCCACCATGCCTTTTCTGCACTGAAATGATTCAGTAGCGCGCCGACTGCAACGCCCAGCAACAGACCGATGACGATCTGCCAGGCGAGGCTCAGTTTTGCCTTCTTCATGTCATTACCCTTTGTTGTAGTGGTCACGGGCATCAACCGGAAAACCGCGTCCCAGAGCCGTTAACAGCCTTCAGGTAACGCATCGTTTCCACTCGACGACCCCATGGAAGGTCACCGCGAGCGCACCTTGAGGGGGCTCGGGCCAGGGAAAAAGGCGGCAACTATTGCGATGGGGAAGGGGCCAGTCTAATGCCGGAAACGACTACCCCATGCCGAATCGGCATGAGACTCCGCACTGAAATCGGGCATCGCCAAGTGCTTGATTTTAAACGTTCGGTTTTCCGAACAAGACCAAACCGCCATATTTAGGCAGATTTGACGGTATACATGCGGGGGTTTTGATGGCGTGTTCGACAATCCGAATGGCTGAAATGCCACTTGGCTTGACCGGTCGGACAATCAAAAAAAAATCGATATACGGTCGCGACAAAATGTGTCTGAAGGAGATTTCCTACACATATATAAGAAGGGAAGGTGCTGACAGGCGCTTCGGAAGCCAGACCGACCCCGGCCGACCTGCAACTTCCGATGCCACCCTCTCCTGACCCGGCCCACGAAGGAGGTACTCCCTGTACCCCTAGGCCACTCCGATCCTGCAACAATCAGAACAGCCCGGCCCCCTGGTCATGTGCCGCCTCTCCTCGAGGCGGCGCATCATAGAAGCCAGAACGATAGAAAGGTTCAGCTTCTATTTCGTTACAGTGCGTGCCCGACCGGTAAAAAACTCAGTACCAGTTGGGGTCACGCTTGAGCTGCTCCTGCAGCAATGCCTTCATGCCGTCGTCGGGCTTGCCCAGCCAGCGGTAGTCCGCGTGACGGGTGGGCGACTTGTCCGAAGGCAGGCCCTCGGGCACCTCGACCAGCATCCCGTAGGCATCGTCCTTGTCCCAGCTGAACGCCACGATCAGGCGCTTGTGGGTGCAGTTGCCCTGCGACTCGCACAGCGGGCCGACCAGGTACTGGTCACCGTCCTCGGTGACCGCCGACATCTGCAGCGGCGCGCTGCCGGTCAGGTTGATCACCCACTCCGGCAGGCGCTCCTCACCCTTGATCGTGTCCTGCCAGGTTTCCCGGTATTCGGGGTCTGTGCCAAGCAGCTGGTTGGCACGGACCTGGCCGTCATTGGCCGCCATGGCCGTGGTAACGGCGCCCAGCAGCAGGGCGCCGGCCAGGATCCTGTTCATGGGTCAGCCCCTGCCGCGTCCGAAGAAGAAAGAAGCCACGAACAGCACCAGGAAGACGATGAACAGAATCTTCGCGATACCGGTTGCGGCGCCGGCGATACCACCGAAGCCCAGTACGGCTGCGACGATGGCGATGATCAGGAAGGTGATAGCCCAGCTCAGCATGGTGTTACTCCTTTCTTGTACGTAATCGATGGCCGGCGCAGGAGGGGTCAGAACACCCAACGCTCCTGCGGCGTGACGGTTTCCAGTACGGCAGGGGTGGTGGCATTGGCCTGGGTCGGCAGCGGCTCGGCGGCGCGCACCAAGGTGCTGGCACGGCTCGCCTTCATCTGCGTCAGCAGCGCCGTTTGCGCCGCCACCTGTTGGGCCAGCTTGGCGGTCTGCAAGCTGTAGTAGAACTGCCCGGCTGCCAGCGTGAGCAGCACGGCCATGCCTAGGAACAACACCTGGCGAAGCGGCAAAACGGCGGACTGCATGCGGTTGACGGTTGGGCGGTTCATGCCGGTGGCTCCTGCTGTACTTGTTATCTAGACCTGAACAAGACATTGCAGCCTGCATGCCAGCCTTTGACTTGAAATAAAAACCTTTTAAATCAATGAGTTAATTCAATAACAGAAATAGACCAAGTCGTATCCTGCACGATGCCCCCTTCGGGCACCGTGCGTTTTGCACGATCAGCCTTCCACCTTGCTGGCCACCTTGAGCAAGTCGGCATCCACGCCGCGCACGCCGACGATCTGCCGGGCCACGTCGATGGCGATGGTGCGCTGCTCGCTGCTGACCACCTCGCCCGACAAGCGCACCATGCCTTGCTCGCTGGCGACCTTGATGTTCAGCCCGTCCAGGTTGCGACTGAAGCGGTAGCTGGTCTGGATCTTGTCGATGATCCAGCTGTCCCCGGGCTGTGGCCCGCTGGGCGCGTCCAGCGGCTTTTCCCGGGCCTTGGCCAGGGCAGTGCTGTCGAGGCTGACCAGGTTGTTGACCAGGTGCACGCCCTCGGTGGTGCGCGCCAGCACGCCGGCCAGCTCCTTGGCCTCGGGGCTGTCGACCTTGCCGCGCAGAGTGACCACACCCTCGCTGCTCTGCACCTCGATGGGCGCTTTTTCGGTTACCCGGCTCCACAGCAAGCGCGCGCGGATCACCGCGCCCAGGGTGGCGTCGTCCAGGCGCTGGGCGTAGGCGCGCGGCTCCAGCGGCCGCTCGATCAGCGCCGGGTTGACCTGCAACTGGTTGTCGACCGTGTCGATACCGCGGGTGGCCAGCGCCACCCGCTCGGCCAGGTCGCGCTCGACGGGGTTTTCCACTTCACCGCTGAGCCGGGCCTTGGCCCCATCGACCTGCACCTTGATCGGGAAGGGGTTGAGAATGCGGTTGAGCGCCAACGCCGTCTGCAGCGAACCTTCCAGACGGGCATCCTGGGCCGGGTCGGCCGCTGCCAGCAGCGGTACCAGGCAACAGGCGAGCACTACCATTCGAGGGGAAAAGCGCATGGGTCTACCTCCTTACGAATACTTCAACCCTGGGTCTTCGCAACCTGCATGCCAGCTACCGGACAACAAACAACTTCATTGTTATCAGCCAGTTAGCCATCATGAAGGCATGCGGCTAGCATGCATGGCACGGAATCAATCAGAATCGACCATGCAACTTGCCCGATTTTTCCGACACTAATTGAGATCAATCCCAAAGGAGCGCAGGAAATGGAATCAGCCCAGGACAACCAAGGCCGCATTCTGCTGGTGGATGACGAGTCCGCGATCCTGCGCACTTTCCGCTACTGCCTGGAAGACGAAGGCTACAGCGTGGCCACCGCCAACAGCGCCGCCCAGGCTGAGACCCTGTTGCAGCGCCAGGTGTTCGACCTGTGCTTCCTGGATTTGCGCCTGGGCGAGGACAACGGCCTGGACGTGCTGGCACAGATGCGTATCCAGGCGCCATGGATGCGCGTGGTGATCGTCACCGCCCACTCGGCCATCGACACTGCCGTAGACGCCATCCAGGCCGGCGCCGCCGACTACCTGGTCAAGCCCTGCAGCCCCGACCAGCTGCGCCTGGCCACCGCCAAGCAGCTTGAGGTACGCCAGCTGTCGGCACGCCTGGAAGCCCTCGAAGGCGAAGTGCGCAAACCCAAGGATGGCCTCGATTCCCACAGCCCGGCCATGATGGTGGTGCTGGAAACCGCCCGGCAGGTGGCCACCACCGACGCCAACATCCTCATCCTCGGCGAATCCGGTACCGGCAAGGGCGAACTGGCCCGCGCCATCCACGGCTGGAGCAAACGCGCACGCAAGGCCTGCGTGACCATCAACTGCCCATCGCTGAACGCCGAGCTGATGGAAAGCGAGCTGTTCGGCCACACCCGCGGCGCCTTCACCGGGGCCAGCGAAAGCACCCTGGGGCGGGTCAGCCAGGCCGATGGCGGCACGCTTTTTCTCGACGAGATCGGCGATTTCCCCCTCACGCTGCAACCCAAACTGCTGCGCTTCATTCAGGACAAGGAGTACGAGCGGGTCGGCGACCCGGTCACCCGCCGCGCCGATGTGCGCATTCTGGCGGCCACCAACCTCAACCTCGAGGAGATGGTCCGCGAGAGCCGCTTTCGCGAAGACCTTTTGTATCGCCTGAACGTCATCACCCTGCACCTGCCGCCGCTGCGCGAACGCAGCGAGGACATCCTCACCCTGGCCGACCGCTTCCTGGCGCGCTTCGTAAAAGACTACTCGCGCCCGGCCCGCGGCTTCAGCGACGAAGCCCGCGCCGCACTGCTCAATTACCGCTGGCCGGGCAACATCCGTGAACTGCGCAACGTGATCGAACGCGCCAGCATCATCTGCCCGCAGGAGCGGGTCGAAGTCAGCCACCTGGGCATGGGCGAGCAGCCCGCCAGCAACGCCCCCCGGGTGGGTGCGGCGCTGAGTCTGGACGAGCTGGAGCGCGCCCATATCGGCGCGGTGCTGGCCGCCAGCGATACCCTCGACCAGGCCGCCAAGACCCTCGGTATCGACGCCTCCACCCTGTACCGCAAACGCAAGCAGTACAACCTGTGAAATGGCCGATGAAGCTGCGCACGCGGCTGTTCCTCAGCATCTCGGCGCTGGTCACGGTGGCCTTGCTGGGGCTGCTGCTGGGGCTGGTCAGCGTGCTGCAGATGGCGACCATGCAGCAGCGCCTGGTGCAGGACACCACCCACACCCTGGCGCTGGGCCTGCAACTGCGGCAGAACCTGGGTGAGCAGTTGAACCTGATCCTCGACGAGGACAGCGACCCGAACAACCTGATGACCCTGCAGAACCAGTTCCAGGGCCTGCTCAACCAGGGCCTGGAGCAGGGCGGCGAGCGTACCGGCTTCAGCAAGGCCAGCAGCAACTACCAGGCGTTTCTCCAGGCCTGGCGCGAAAGCAAGGCGCCGGCCCGCAGCATGGGCGTGGAACAACCGCTGGGGGCCGCCTTCAACCAGGTACGCACCGACCTGATCGACTCGCACAAGCAAACCCTCGAGCACATCACCCGCGCCGAAGAGAAATCCCGCGACCGCGCCCTGCTGATCAGCGGCCTGCTGGGCCTGATGGGCCTGACCGTGCTGGTGCTGGGCTTCATCACCGCGCACAACATTGCGCGGCGCTTCGGCCAGCCGATCGAGGCCCTGGCCAAGGCTGCCGACCAGGTTGGCCAGGGCAACTTCGACGTCACCCTGCCGGTCACCCAGGCCACCGAGCTGAACCAGCTGACCCGGCGCTTCGGCCTGATGGCCGATGCCCTGCGCAAGCACCAGGCCACCAACGTCGACGAGCTGCTGGCCGGCCAGCAGCGTCTGCAGGCCGTGCTCGACAGCATCGACGACGGCCTGTTGATCATCGACCGCCAGGGCCGCCTGGAACACCTCAACCCTGTGGCCCAGCGTCAGTTGGGTTGGGACCCAAGCCGCCTGGGGGTGAGCCTGGCCGAAGCCTTGCAGCGCCCGGAGCTGGAGCAGCAGATGCGCCAGGTGCTACGCGGTGGCAGCCTGGATCGCCCGCCAGAAGACCTCAGCCTTGAGGTGGACGACGAAAGCCGCCTGCTGACCTACAGCCTGACCCCGGTCAGCCACCCCCAGGGGCCGATCCTCGGCGCGGTGATGGTGTTGCACGACGTGACCGAACAGCGTGCCTTCGAGCGGGTACGCAGCGAGTTCGTGCTGCGCGCCTCCCACGAACTGCGCACCCCGGTCACCGGCATGCACATGGCCTTCGGCCTGCTGCGCGAGCGCCTGAAGTTCCCGCCCGAGGCCCGCGAGCACGACCTGTTGGAGACCATTGGCGAAGAAATGCAGCGCCTGACCCAGCTGATCAACGACCTGCTCAACTTCTCCCGCTACCAGAGTGGCCTGCAGAAGCTGGAACTGGGCCCGTGCAACCTCGACGAGCTGTTCCAGCGCGCCGAACAGCGCGTTGCAGGGCTGGCGGCAGACAAGCACATCGAGCTGGTGCGCGAGCTGGAGCCGCCACTGCCGCGCATCCAGGCCGACATCGCCCAACTCGACCGGGTGCTGGACAACCTGCTGCACAACGCCATCCGCCACACCGCCAACGGCGGGCGCATCCGCCTGCACGCGCGCCGGCATGCCGAACGGGTGATCATCAGCGTCGAGGACAACGGCGAAGGCATTGCCTACGGCCAGCAGGGGCGAATCTTCGAGCCGTTCGTGCAGGTGGGCCGCAAAAAAGGCGGTGCCGGGCTCGGGCTGGCGCTGTGCAAGGAGATCGTGCAACTGCACGGTGGGCGCATGGGGGTGTTCTCACGCCCCGGGCAGGGCACGCAGTTCTACATGGCATTGCCGGTGTGAGGGCCATTGCAGCCCTGGCCCTATCGCCGGCAACCGGCACTCACAACCTACTGGTTCAACACGGTCTCTGTAGGAGCGGCCTTGTGTCGCGATGGGCTGCGCAGCAGCCCCGGCAATTTCGCATGATGCAAAAATCCTGGGGCCGCTACGCGCCCCATCGCGACACGAGGCCGCTTCCCACAGAGACCGTGTTAAATCAATGAGTTGTAGTTTGTTCTGTAGGAGCTGGCTTGCCAGCGATTGGGCCCGGTCAGGAATATGCGTTTGCAGGCCCGGCCCTATCGCCGGCAAGCCGGCTCCTACAGGGATCGCGCCAGCTCACAATTCATCATCGACACGCCGCCCCGCCACCCGCCGGCCGCGGGTAATCAGTTCGGCGAACTGCCGTGCGCTGAGCGGGTGGGCGAACAGCCAGCCCTGGCCGTAGTTCACCCCCTCGCTGCTGAGCAGCCCGGCCTGGTCCTCGCTCTCGATACCTTCGGCGATCACCCGCAGGTTCAGGTCATGGGCCATGCGGATGATATGCGGCGCCACACCGCTGCTGGCAGCATCGTGGCCAAGGGCGTCGATGAACGCCTTGTCGATCTTCAGGCAATCCACCGGCAAGGTCTGCAGGTAGGCCAGGCTGCAGTAGCCGGTGCCAAAGTCGTCGATCAGCACCTGGTGCCCGGATGCGCGCAACGCCTGCAGGTTGTCCCGCGCCACCACCACATCGATCAACCCGCGCTCGGTCACCTCGAAGGCGATCTGGCGGGCGGCAACCCGGTGCTGGGCCAACAACTTTGCGGCCACCTGGCCGATGCGCGGCGCAGTCACATCACAGGCCGCCAGGTTGATCGATATGTACAACTGCGGGTTGGCCCGCAGCAACTGCCCCAGTTGCTCGAGCACTCGCTGCAGGACGAAATCGGTAATCGGGCGGATCTGCCCGGTGTTCTCCGCCAGCGGGATGAACAGGTCCGGGCTGGTCAGCGTACCGTCCGGGCGGCGCCAGCGCACCAGCGCCTCGGCGCCGACACAGCGCCGGCTGTCCAGCTCGAAGATCGGCTGGTACAACACCTGCAACTCGCCACGGCGCAGCGCCTGTTGCAGCTCGGAGCTCATCGAGCGGCGCTGCTGGATCAGTTGCAATGCCAACCAGCCGATACAGCAGGCCAGCAGCAGGCTACCGGGGTACAACAGCCACAGCAGGCCGTTGAGGCGCATTGGCAGGCTGGCCCGCGGGGCGATCAGTACCAGCTGGTAGTCCGGCGACTTGGTGGCCATGCGGTAGACCAGCTTGTCGTGCAGCTCGAGCAACGACTTGTGCGACGGTGGCGGCCAAGCGTCGGTGGGCGGCCAGGCCTGGGCCGGGCCCAGCACCGGTATCGCCCGGGTGCCGCGGTCGAGCACCACCAGCAGGCTGCCGCCCGGCGGCAGGTCGACCACATCGCTCAGGTGCCCGCGCGAGGTGGACACCAGAAAGTTGCCCCGCCCCAGCATCAGCGCCGCTAGGTTTTCGTTGGGTTCGGTGGTGGTGTTCAGCCAGTAGCTGTAGGTGGGGCCCTGGATATCCGGGCCGCGTAGCGGCGCAACGACTCGCTCGCCACGGTTGGAGCAGGCAACCTGGCTGTCGACGTAGGCTGCCTCGTAGATGAACCGCGAGGCCAGCGCGACTTGCTGCAACTGTGCCTGCATCGCCTGGCTGCAACCGCGCAGCGGCTGGGCCTGCAACTGATCGACGCCTTCGCGCAGCTGGCCGAACACCTGCTCCAGGCGGTCGAGAAAGCGCTCGCCCCGGGCGTTCATCTGCGCGCTTTCGCTCTGCCTCATCTGCTGCAACGTCACCCCCACGCTGCCGGCCAGCAGCAGCGCGGCACTGCCCAGGGCCGCGAGCACAGCCAGCAGCCAGGGGTGGTGGAAATATTGGCGCACTGTGGCGATGAGGGCGAGCATGCGCGGCATCCGGTTGAATACTCAAAGGTATAGCAACGGAACGGCCGCCCGGCGTCGCCGTTGGGCGGCGCGCCACAGGCGTTGGCGCGAAAGCCGGCGCCTACAGCGGCTTGCGCGCTTAGCGCATGCTGTTGAGCACCTGCAGCATGGCGGCGGTCTGCGCATCAGGCATGCCGTCGAAACGCTGCGGGCGGAAGCGCATCTGGAATGCGGCGATCACGTGGCGGGTGGCCACGTCCAGCTCGCCGGTCTGGTCGATGGCATAACCAAACCGCGCCAGTTGCTGCTGATACCAGCCCACCGCCGGCGGGTTGGCCTCGAAATACACCTGCTGACGCGCCACTGCAGCGGCCTCTGGCCAGATGCTCAGCCCGGCGTCGGCCAGGCGCTTCCACGGGAACAGCGGGCCAGGGTCGAGCTTGCGCAGCGGGGCGATGTCGCTGTGGCCGATGACGTGCTGCGGGGCGATGCCGTTGCGCTTGACGATATCCTTCAGCAAGGCGATCAACGCCTGCACCTGGGCCTCGCTGTACGGGTGCCAGACCCGACCGCCCGGGGTATCGGTATAACCCGGGTTGACGATCTCGATGCCGATGGAGGTGGAGTTGAGCCAGGTGCGGCCCTCCCACTGGCTGTCGCCGGCGTGCCAGGCACGGCGACTCTCGTCCACCAGCTGGTAGACCGTGGCCGGCCCGTCGCCGATCAGGTAGTGGCTGCTCACCTCGCCATGGGTGAGCAGCGCCAACGAGCGCTCCAGGGAGGCGTTGGTGTAGTGCACCACGACGAACTGGATGCGGTTGTCCTGGTTGACCGAAGGGTGGCTGCGGTCGATGCGCAGGCCGCTGGAGCAACCGGCCAGGGCGAGCAACAGCAGGGCAGTGAAGAATGTTTTCATTGAGAGGAGCACGTCATGATGAGCCGACAACAGCGCTACAGTATAACGTGCGCCACTCCAGGCATCGTGGGCCTTTTGCTACTTAACCTTGTTCGACGCGGTTGCGGCCCTGATCCTTGGCGCGATACAGCGCTTCGTCGGCGCGCTTGAGCACCTGGTCACTGCGCTCGCCCGAACGGAACGCGCTGATGCCGATCGACGTGGTGATCACCACCCGCTCGCCCTTGAAATGGAACGGGCAGGCCTCGATCGCCGCGCGCAGGGCTTCAGCCACCTGCACGGCAGCGGGGGGCGAGGTCTGCGGCAGCAGCAGCACGAACTCCTCGCCACCAAAGCGGGCGATGAAATCACGCCCGCGCAGACGCTTGCGCAACTGGTCGGCGACGATCTTCAGCACCTTGTCACCGGCCAGGTGGCCGTATCCGTCGTTGATGCGTTTGAAGTGGTCGAGGTCGAGGATGGCCATGGCCAGGTGGCCGCCGCTCTCTTGCCATTCGAGCACTTCGCGCTCGACCTGCTCGGACCAGGCAGCGCGGTTGGGCAGCCCGGTCAACGGGTCGATCATCGCCTTCTGGCGTTGCTCCTCGAGGTGCTCGCGGTAGCCGAGGGCTTCCTGCTCCATGCTCGCTACACGCTCGGCCAACCCTTGCAGGCGCCCGGCCAGCTCCTGCTCGCGGCGGTCGCGCTCGAGCTGGTGATCATCCATGGTCACCAGCAGGCCTTCGAGACGGCTCTCCAGGATGTGCTTGAGACTGTCGACGTCAGCAGCACCCTGCACGCTGCTCTGCAGGCCGTCGACCTGCTCGCGCAGCTGGCTGTCCAGCTGGCGGGCGGCAGAGCTGTTGTCGGCATGGCCGGTGCTGGCCTCGTGCAGGTGGCTCTGGAAGGTTTCCAGGCGCTCGTTGAGTTGCTGCAGGTAGGCCTCGAACTCGTGCTGGCCGCTGTCGGTGATTGCCAGCATGAGCACTGCCAGGTCGTCCAGCACCGGGATCAGCTCGTACCAGTTCAGGCCACGGGCCACCCGCTCGCGCATCTCAAGGGCCTGGGCCTTGTGGCGCTCGGGCAGGCTGAGGTCGTCGAGCAGGCCGATCAGGGTTTGCTCGATATGGGCGGCGACTTGGCTGTACGGCGGCTCGACTGCGTCGGGGAGGGCATAGGGGCCGTCTTCGCCTTCGAGCAGTTCGGATGGCTCGGTGGGTTCGACTGCTTCTTCTACTGGCTCTTCTGCCGGCACCTCAAGCGCAGCTTCAACTACAGCCGGTTCGGTTACTGGCTCGGCGTCGGGTTGCTGCGGCGTATCGGCTACCGGTGCAGGCGCCGTCACGGCATCGATCAACGCCGACCCAGGCACGTCTGCGTGGGGCTCAGGCGATGGAGCGTGAACGGGCTCCTGGGCTACGGGCTCAGGTTGGGGAGCAGGTTGAAGAACACCAGCGGGCAAGGGGTGAAGCTCGTCGACGTCCTGCTGTTTGGGGGCTGGATCCTGTGGGGCAGGTTTGGCGGCCTCATCGCGGGGCAAGCCCGCTCCCACGGGCTCGGACGCTTCTTCGTGGGTATTTTGCGTTTTCGCCGGGGCCGCTGGGGCAGGTGCCGTGGGCTCGTGGGCGGGGAGCGCTTCGTCGTGGGCCTCGTCGCGGCCACCGAACAGCCGCTGCAATAGGCCGGGGCGGGCTTCTTCGCCGGGCTTTTGTACCGCATTCAGGGCCTTGCCCTGCAGGCCGCTGAGCTCACCCAGCAACGGCGGCAGGTCGCGGGACTGGGCGACGCCGCCGTCGAGCTTCTTCGCCAGCTTTTTCAGCGGGCGTGAGACCTCGCCGGGCAGGGGCAGGGCTTGCAGCTGGGTGACCAACGCAGTCAGCGCATCGCCAACCTGGTTCATGCGGGTTTCGCGGCGCTGCTCGGAGTCGAGCACGGCCTTTTCCAGGCGCGGAATCAACCCGGCAAGGCCGGCGTCCATATTGTCGCTGCGGATCACCTCGCGCATTTCCTTCATGCACTGGTCGACGATCTTGTCGCTACCCTCCGCCGCCAAGGTGCTGCGCACCAGGCCACGGCGCAGCAAGTCGAGGCGGGCTTCCCAGCGCCGCTCGAGCTTTTCCTGCTGCTCGATGCTCTTGAGGTATTTTTCTTTCCAGCGCTCGGCTTCTTCGGTCATGCCTGGATCCGCATCCGGTGAGGGCGACTAGCCCTCTGATGACTCCATTTCGGCGCGAAAACCGAACACTTGAGTGCTGTAGAGGCTAGGTAAGGACCGGCAGCGTATCGGTAGTCAGTGCGTCAGGCAATCGGATCTCGACGGCAACCGGAAGGTGGTCCGAAATCGGCTGCGCCAGCACCTCGACGCGCTCAAGCGTAAGGCTGGGGCTGAGCAGGATGTGGTCGAGGCAGCGCTGCGGCCGCCAGCTGGGGAAGGTGGCCTCGACCTGGGGCGCGATCAGGCCCAGGTCACGCAACGGCGAGTGCTCGATCAGGTCGGTGGCATGGGTGTTCATGTCGCCCATCAGCACCTGGTGGCGGTAGCCGCCGATCAGCTCACGGATGTAGGCCAGTTGCCGGGAACGGGTCTTGGCACCCAGCGCCAGGTGCATCATCACCACGATCAGCGCATCCTCGCCCTCGCCGAAACGCACCAGGATCGCCCCGCGACCGGCAGGGCCGGGCAGCGGATGGTCCTCCAGGTGCTGGGGTTTCAAGCGGCTGAGCACGCCATTGCTGTGCTGGGCGAAGCGCCCGAGGTTGCGGTTGAGCTGCTGATACCAGTAAGGGAAGGACCCAAGCTGGGCCAGGTGTTCGACCTGGTTGACGTAGCCCGAACGCAGGCTGCCGCCGTCGGCCTCCTGCAGGGCCACCAGGTCGAAGTCGCCAAGCAGCTCGCCGATTTTTTGCAGGTTGCCGGCCCGCCCGGTGTGCGGCAGCAGGTGCTGCCAGCTACGAGTCAGGTAATGGCGGTAGCGCTCGGTGCTGATGCCGACCTGGATATTGAAACTGAGCAGCCGCAGGCGGCCATCTTCCGGCAGGCCAGGGGCCTGCAGGTGATGTTCGTTGACCTGCGGCTGGTGCAGGCCGACGATGCGCGAGGTGCGAAAGCGGCCCATGCTGGCGCCGCTTACTTAGCGGCGCGCTCCTTGGCGATCAGCTGGTCGGCAACGTTGAGCACGCCTTCCGGCCCTTGGGCGGTGCCCAGGTCGAAGCGGTACTTGCCGTTGACCACCATGCTCGGCACGCCGGTGATTTCGTACTTTTTCGCCAGTTCCTTGGCCTGGTTGACCTGGCCCTTGATGGCGAACGAGTTGAAGGTGGCGAGGAACTTGTCCTTGTCGACGCCCTGGGTGGCGAGGAAGTCGGCCATATCCTTCGGGTCGGTCAGGCGCTTGCGCTGGTTCTGGATGGCATCGAACACCGCAGCGTGCACCTTGTGCTCCACACCCATGGCTTCGAGGGTCAGGAACATCTGGCCGTGGGCATCCCAGGGGCCGCCGAACATGGCCGGTACGCGCTTGAAGTTGACGTCCTTGGGCAGCTTGTCGACCCAGGGGTTGATCACCGGCTCGAAGTGGTAGCAGTGCGGGCAGCCGTACCAGAACAGCTCGACGACTTCGATCTTGCCAGGCACCGACACCGGTACCGGGTTGCTCAGCTCGATATATTCCTTGCCGGCCGTGGCGGGCTCTGCGGCCTGCACGGCAACCATACCGAAGGCGCTGGCGGCGACCAACGCAGCGCTGAGAATCAGTTTACGCATGCTTTACTCCTGAGCAGTCTTTGGTCGCCTCGACGCGGCCTGTTGTGTGACAGGCCGGGAAGGGCGTGAGTTCTGTAGTGTACGACCCTGAACGAAAAAAAGGGCAGCGCGGGCTGCCCTTTCATCTTTGTCGCACAGTATTAACCGATTGTTAAAGCCCGGGCTGTGCTGCGGCGTTCGACCTTGTGGGAGCGGACTCAGTGCAGCCCCTGGATATAACTGGCGATAGCCTCGATATCATGGTTGCTGAGCTTGCCGGCAATGGTGCGCATGGTCATGGCGTCGCCGTCGTTGGTGCGGTTGCCTTCGCGGAAGTCGGTCAACTGCTTGCTGACGTACTGCGCATGCTGGCCGCCCAGGTGCGGGAAGCCGGCCAGGGCAATGCCTGCGCCGTTCGGCGAGTGGCAACCGGTGCAGGCCGGCATGCCTTTTTCGAGGTCGCCACCATTGAACAGCGCCTTGCCACGCTCGACCAGTTTCGGGTCGGCGGCGCCCACGCTGCCTTTTTGGCTTGAGAAATACGCCGCGATATCAGCCAGGTCCTGGTCATTGAAGTTGGCCAGCATGCCGGTCATCTCCAGCACAGTGCGTTTGCCGGACTTGATGTCGTGCAGTTGCTTTTCCAGGTAGCGCTGGCCTTGGCCGGCGAGTTTGGGGAAGTTCGGCGCCAGGCTGTTGCCGTCAGGGTTGTGGCAGGCCCCACACACCGCTGTTTTTGCCTGGCCCGCGGCGGCATCGCCTTTGATGGGGTCCGCAGCACTTGCCGCACCTGCGACCCCCATGGTCAACAGCAGACTCACGAATAGTTTGTTCATCAGCTAATCCAACACGGCTAAGGGTGAAATGTTATGTATCGGGACTGCCACTCATCCAAAGGATGACCAATCGGTAGTCCTCGGCACTGCAGTCCATGCACAATCCACGCGGCGGCATAGCCTTGAAACCCTGTGTAACATGCACCACCAGTTGCGCCATGCCTTGCGCCAGCCTGGGTTCCCAGGCTGCCCGGTCACCCCGCATGGGGGCCTGTGGCAGCTGACCGGCGTGACAAGCCGCACACGTGCGGTTGTACAACGCCTCGGGATCCTGTGTAGCCTGTGCGCTGAAAATCGGCAGGAACACACCGACAGCTAGCAGCCATTTCGCCAAGCGGAACGACCTGACAGGGTTGGGGGACGCGCTGCGTTCTGATGCGCGAGCTATTGTTCGACACCCCATGCCCGTTCTCCTTCGCTGGGAGAATGAGCACACAAAAACTGGGGCATTATATACTTCCGCCATCCAAACGGAAACGACACCGCTTGCCGGCCCAGGCCTTGGCAACACCCACATCGGATATCCCATGCAAGTCAAGAACCCCATCCTCGGCCTCTGCCAGAAAGCCAAATTCGCCCTCAGCGCTGCCAAGGTCGAACAATGCCCGGACGACCAGGGTTACGAGGTGGCCTTCGCCGGCCGCTCCAACGCCGGCAAATCCAGCGCCCTCAACACCCTGACCCATGCCAGCCTGGCGCGGACTTCCAAGACCCCGGGCCGCACCCAGCTGTTGAATTTCTTCAGTCTGGACGATGAACGGCGTTTGGTCGACCTGCCGGGCTACGGTTATGCAAAAGTGCCGATTCCGCTCAAGCAGCACTGGCAGAAGCACCTGGAGGCGTACCTCGGCAGCCGTGAGTGCCTGCGCGGGGTGATTTTGATGATGGACGTGCGCCACCCGATGACCGACTTCGACAAGATGATGCTCGACTGGGCCAAGGCCAGTGGCATGCCCATGCACATCCTGCTGACCAAGGCCGACAAACTCACCCACGGCGCCGGCAAGAACACCCTGCTCAAGGTGCAGGCCGAAATCCGCAAGGGCTGGGGCGACGCCGCCACCATCCAGCTGTTCTCGGCGCCCAAACGCCAAGGGTTGGAAGAAGCCTACCGGGTGCTGGCGGACTGGATGGAGCTGGAAGACAAGCCGGCCTGAGGCGGCACCCGGCCGTGTAGGAGCGGCCTTGTGCCGCGATGGGCCGTGTAGCGGCCCCAGGAAATCAGCCGCACAGCATAAGTTGCCGGGGCTGCTGTGCAGCCCTTTCGCGGCACAAGGCCGCTCCACAAGTTGCGCAGGGCACTGAGGACCAAATTTCAGGCAAAAAAAACCCCGGACTTCATATGGGGAGGGGGAAGTTCGGGGTTCAAGTCCGGACCGCCAGAGGCAAGTCCAGGTATCTGCCAACACTTAACACAACATAGGAGCATCGAAAGGCTTCACCAGCCATTCAGTGCATCTGAGTGAGGCTTCACCGGTTTAGTTCCGAAGCCCTCGAAACTATTTGCGATAGTTTCATCAAACTTCGAATCTAACGGGGCGGATCCGCGGCACCACGTCGCAGATCCTACATAGCCCGGCCCGCGAATTCAGTGAGCTTCGTCCCAATTCGAGCCGATTCCCACCTCCACAAGCAGCGGTACATCCAGCTGCGCCGCGCCGCTCATGTGGCCGCGAATTTCATCTTTGACCTGTTGAACCAGGTCCTCGCGTACCTCCAGCACCAGTTCGTCGTGCACCTGCAGGATCACCCGCGCATCCAGCCCGCTGTCGCTCAGCCAGTTGTCCACGGCCACCATGGCGCGCTTGATGATGTCTGCCGCTGTGCCCTGCATCGGTGCGTTGATCGCCGTGCGTTCGGCGCCCTTGCGCAGCGCGGGGTTCTTGGCGTTGATGTCGGGCAGGTACAGACGCCGGCCGAACAAGGTTTCGACGAAGCCCTGCTCGGCAGCCTGGGCGCGGGTGCGCTCCATATAGGCCAGCACGCCCGGGTATCGGGCGAAGTAGCGGTCGATGTAGTCCTGGGACTGCTTGCGGTCGACGCCGATCTGCTTGGCCAGGCCGAATGCGCTCATGCCGTAGATCAAACCGAAGTTGATCGCCTTGGCGCTGCGGCGCTGGTCGGTGGTGACCGCCTCCAGGTCCACACCGAACACCTCGGCAGCAGTGGCGCGGTGCACGTCCAGGTCGTTACGGAAGGCATGCAACAGGCCTTCGTCCTTGGCCAGGTGGGCCATGATGCGCAGCTCGATCTGCGAGTAGTCCGCCGCCAGTAGCTTGTAGCCGGGGCTGGCGATGAAAGCCTGGCGAATGCGTCGGCCTTCAGCGGTGCGGATCGGGATGTTCTGCAGGTTCGGGTCGCTGGACGACAGGCGCCCGGTGGCAGCCACGGCCTGCTGGTAAGAGGTGTGCACACGCCCGGTGCGCGGGTTGATCTGCCCCGGCAGCTTGTCGGTGTAGGTGCTCTTGAGCTTGCTCAAGGTGCGGTACTGCATCAGCACCTTCGGTAGCGGGTAGCCCTGCTCGGCCAGCTCGTCGAGCACGGCTTCGGCGGTGGACGGCTGGCCCTTGGCGGTCTTGCTCAGCACCGGCATGCCCAGCTTGTCGTACAGGATCACCCCCAGCTGCTTGGGCGAACCGAGGTTGAACGGCTCGCCGGCCAGCTCGATCGCCTCGCGCTCAAGCTCGGCCATTTTCGCCCCCAGTTCACCGCTCTGCACGCCCAGCAGCACGTCATCGACCAGCGCGCCCTGGCGCTCGATGCGCGCCAGCACAGGCACCAGCGGCATCTCGATGTCCATCAGCACCGGCTGCACGCTTGGCGTCTCGGCCAGGCGCGCCTGCAGCGCGCGGTGCAGGCGCAGGGTGATGTCGGCGTCTTCGGCGGCATACGGGCCGGCCTTGTCCAGGGCGATCTGGTTGAAGGTCAGCTGCTTGGCGCCCTTGCCGGCTATGTCTTCGAAGGCAATGGTGGTGTGGTCCAGGTAGCGTTGCGCCAGGCTGTCCATATCGTGGCGGGTGGCGGTGGAGTTGAACACGTACGACTCGAGCATGGTGTCGTAGCGCACGCCGCGCATGTCGATGGCCGGGCTGGCGTTGGCCAGGATGTTGATGTCGTACTTGGCGTTCTGCCCGACCTTGCCCTTGGCCGGGTCTTCCAGCAGCGGCTTGAGCGCCAGCAGCACAGCCTCGCGGTCCAACTGGGCCGGGGCGCCTTCGTAGTCATGGGCCAGCGGCACGTAGGCGGCCTCGTACGGGGTGACGGCGAACGACAAGCCCACCAACTGCGCCTTCTGCGCATCCAGGCCAGTGGTTTCGGTATCGAAAGCGAACAGCTCTGCGCTGCGCAGTTTCTCCAACCAGGCGTCGAAACGTGCCTGATCGAGAATGGTTTCGTACTTGGGTTCGACCTTTTCGGCCGGTGCCTGGGCAACCGCAGCAGGCGAGTCACCGGCCTGGGCGGCGTCACGCTGCACCTCGGCGACCCAGCTCTTGAACTCCATCTCGGTGTACAGCGCCAGCAGCGCTTCACGGTCCGGCTCGCCGCACACCAGGGCATCGACCTCGACGTCCAGCGGCACATCGCACTTTATGGTCGCCAGCTCGTACGACAAAAACGCCGAGTCACGGTGCTCTTCGAGCTTGGCCGGCAGGGTCTTGGCCCCTCGAATGGCCAGGCCCGGCACCTTGTCGAGGTTTTCGTACAGATCGCGCAGGCCGCCACCGATGCCGGTCAGCAGGCCCACGGCGGTTTTTTCGCCCACACCCGGCACACCGGGAATGTTGTCGACCTTGTCGCCCATCAGCGCCAGGAAGTCGATGATGTGCTCGGGGCCCACGCCGAACTTTTCGTGCACGCCGGCAACGTCCATCACGCTGCCGGTCATGGTGTTGACCAGGGTAACGTGGCCGTCCACCAACTGGGCCATGTCTTTGTCGCCAGTCGAAATGATCACCGGGCGGCCAGCGGTGGCGCTGCTGCGCGCCAGGGTGCCGATCACGTCATCCGCCTCGACCCCTTCAACACACAAAAGCGGGTAGCCCAGCGCGCGCACGCTGGCGTGCAGCGGCTCGACCTGCACCCTCAAATCGTCGGGCATGCTCGGGCGGTTGGCCTTGTATTCGGCGAACATGGCATCGCGGAAGGTCCCGCCCTTGGCGTCGAAGACCACCGCGAACAGGCTGTCCGGGTACTGCCGGCGCAGGCTCTTGAGCATGTTCAGCACGCCCTTGACCGCACCGGTGGGCATGCCCTTGGAGGTGGTCAGCGGCGGCAGCGCGTGGAAGGCGCGGTAGAGGTAGGACGAACCGTCCACCAGGACGAGGGGCGCTTGGCTCATGAGGAGAATCAACCTTTTCGGCGGGTCCGGCGCTAGAATAGCCGGATCAATGACGACAAAAGGACTAGGTTATCATGCGTACACTCAATCGCCTGTTACTGCTCGGTCTGCTGGCCACCATGCCAGCCGTCACCCTGGCGGCGGACGACGCGCCATCGGCCGATCCCGATGTCACCATTCGCACGGAAGGCGATAAAACCATCCAGGAATACCGCCAGAACGGTTTCCTGTATGCGATCAAGGTCACGCCCAAGGGCGGCAAGCCTTATTTCCTGGTACGCGCCGATGGCACCGATGCCAACTTCATTCGCTCCGACCAGCCGGACATGTTGATTCCGTCCTGGAAAATCTTCGAGTGGAAGTAGCGGCGGGTACCGTTCATATCAACCAGGCACTTGCCGGCGCAAGTGCCCGTATGGGCAATTTTTCGACATGTCAGTCTTCACCCCTGTGACCCGGCCTGAGCTGGAAACCTTTCTGGCGCCCTACGGGCTGGGCCGCCTGCTCGACTTCCAGGGCATTGCCGCCGGTACCGAAAACAGCAACTTCTTCGTCAGCCTGGAACAGGGGGAGTACGTCCTGACACTGGTCGAGCGCGGGCCGGTCGAAGACATGCCGTTCTTCATCGAACTGCTCGACGTGCTGCACGACGCCGACATGCCGGTGCCCTACGCCCTGCGCGGTAACGACGGCCAGGGCCTGCGCGAGCTGTGCGGCAAGCCGGCGCTGCTGCAGCCACGGCTGTCGGGCAAGCACATCAAGGCGCCGAACAACCAGCACTGCGCCCAGGTAGGCGAGCTGCTGGCACACATTCACCTGGCCACCCGCGAGCGCATCATCGAGCGTCGTACCGACCGTGGCATCGACTGGATGCTGCAGTCCGGCGCCGAGCTGCTGGCGGGCCTGAGCGCCGAACAAGCCGCACTGCTGACCCCGGCGCTGGACGAAATCGCCGCGCACAAGGCGCAGATCTTAGCCTTGCCCAAGGCCAACCTGCACGCCGACCTGTTCCGCGACAACGTGATGTTCGAAGGCACCCACCTGACCGGGGTGATCGACTTCTACAACGCCTGCTCCGGGCCGATGCTGTATGACATCGCCATCACCGTGAACGACTGGTGCCTGGACGAGCAGGGCGGCATCGACCTGCCCCGCGCCCAGGCGCTGCTGGGCGCCTATGCAGCGCTGCGCCCGTTCAGCGCCGCCGAAGCCGAGCTGTGGCCGGTGATGCTGCGGGTCGGTTGCGTGCGCTTCTGGCTGTCGCGCCTGATCGCCGCCCGCGAGTTTGCCGGCATGGACGTGACCATCCATGACCCGCGTGAGTTCGAAGTGCGCTTGGCGCAGCGTCAGCAGGTGGCCCTGAAACTGCCGTTCGCCCTGTAAAAAGCATCGCCGGCAAGCCGGCTCCTACAGGGTAATGCAATCGCCTGTAGGAGCCGGCTTGCCGGCGATAGGGCCCTAGAGCTGCTCCAGGCACCCGGCCAGGTCACCACCCAGCCTCTCCAGCAAACGCTCATAACCCTTGCCATCCACAGGGTCGGTACCGCCCAGGGCGTCCAGCTCGGCCAGCCGCACCGGCAGCCCGGCGGTCAGTGTCTCGGCCAGGCGCGGGCGCAGGGGTGGCTCGCTGAACACGCACGTCTTGCCCACTTCCTGCAGGCGCTTGCGCATTGCGGCCACATGCTGGGCACCCGGCTGCACTTCCGACGCCACGCTGAACACCCCGGTGTGCTTCAGGCCATAGGCGGCCTCGAAGTAGTCGAACGCCTCGTGGAACACGAAGTACGGCTTGCCGGCAATGCCCGCTACGCGCTGCTTGATGCGCGCATCCAGGGCGTCCATGCGCTCGACGAAGGTTTTCAGGTTGGCCTGGTAGCGCGCGGCGTTGGCCGGGTCGGCTGCAGCAAGGTCAGTTGCCATCTTCGCCGCAATCACCCGCGCATTGACCGACGACAGCCACAGGTGGGCGTCAAGGCTGCCCGGGCGGTGGTCATGGTCGTGGTCGTCGTGGTCGTCGGCCTCGTCATGGGAATGGCTGTCCTCGCCAAAGTGACGCAGCTGCATGCCGGAAAGCGACTGCACCGCCACCGTCGGCTTGCTGCGCGCGGCCAGCACGCGGGGCAGGAAGTTCTCCATGTCCGGGCCGATCCAGTACAGCAAGTCCGCGTCGCCGACCTTGCGCACGTCGGAGGGGCGCAGCGCGTAGTGGTGCGGCGAGGCGCCCGGCGGCAGCAACACGTCGGGGCTGCCGACGCCGTCCTGCACCGCCGCGGCGATCTGCTGCAAGGGCTTGATGCTGGTCAGCACGCGCACCTCGGCATGGGCCGAGAAGGCGATGAAAGCGACAAAGAGCGCAAGGAATCGGGACACGGTGGGTACTCGGCTGGTCAGAAACAGGTAACATAATAACGTCTCCATCCAGAACCGTCGCTGCCCATGTCCATCACGCCGCTGGCCCACCGTCCCCACGATCATTCCCATTGCGTGCACAGCGCGCTGGCCGAGGCCGACGCGCTGTGCAACCGGCAGGGCCTGCGCCTGACCGCCCTGCGCCGCCGCGTGCTGGAGCTGGTGTGGCAAAGCCACAAGCCACTGGGCGCCTACGACATTCTCGCCGTACTCAGCGAGCAGGACGGCCGCCGCGCCGCCCCGCCCACCGTGTACCGCGCCCTGGACTTCCTGCTGGACAACGGCCTGGTGCACCGCATCGCCTCGCTCAACGCCTTCATCGGCTGCAGCCACCCCGAGCACGCGCACCAGGGCCAGTTCCTGATCTGCCGCGAGTGCCACGTGGCCATTGAGCTTGAGCAGGACAGCATCAGCACCGCCATCGAAAACAGCGCCAAGGCCGTGGGCTTTGCCGTCGAGACGCAAACCGTCGAAGTGGTCGGTCTGTGCGGCAACTGCCGGGGCCAGGCATGAGCGACGCGCTGATCCGCCTGCAGCAGGTGGGCGTCAGTTTCCAGGGCGAAGCGGTGCTCGACAGCATCGACCTGGCCGTGGCGCCAGGCCAGATCGTCACCCTGATCGGCCCCAACGGCGCCGGCAAGACCACCCTGGTCCGCGCCGTGCTGGGCCTGCTCAAGCCCCACCGCGGCACGGTGTGGCGCAAGCCGAAGCTGCGTATCGGCTACATGCCGCAAAAAATCCAGGTAGACGCCACGCTGCCGCTCTCGGTGCTGCGCTTCTTGCGCCTGGTGCCCGGAGTAGACCGCGCGGCAGCCTTGTCGGCGTTGCAGGAAGTGGGCGCCGAACAGGTGATCGACAACCCCATCCAGAGCATTTCTGGCGGTGAGATGCAGCGCGTGCTGCTGGCCCGGGCGCTGCTGCGCGAACCCGAACTGCTGGTGCTCGACGAACCCGTGCAGGGCGTCGACGTGGTTGGCCAGACCGAGCTGTACAACCTGATCACCCGCCTGCGCGACCGCCACGGTTGCGGCGTGCTGATGGTCAGCCACGACCTGCACCTGGTGATGAGCGCCACCGACCAGGTGGTGTGCCTGAACCGCCACGTGTGCTGCTCGGGCCACCCCGAGCAAGTCAGCAACGACCCGGCCTTCGTCGAGCTGTTCGGCCAGAACGCCCCGAGCCTGGCCGTCTACCACCACCACCACGACCACAGCCACGACCTGCACGGCTCGGTCGTCGCCCCCGGCCCCCATGTTCACGGAGAGCACTGCAAGCATGGCTGATTTTCTTCTGTACGCCTTGCTTGCCGGCCTGTCGCTGGCGCTGGTGGCCGGCCCGCTGGGCTCGTTCGTAGTGTGGCGGCGCATGGCCTATTTCGGCGACACCCTGTCCCACGCCGCGCTGCTGGGCGTGGCCCTGGGCTTTGCGCTGGACGTCAGCCCGGCGCTGGCGGTGACCATCGGCTGCCTGCTGCTGGCGATCCTGCTGGTCACCCTGCAGCAACGCCAGCCGCTGGCCTCGGACACCTTGCTCGGCATCCTCGCCCCCAGCACCCTGTCGCTGGGCCTGGTGGTGCTGAGCTTCATGCACGATGTGCGCATTGATCTGATGGCCTACCTGTTCGGCGACCTGCTGGCCATCAGCACCACCGACCTTGCCTGGATCCTCGGCGGCAGCGCGCTGGTGCTGGTACTGCTGGCGGTGTTCTGGCGCCCGCTGCTGGCGGTCACCGTGCACGAGGAACTGGCCCGGGTCGAAGGCCTGCCGGTGGCCGGCCTGCGCCTGGCGCTGATGCTGCTGATCGCGGTGGTGATTGCGGTGGCGATGAAGATCGTCGGCGTGCTGCTGATCACCTCGCTGCTGATCATCCCGGCAGCTGCGGCGCAGCGTCACGCCCGTTCGCCCGAGCAGATGGCCCTGGGCGCCAGCCTGCTGGGCATCACCGCCGTGTGCGCAGGGCTGGCCATGTCGTGGTTCAAGGACACCCCGGCCGGGCCGTCGATCGTGGTCTGCGCGGCAGTGCTATTCTTGCTGAGCCTGGCGTTGCCAAAACGCTGAAAAATCGGGGCCGCACGCAACCTTTTCCCGGGTAAAGGGTCTGTAAGACCTGTTTTCGAGCGTGCGCACCTGGGTGTAGACTTGCTCGCTTTTTGCGCAAATAGAGAGTCGCAGGAATGAAGCTGTTCGCCTCCCGTTATCTGCTTGTTGCCGCATTTTCCCTGTTCCTGGCTGCGTGCTCCAGTACCCCGCCCGAGCAGGCGGTGGCGCCTGCCCAGCCGGATGCCTGGCAGCAGCTGGAGCAAAGCATCGCCAGCAACGAGCTGGCCACCGCCGAGGACCAACTGGCCGCGCTGCAAGCCCAGGCACCACATGACCCGCGCCTGGAGCCTCACCAGCGCCAGTTGGCCGAAGCCTACCTGCAACGCAGCCAGATCGTGCTGCAGAAGGGCGACGTCAACGCCGCCGCCACCGCGCTGTCCCGCGCCCGCGCACTCATGCCGCAAGCCCCGGCGGTAACCGGTGGTGACACCATGGCCCACGCGCGCAAGGCCGAGCTGGAAAAGGCCGAGGCTGCGCTGAAGGCCGCCGAAGCCAAGCCCCAGGCCCGGGTGATCGACCCCAGCGCCCCCAGCACCGTGATCGCACTGAAGACTACCGACAGCCGCGCGCTGCGCCGCCAGCTCGATGAGATTGCCGCCGATGTGGTGAATTACCGATGTGAGGTGGTGTTCCAGGTGCCGCGCACGCAGGATGCGCCCTGGTTGAAGACGCTGCTGCACAAGCGCGTGCACAAGCTCGACAGCGGCTTTGAGCTCAAGCAAAAGCACCAGATCCAGCGCTCGCTCCCAGCGCAGGTGGTGTTGGTACCTCACCAGCAATAAAGCCTGTCTTGTCGCTGGCAAGCCGGCTCCTGCACAGTTCCCTGTAGGAGCCGGCTTGCCGGCGATGCTTTTGGGCTCAGGCCGGCACCGACTCGGCCGCCTGCTCCCGCGCCCACACCCGGTGCCCCTCGACCGCCTTGAAGAACCCATCGAAGGCCTTCTGCTCATCCCCCAGCAGCAAGCCCGCATCCTCCTTGAGCCCCAGCTTGTTCAGCAGCAGCTTGCCCTCCAGGCTCAAGCCCATGGGTTTGAGGTGCTTGTAGGCCTCCAGCAGGAAGTGCTTGGCCACACCGCTACTCTCCAAAGCCTCGAGCGACGCCTTGCCCGCCGGCACCCACACCCCGTCGAACATCACCGACGGCATGCCTTCGATCGAGGCGTCCACCGCCAGCGCCTTGCCACCCGCTGCTTTCACCGGCGCCGAAGTCGGCCCCAGCAGCATTGGCCGGGCGCTCTGCGCTTCAAGCGCCTTGACCAGCTTGTCGACGCTCGCAGCATTCACGCCATCAGCCACCAGCACGGCAATCTTGCGCCCGCTGATACCGATGTCACCGGGGAGGTTCACCTGGCTCAAGGCCTTTGACTGCGCGGGCTTGCTGCCTTTTACCTTGACCGTACCAGCCTTGGGTGCCGGCAAGCCCAGGTTGGCCGCCACCGCCGCTGCCAGCTTGAGATCGATGTTGGCCAGGATTTCGTTCACCTGCCGCGCCCGGATCGCCTCGCGCTCCACCTTGCCCAGCTCGAAGCTGTAGGCCTTGATGATGTGCTGCTGCTCGTGCGCACTCATGCTCTGGAAAAACAGCCGCGCCTGGGAGAAGTGGTCACCGAACGACTCGCTGCGCTGGCGGATCTTGTGCGCGTCGATGCGCTCCTGGTAGCTCTCGAAGCCACCATCCTGCGCCGCCGGCGGGGTTTCCTGCGGCCAGCCACCGTCGATGGAATTGGGCTCATACGAGGCGCGGCCCTTGTCGATGGTCATGCGGTGCATGGCATCGCGCTGGCTGCTGTGGTTGGGCGCCACCGGCCGGTTGATAGGGATCTCGTGGAAGTTCGGCCCACCCAGGCGGCTGATCTGCGTGTCGGTGTAGGAGAACAGCCGGCCCTGCAGCAGCGGGTCATTGCTGAAATCGATACCCGGTACGATATGCCCGGGGCAGAACGCCACCTGTTCCACCTCGGCAAAGAAGTTGTCCGGGTTACGGTTGAGCACCATCTTGCCCAGCGGCGTCACCGGTACCAGCTCCTCGGGGATCAGCTTGGTGGGGTCGAGCAGGTCGAAGTCAAACGTGTGCTCGTCGGCCTCGGGCACCACCTGCACGCCCAGCTCCCATTCCGGGTAATGCCCGGTTTCGATGGCGTCCCACAGGTCGCGGCGGTGGTAGTCGGTGTCCTTGCCGGCCAGCTTCTGCGCCTCGTCCCATAGCACCGAATGCACGCCCTGGCGCGGCTTCCAGTGGAACTTGACGAAGCTGGCCACCCCCTGGGCGTTGACCAGGCGGAAGGTATGCACGCCAAAGCCTTCCATCATGCGCAGGCTGCGCGGGATGGCACGGTCGGACATGGCCCAGATGACCATGTGCGCCGACTCCGGCACCAAGGATACGAAGTCCCAGAAGGTGTCATGGGCCGAGCCGCCGGTGGGCATCTCGTTGTGCGGCTCGGGTTTCACCGCATGCACGAAGTCGGGGAACTTGATCGCATCCTGAATGAAAAACACCGGCATGTTGTTGCCCACCAGGTCGAAGTTACCCTCGTCGGTGTAGAACTTCACCGCAAAGCCGCGCACATCACGTACCGTGTCGCCCGAACCTCGCGGGCCCTGCACGGTGGAAAAGCGCACGAATACCGGGGTGATCTTCTCTGGGTCCTGCAAGAAGCCGGCTTTGCTCAGCTCGGCATGGCAGCCGTAGCTCTGGAAGTAGCCGTGGGCACCTGTGCCGCGGGCATGGACGATACGTTCGGGGATGCGCTCATGGTCGAAGTGGGTGATCTTCTCGCGCATGATGAAGTCTTCGAGCAACGACGGGCCGCGGGCTCCCGCCTTGAGCGAGTTCTGGTTGTCGGCCACCTTCACGCCCTGGTTGGTGCGCAGGGCCTGGCCGGTGGCGTCGCTGCGAAAGGGCTCAAGGCTTTGCAGCTTGGCGTTGGTATTGGCCCGGTCGGGGGTGTCGGTGCCGGCGGCCTGGCTCTGGCGTGGCTCGGGCGCTTTGTTGCTGGCCATGTTCGGTTCTCCTCATCAGTCTTCAGGCTGCCCGTGGGCGGGCTTGTTCAAGTAGTGACTGGGAGGCGCTGGCGAGCGTTCAATCAAGATTACCGGTTGTCGCGTTATGCCCAATGGATTGGACGGTTACGAAATAAATGCTAAGAACAGCTATTGGAAAAGGCTAAAATGCGCGACCCCGGCTAACCGCTGGCCCACATTCCATGCGCCCCACAAGGTTCGCTCAGTGATCGAGTTTCAAAACGTCCACAAGACCTACCGCGTCGCCGGTAGGGACATCCCGGCCCTGAACCCGACCAGCCTCACCATCGAAGATGGCCAGGTGTTCGGCCTGATCGGCCACTCCGGCGCCGGCAAGAGCACCTTGCTGCGCCTGATCAACCGCCTCGAGAACCCCACCGGGGGCAAGATCATCGTCGACGGCGAAGACGTCACCGGCTTCGACGCCACTCAGCTGCGCAGCTTCCGCCAGCAGGTCGGGATGATCTTCCAGCACTTCAATTTGCTGGCCTCCAAGACCGTCGCCGACAACGTCGCGCTGCCGCTGGTACTGGCCGGCGAGTTGCCTGCCGACCAGATCAAGGACCGCGTAACGCAGCTGCTGCACCGCGTCGGCCTGCAGGACCACGCAAAGAAGTACCCGGCCCAACTCTCGGGCGGCCAGAAGCAGCGCGTCGGCATTGCCCGCGCCTTGGCCACCAACCCGAAGATCCTGCTGTGCGACGAAGCCACCAGCGCCCTCGACCCGCAAACCACCGCTTCGGTGCTGCAACTGCTGGCCGAGATCAACCGCGAGCTGAAGCTGACCATCGTACTGATCACCCACGAAATGGACGTGATCCGCCGGGTCTGCGACCGCGTGGCAGTGATGGACGCAGGCCGCATCGTCGAGCAAGGCCTGGTGGCCGAGGTGTTCCTGCACCCGCAGCACCCCACCACCAAGCGCTTCGTGCAGGAAGACGAGCAGGTCGACGAAGGCGAGCAGCGTGACGACTTCGCCCACGTGCCAGGGCGCATCGTGCGCCTGACCTTCCAGGGCGACGCTACCTACGCGCCGCTGCTGGGCACCGTGGCCCGCGAAACCGGCGTCGACTACAGCATCCTCGCCGGGCGTATCGACCGCATCAAGGATGTCCCCTATGGCCAGCTCACCCTCGCCCTGATCGGCGGGGACATGGAAGCGGCGTTCGCCCGCTTCAAGGCAGCTGACGTACATATGGAGGTACTGCGTTGATGGACGCCATGAACTATCTGAACGAAGCCCAGCAATTGCTCAGCGATGCCTGGCATTTCTTCGACAACGTCGACTGGGCGGAAATCTGGCTGGCCACCATCGACACCATGATCATGCTGTTCGGCTCGCTGTTCTTCACCGTGCTGCTGGGCCTGCCGCTGGGCGTGCTGCTGTTCCTCTGCGGGCCGCGGCAGATGTTCGAACAAAAGGGCGTGTACGCGCTGCTGTCGCTGGTGGTGAACATCCTGCGCTCGCTGCCCTTCATCATCCTGCTGATCGTGATGATCCCGGTCACCGTGCTGATCACCGGCACCTCGCTGGGCGTGGCCGGTGCCATCCCGCCGCTGGTGGTGGGCGCCACGCCGTTCTTCGCGCGCCTGGTCGAAACCGCCCTGCGTGAAGTGGACCGCGGCATCATCGAAGCCACCCAGTCGATGGGCGCCACCACCCGCCAGATCATCACCAACGCGCTGCTGCCCGAGGCACGCCCGGGCATCTTCGCCGCCATTACCGTCACCGCCATCACCCTGGTGTCCTACACCGCCATGGCCGGTGTGGTGGGCGCGGGCGGCCTGGGCGACCTGGCCATCCGCTTTGGCTACCAGCGTTTCCAGACCGACGTGATGGTGGTCACCGTGGTGCTGTTGCTGTTGCTGGTTCAGGTACTGCAAAGCGTCGGCGACAAACTGGTCGTGCATTATTCCCGTAAGTAACCCCAATGGGGTCGGCCCGGCCGACCCGTTCGGGGGCCGTCGCGGCCCTCACAAGGAGTGATCAATGAAGAAGCTGCTTGCTGTCGTCGCCGCCGTTGCGGCCTTCTCGGCCCACGCCGACACCCTGACCGTCGCCGCCACCCCGGTGCCCCACGCCGAAATCCTCAACTTCGTCAAACCTGCGCTGGCCAAAGAAGGTGTGGAGCTCAAGGTCAAGGAGTTCACCGACTACATCCAGCCCAATGTGCAGGTTGCGGAAAAGCGCCTGGACGCCAACTTCTTCCAGCACCAGCCGTACCTGGATGAGTTCAACAAGGCCAAGGGCACCCAACTGGTGAGTGTTGCCGGCGTGCACATCGAGCCGCTGGGCGTGTACTCGGCCAAGGTCAAGAAGCTCGACGAACTGGCTTCCGGTGCCACCGTGGTGATCCCCAACGACGCCACCAACGGCGGCCGCGCGCTGCTGCTGCTGGACAAGGCCGGCGTGATCAAGCTCAAGGACAACAAGAACATCCTGTCCACCGTGAAGGATGTTGCCGAGAACCCCAAAGGCGTGAAGTTCCGTGAGCTGGAAGCAGCCACCATTCCGCGCGTGCTGACCCAGGTCGATGCCGCCCTGATCAACACCAACTACGCGCTGGAAGCCAAGCTGAACCCTGAAAAGGACGCCCTGGCCATCGAAGGCAGCGACTCGCCTTACGTGAACATCCTGGTTGCCCGCCCGGACAACAAGGACTCCGATGCCATGCAAAAGCTCGCCGCTGCGCTGCACTCGCCTGAGGTGAAGCAGTTCATCAACGAGAAGTACAAAGGTGCTGTGGTGCCGGCGTTCTAAGCCGCAACATCGCGCTGGGCCCAATCGCCGGCAAGCCGGCTCCTACACAGATTCCTGTAGGAGCCGGCTTGCCGGCGATGCTTTTTGCGGCCCACTCAATCCCGCTTCACAAGCTCCGGCAACTGCGCCACCAGCTTCTGGTTGTTGAACGGCGCACGGATGAACCCGCGCTGGCGCCCGTCCGGGCCGACGATGGCCAGGTTGCCGCTGTGGTCCACGGTGTAGCCCGGCTTGCTGGTATCGGCCGGAATGAACGGAATGCTCAGGCCGTTGGCCAGCTTCTGGGTGTCTTCGATAGTCCCCGCCACCCCGACGAAATCCTTGTCGAAATAACCCAGGTACTGCTTGAGCTGGTTCGGCGTGTCACGGTTCGGGTCCACGCTCACCAGCACCACCTGCAGGCGCTCGATGGCCTCCTTGGGCAGCTCGCTCTTCACCTGGCGCAGCTGGGCGAGGGTGGTGGGGCAGATGTCCGGGCAGTAGGTGTAACCGAAGAACAATAACGACCACTTGCCCTTGAGCTGGTCCAACGCCAGCGGCTGGCCATTCTGGTCGGTCATCGTCACATCCGGCACGGTGCGGCTTTGCGGCAGCAGGATGATGCCGGCGTCGATCAGCTCGGTGGGGTTGAGCTGGCCGCGGTCATTGAGCACCTTGTTGACGGTCAGGCCCATGATCAGCGCGACCAGGGCAACGAGGATGAATACGGTTTTCTGGGTTCGGGTCATAGGTTCAGCAACAGGTAGTGGTCAACGAGCAGGGCGATGAACAGGGCGAACAGATAGCCGATAGAGTACTTGAACGTGCCGATCGCCGCGTGCGGCCGGCTGCCACGGTACAACACCCAGGCCCAGTGCAGGAAGCGCAGCCCCAACCCCAAGGCGCAGGCCAGGTACAGTGGGCCGCTCATGTGGATGGCGTACGGCAGCAGGCTCACCGCCAGCAATATCAAGGTGTACAGCAGAATGTGCAGGGCCGTGTAGCGCTCGCCGTGGGTCACCGGCAGCATCGGTATGTCGGCCTTGGCGTACTCGGCCTTGCGGTGGATGGCCAGGGCCCAGAAGTGCGGTGGGGTCCAGGCGAAGATGATCAGCACCAGCAGCAAGGGCTCGGCACTCACATGCCCGCTTACCGCCACCCAGCCCAGCAGCGGCGGCGCGGCGCCGGCCAGGCCGCCGATCACGATGTTCTGCGGCGTGGCGCGCTTGAGATAGCCGGTGTAGAGCACCGCATAACCCAACAAGGACGCCAGGGTCAGCCAGGCGGCAAGGGGGTTGGTGAAGGCCAGCAGCAGGGCCATGCCGGCCAGCGCCAGCAGCAGGGCGAAGGCCAGCGCCGGCAAGGGTGCCACCCGGCCTTGGGCCAGCGGGCGCTTGTGGGTGCGGGCCATCAACGCATCGATGCGCCGATCCACCACGTGGTTGACCGCCGCCGCCGCACCGGCGCACAGGCCAACGCCCAGGTTGCCGAACAACAGCACGCTCCAGGCCACCCCCGCGCGGGTGGCGAGGAACATGCCCACCAGCGAGGTGATCAGCATCAGCAGCACCACCTTGGGCTTGGTCAGCTCCACATAGTCGCGCCAGCCAGCGCGCTGGCTCTGGGTGCTCAGAAGCGTCGCCACGAATCGTTCCTCATGTGATGGGAAATGCCCACGGGGGTGATCGGCCGCAGGCGCCAGCCCAGGCCCACGCGCACCTTGTCGACCACGCGGATGCGGTAGTTCACCAGCACCATGCTCAGCAGCAGCAGGGCACCGCCGGCGTTGTGCGCCACCGCCACGGCCAGTGGCAGGTGCAGCAGCACATTGCTGACGCCCAGGCTCAGTTGCACGCCCAGCGCCAGCAGCACCAACCGCCCCAGGCCAGGCAGGCCGTGGCGGTGCAGCTTGAAGCTGAGCAGCAGCAACACCGCCGTGACCGCCAGCGCACCGAGCCGGTGGCTGATATGGATGGCCGTGCGCGCATCGCTGTCCAGTTGCCCACCCAGGTAGTTGGGGCCGACGTGCTGGGTGAGGTGGAAGCCGTTGCTGAAGTCCGCCGCCGGCCACCACTGGCCGTGGCAGGTGGGCAGGTCGATGCAGGCCACCGCCGCATAGTTGGCACTGACCCAGCCGCCCAACGCGATCTGGCCGATCACCACCAGCAGTGCCAGCGCGGCGATCCGGCGCAGGCTCAACGGCAGCTTGGGCAGCGGCGCAAAGGCCCGGGATAGACGCAGTGATAGCAGGAACAGCAGGCTCAGCGTGGTGAAGCCGCCGAGCAGGTGCGCAGTGACTACCTGCGGCCACAGCTTGAGGGTCACCGTCCACATACCGAACGCCGCCTGGGCCAGCACCACGCCCAGCAGCAACAGCGGCAGGCGGTAGGGCTGGCCGTCACGGGCATGCCGGCGCAGCGCCTGCCAGGCCAGCAGGGCGATCACCAAGGCCAGGGTGCCGGCAAAGTAGCGGTGGACCATCTCGGCCCAGCCCTTGGCGGCTTCCACCGGGTGCTCGGGGAAGTGCAGCTCGGCATGGGCCAGTTGCGCGTCGGTCTTGGGCACGCTGATGAAGCCGTAGCAGCCGGGCCAGTCGGGGCAACCGAGGCCGGCGTGGGTCAGGCGGGTGTAGGCGCCGAGCAGCACCACCACCAGCGCCAGCAGGGTGGCACACACAGCGAGGCGAAATCCGGGTCTGGCCATGGCAGGCTCCTAGCCAATGTTGGACAGCTTGAGCAGGTGGCGCAGGTCGTCCAGCACCTGCTTGCCGTTGGCCTTGGTGTCGTAGCGCAGCACCAGGTTGCCGTGGGGGTCGACGATCCACAGCTGCGGGCCGGGCGCGCTGACGCCCTGGCGGTAGCGCTGGGCGTCCAGGCCGTAGTGCTGCAACTGCGGGTATTCGCGGGCCAGCAGCGCCTGGTAGTCGGCATCCAGCGGCTGCGCGGCGGCCAGGGCATGGCTGGCACGGCTGGCATCGCGGCCCAGGCCAATCTGGATCTGCCGGGCCAGGTACACCAGCTGCTGGCAGTCCGCCGCGCAGGCCTCGGGGGCACTGACCAGCAGTTGCCAGCGCTGATCCTGGCCGTCGATGCCGATATCCGCCCGGCCCTGGCCGGTGCCGATCATCTCGCCGTGGTAGCTGCGCCCGTCGGGCACCCAGAAATTGAGCTTGTACATGCAAGTGGCGAGGACCATCGGCCCCAGCACCACCAGCAGAATCAGCAGCAGTTGCAGGCGCCCGCGGGCCCTGCGGCCCTCAGGCACGTTCAGCGGGGTGGTGGCGGCGGCCATGGCGGTTCTCCTTGTTGTGTCGATGCCATCCGAAGTACAGGTAAAGCAGCACCAGCGTGGTAGCCAGGGCAAACCACTGGGTGGCGTAGCCCAGGTGCTTTTCCGGGCCAATGGCAACCACCGGCCAGTCCAGGCGGTAGCTGGCCGGGCCCGCTTGCAGGCGCAGCTCAAAGGCAAAACCCTCACGGCCCAGCTGCAGCCACAGGCCGGCCGGATCGATGGCGGTCAGCAGGTGCGGCCACTGGCCGCCTTCGGGGTCGGGGTGCAGCTGGAAGGTCTTGCCAGGGGCGACGTATACCGTGGCGTCCAGCGCCAGCGGCCGGGCCGGGGTGTCGAAGCGCACCGGGATGCGCCGGTCAGGCCACGGCAGCCAGCCGCGGTTGACCAGCAGCCACTGGCCGCTGGCCTGGTCATGGAAGGGTTGCAGCAGCTCTACACCGGCCTTGCCGTCGCGCATCTGGTTGTCCAGCAGCAGGCTGTGTTCAGCGTCGAAACGGCCATACAGGTGCACGGGATAAAAAGCGGGGTCAGGCAATTGCCCAAGCTGCGCCGCCGCCACCGGCGCCTCCAGCTGGCGTTCAGTGTAAGTGTCCATCAGCGCACGCTTTTCATCGGCGCGGCCGAGCTGCCAGCAGCCAAGGGCGATCAGCCCCGGCAGCAGCGCAAGCACCACGAGGGTCGGAACCCAGCCTGGGCGAAACGGCCTCACGGGCACCTCGCTATACTTATCCACATCCCCGCATCCCCCCGGAGTAGCGCCATGCTCAAGGCCGCGATTGTCCTGATGCTGTTGGCCACGATTGCCAGCCTGTTCAGTGGCCTGGTGTTCCTGGTCAAGGACGACGAAAACTCGACCCGGCTGCTCAAAGCCCTAACCGTGCGCGTTACCCTGGCCGCCCTGACCGTCGGGCTGGTGGCTTGGGGGGTCATCAGCGGGCAGCTGGTGTCCCACGCGCCGTTTTGATTGCCAGGCCCGGCCCTATCGCCGGCAAGCCGGCTCCTACAGGGACCGTGCTGCCCGTCAAAGCACGTACACGAAGATAAAAAGCCCCACCCACACCACATCGACGAAGTGCCAATACCAGGTGGCCGCCTCGAAACCAAAGTGCTTGTCCGGCTCGAAATGCCCGCGCAACACCCGGCACAGCATCACGATCAGGATCACCGTACCCAGCGTCACGTGCGCGCCATGGAAGCCCGTGAGCATGAAGAAGGTCGCGCCATAGATGCCCGACCCCAGGGTCAGCCCCAGTTGGGTGTAGGCCTCGTGGTACTCGTAGGCCTGCAGCGCCAAAAAGCCCAGCGCCAGCAGGATGGTCAGCCCCAGCCACAGTTTCAGCGCCCCGCGGTGGCCCTTGCGCAGGGCGTGGTGGGCGATGGTCACGGTCACGCTGGAGCTCACCAGCAGGATGGTGTTGATCAGCGGCAGGTGCCACGGGTTGATCACCTCCTTGGGCGGCGGGAACAGTTTCGGGTCGGGGGTGTGCAGCAGCGGCCAGACGAACTCGAAGTTCGGCCACAGCATGTGCGCCACACCCTTGTGCCCTTCACCGCCCAACCACGGCCCGGCCAGCACCCGCACGTAGAACAGCGCGCCGAAGAAGGCCATGAAGAACATCACCTCGGAGAAGATGAACCAGCTCATGCCCCAACGGAACGAGCGATCCATCTGCGCGCTGTACAGCCCGGCGTGGCTCTCCTTGACCACCGCGCCGAACCAGCCGAACAGCATGTACGCCAAAAACAGCCCGCCGACGAAAAAGATCAGCGGCCCGTGGGATTCGGGGTGGCCGGCCTTGAGGTCGTTGAACCAGGTGCCCAGGCCGAACACGGTGATGAACAGGCCGATCGTGGCAATGATCGGCCACTTGCTCTGCGCCGGGACGTAGTAGTGCTCGTGGCTTGCCATGGCGGTTCTCCTTCCCTCAACGGGCGGCCTGGGTCGCGGCAGGGGCGACTGGCGGGTGGCGAGCGGTGATGTCGAACAGGGTGTAGGCCAGGGTCAGGTGTTTCACCGAGGCCGGCAGGTCGCGGTCGACGATGAAGCGCACCGGCATCTCGATGCGCTCGCCGGGCTGCAGCACCTGCTGGGTGAAGCAGAAGCATTCGGTCTTGTGGAAGTACGCCGCCGCCTCGGCCGGGGTGATGCTGGGGATGGCCTGGGCGCTCATGGGGTGCTTGGTCGGGTTGCGGGCGATGAAGATCATCTGGTTCACCGCCCCCGGGTTGACCTCGATCTGGTCGGCGGTGGAGTGGAACTCCCAGCTCATGTCACCGGCGTTGGTCGACATGAACTGCACCCGTACCGCGCGGCTCGGGTCGCTGACCTGGCTGCCCTCGTACTGCCCGCCGGTCTTGCCGTTGATGCCGAAGGCCTTGCACATCACGTCGTAGATCGGCACCAGGGCAAAGCCGAAGGCGAACATCACCACCGTCAGCAGCAGCAGGCGGGTGACCAGGCGGTTCAACGACATCTTCAGCCTCCTACTTCACGTCCGGCGGGGTCTGGAAGGTGTGGTAGGGCGCCGGCGACGGCACCGTCCACTCCAGCCCGTCGGCGCCATCCCAGGGCTTGGCCGGGGCTGGCGCGCCGCCGCGGATGCACTTGATGACGATGAACAGGAAGAACACCTGGGTGGCGCCGAACAGGAAGGCGCCGATCGAGGAAACCATGTTGAAGTCGGCAAACTGCAGGTTGTAGTCGGGGATGCGCCGCGGCATGCCGGCCAGGCCGACGAAGTGCATGGGGAAGAAGGCCAGGTTCATGCCGATGAACGACAGCCAGAAGTGCAGCTTGGCCAGGGTTTCGTCGTACATGTGCCCGGTCCACTTGGGCAGCCAGTAGTAGGCCGAGGCGAAGATGCCGAAAATCGCCCCGGGCACCAGCACGTAGTGGAAGTGCGCCACCACGAAATAGGTGTCGTGGTACTGGAAGTCGGCCGGGGCGATGGCCAGCATCAGCCCGGAGAAGCCGCCGATGGTGAACAGGATGACGAAGGCGATGGCGAACAGCATCGGCGCCTCGAAGGTCAGCGAGCCCTCCCACATGGTGCTGACCCAGTTGAACACCTTCACCCCGGTGGGCACGGCGATCAGCATGGTGGCGTACATGAAGAACAACTCGCCCACCACCGGGATGCCGACCACGAACATGTGGTGGGCCCAGACGATGAACGACAGGAAGGCGATCGCGCCGGTGGCGTACACCATCGAGGTGTAGCCGAACAGCGGCTTGCGCGAGAACGCCGGGATGATCGAGCTGACCGCACCAAAGGCCGGCAGGATCATGATGTACACCTCGGGGTGGCCGAAGAACCAGAACACGTGCTGGAACAACACCGGGTCACCGCCGCCGGCGGCACTGAAGAAGCTGGTGCCGAAGTGGATGTCCATCAGCATCATGGTCACCACGCCGGCCAGCACCGGCATCACCGCAATCAGCAGGAACGCGGTGATCAGCCAGGTCCAGACGAACAGCGGCATCTTCATCAGGGTCATGCCCGGGGCGCGCAGGTTGAGGATGGTGGCGATCACGTTGATCGCGCCCATGATCGAGCTGATGCCCATCAGGTGGATGGCAAAGATGAAGAAGGTCACGCTGGCCGGCGCGTAGGTGGTCGACAGCGGTGCGTAGAAGGTCCAGCCGAAGTTCGGCCCCCCGCCCGGGCTGAACAGGGTCGAGACCAGCAGCAGGAAGGCCGCCGGCAGCAGCCAGAAGCTGAAGTTGTTCATCCGCGGCAGGGCCATGTCCGGCGCGCCGATCATCAGCGGGATCATCCAGTTGGCCAGCCCGACGAAGGCCGGCATCACCGCGCCGAACACCATGATCAGCCCGTGCATGGTGGTCATCTGGTTGAAGAACGCCGGCTCCACGATCTGCAGCCCCGGCTGGAACAGCTCGGCGCGAATCACCATCGCGAACGAGCCGCCCAGCAGGAACATGCTGAAGGCGAACCACAGGTACATGGTGCCGATGTCCTTGTGGTTGGTGGTCAGCACCCAGCGCATCAGGCCCTTGGCCGGGCCGTGGGCGTGGTCATGGCTGTGGTCGTCGATCACTGCACTCATGTCCTGTCTCCTGCACTCTGGCCGCGGTTCATTGCGCTTCTGCCTGCTTGAGCGCCAGCACGTCTTTCGGCGTGACCATGTCGCCCTTGTTGTTGCCCCAGGCGTTGCGCTCGTAGGTCACCACTGCGGCGATATCGACTTCCGAGAGCTGCTTGCCGAACGCGGCCATGGCGGTGCCGGGCTTGCCGTGGAAGACGATGCTCAAGTGGCCTTCCTTCGGCCCGGTGGCGATCTTCGAGCCCTTGAGCGCCGGGAACATCGGCGGCAGGCCCTGGCCTTCGGCCTGGTGACAAGCCACGCAGGTGGTGTGGTAGACCTTGTCGCCGCGCTCGACCAGCTCTTCGAGGGTCCATTCCTTGCTGGTCAGCTCCTTGAGCTTGGCGGCATCGGCCTTGCGCTCGGCCAGCCAGGTGTCGTAGTCGGCCTTGCTCTTGACCTCGACCACCACCGGCATGAAGCCGTGGTCCTTGCCGCACAGCTCGGTGCACTGGCCGCGGTAGATGCCGGGTTTCTCGATGCGGGTCCAGGCTTCGTTGACAAAGCCCGGGATGGCGTCGCGCTTGACCGCGAAGGCCGGCACCCACCAGGAATGGATCACGTCGGCAGCGGTCACCAGAAAGCGCACCTTGGCACCGACCGGCAGCACCAGCGGCTGGTCGACCTCCAGCAGGTAGTGCTCATCCTTCGGCGCCTTGTTGTGGATCTGCTCGGCGGGGGTGGCCAGGTTGCTGAAGAACTCCACGTCCTGGCCCAGGTACTTGTAGTGCCACTTCCACTGGTAGCCGGTGACCTGGATATCGATGTCCGATTCGCTGGCGTCGTAGATGTCGATCAGGGTTTTCGTCGCCGGGATGGCCATGGCCACCAGGATCAGGAAAGGCACCACGGTCCAGAGGATTTCCACCCAGGTGTGCTCGTGGAAATGCGCAGGCTGCTGGCCGGTGGAGCGGCGGTGTACCACCATCGACCAGAACATCGCGCCGAACACCACGACGCCGATGATCACGCAGATCCAGAAGATGGTCATGTGCAGGTCGAACACGGCGTGGGAGACGTCCGTCGCCCCGGGTGCCATGTTCACGGTCCATGCGGCGTGTGCCTGACCGTACACCGACCACAGCAGGAGGCCCATCCAGACATGTGGATGTCGCATCATTGCGGGTTCCCCTTATCGTTCTTGTTGTCCCGGAGGCGTGGACGACCTGCTACGACAAAGGGGGGAACGGTGGCCAAGACTGCCTGGCTTCGACGACCGAGCCCCCTGCTAAAGGCAGTCGGGCCTCATCAACGAATCACGTTTCAAGCGGAGTATAGACACCGACCAATGGCGCGCAACGCGGGGTATGAAATCATCTTAACCAAACCAAACGTTTGCTCTGCAGCCCGCATACTAGCTGGGCTGTGGCGCAGTAATGGCACATTGATATAACCGATTTCCTACAGCCGTGACCGATTTATAACAAATGCGTCTTAGGTATCCCGTATACCGAGCTAACTTAGTGTCTTCCGTTTGTAACGCCTTGTCCCTGGAGTTGTCATGAACATCGCTGCTGTACGCGAGCAGATTAGCCAAGCCCATCAACACGAGAGCCGCACAGGCCAACTGAAAACCCGCCTCGAACAACAAGTGCCGCACCTCCACCCATCGATTCAACTCCCCCAGCAGGACGCCCAGGGAACCTTGGAGCGCTTCGTCAGCGCCTACATCAACGAGGTACCCGAGCTGCTCGAAGCCGCACACAACGTTGCGCTGGAAGCCGGTATCGAATCGCAGATCAAGCCGGTGCTGAAAATCGCCGAGGCCTACTTCCTGCAGCCGCCCAGCGTGATGGCCGGGCATGTCGGCCTGGATTGCCTGCTGGACGAGGCCTACCTGGCGCACCGCCTGGTGGAAGAGGTGAACGACCTGTACATCCGCCACTTCCAGCAGCCGCTGATCCCGGTGGACACCACCGTGGCCAACCTGATCGCCCACCAGCTGATCGGCGAAACCTTCGCCAATCAGCTCGATGAAGTGGTGCACCACTCGGTGGACGAGATGCTCGATGACGAAAGCTTTGCCGTGGAGTCGGTGGAAACCTACCGCGACAAGCTCAGCAGCCCGCAAACCGGCGCCGCCTGGAAGCGCTGGCCGTGCCTGTCGCGCCAGCTGGGTGTGGAGTTGGGCCAGTCGGCCTGAACTCGAAGTCACCTGTCCCGGCCTCTTCGCGGGCAAGCCCGCTCCCACAGGTTCAGCGCTGCCCTAGACGGTTGCGCATTACCTGTAGGAGCGGGCTTGCCCGCGATAGGGCCCTGTCAGGCAACCGAGCTGCCTGGTTTCAGGCCCCAACCCCAGCCGTCGTGCGCAACCTCCCCTCGACCCGCCGCTTCAACCGCCGCTGCTCGAGCACCAGCCGCGAACCATTGGCCGCACCGCTGCGCCCCCAGTCCTCCAAGAGCTCCAGGCAGGAATGGTCGATGTAGCTCAGGTTGCTCAGCGGCACATGCAACGTGGTCCCCGCCGGCACACTGCCCAGCACCTGGGTCAGCGCCGGCACCTTGAGAAAAGTCGCCGCGCCGCTCAGGCGCAGTTCCATGTGCCCCGGCTTGGCCAGCTCTACCAGGTTGATCTTCAGCCGCGCCGCCTTCAGCGCAAGCTTCAGCAAGGTCAGGGCAAAGCCCAGCAGCACGCCGGTCAACAGGTCGGTGAAAATGATCGCCAGGGCCGTGGCGGCGTAAGTGAACATCGGCATGCGCCCGTAACGGCCCAGGCCGCGGAACGCCTTGAAATCCACCAGTTTCACGCCGGTGTACACCAGCACCCCGGCCAGGCTCGCCACCGGAATTTGCTGCAACACGCTGCTGAGCACCACCACGAACGCCAGCAGCCACACACCGTGCAGAATCGCCGAGGCGCGGGTTTGCGCGCCGGCCTGCACATTGGCCGAGCTGCGCACGATCACCCCGGTCATGGGCAATGCACCGAGCACGCCGCAGAGCATGTTGCCGATACCCTGGGCCGACAGTTCACGGTCGAAGTCCGAACGCTGGCCACTGTGCATGCGGTCCACGGCAGCGGCCGACAACAGGGTTTCGGCACTGGCGATGAAGGCCAGGGCGAAGGCCGCCACCAACAGGGTCGGGTCGGCCAGCTTGAGCAGGTCGTCCGGGCGCAACCAGTCGATGGCCTCGGACAGGTCCGCCGGCACCTGCACCCGGTTCACCGGCAGCGCCAGCCACAGGCTGACAGCAGTCATCGCCGCCACCCCCAACAGGGCGCCGGGGATGAACCTCAAGCGCTGCGGGCGCAAGCGCTCCCAGCCCCACATGATGGCGATGGTGCCCAGCCCCAGGGCGCCGGCCTGCCAGCCGCCCCCTGGGCTCTCGATGGGCAGCGCCGCCGCCAGGGTGGCGGGGAAGCCCAGCAGGTTATCCACACCCGAAGGCTGCGGCGCGGTGTCGAACATCACATGCACCTGGGACAGCACGATCAGCACGCCAATGCCGGCGAGCATGCCGTACACCACAGCCGGCGCAGTGACGCGGAACCAGCAGCCCAGGCGCAAGCGCCCGGCCAGCAGCTGCAACAAGCCGGCCAGCAGCAAAATCGGCCCGAGCATGGCCATGCCGTGCTGGCGCACCAGCTCGAACACCAGCACCGCAAGGCCTGCCGCCGGGCCGCTGACCTGCAGCGGCGAGCCGGCCATGAAACCCACCACCAGGCCGCCGATGATGCCGGTGATCAGGCCCTTGGCCGGCGGCATGCCCGAGGCGATGGCGATCCCCATGCACAAGGGCAGGGCAACGAGAAAAACCACCACCGAGGCCAGCAACTCACGCGGCAGCGCCGCTTTGATCTGTGTCTTGTTCACCATGAAGCTCCTTTCTCAAACGCGGCCATCCTGCTGGCCGCTGGCACGGGGAACCCTGAATTGCGCCCACGGGCGGGCCGCCAGCAGGTTTGCCGGCAAGGCATTCAGGGAAATTCAAGGCAGGCGAAGGCCGCGCCGCACCCTGTGGGTGCAGCCGGCTATCAAGGTTCTACTAAAGCTGGACGGGTCGCTTAGTAGCGGCCTCTCGGAGTGGCGCTGGGGATCGGCTGGCCTGCGACCAGCGGCATGAAGCTGTCGCTGGCGGCGTCGTAGGCTTCGATCTGGCTGGTTTCGATGTCGTACAGCCAGCCGTGGATGTGCAGTTGGCCTGCGGCCAGGCGCGAAGCCACCGACGGGTGGGTGCGCAGGTGATGCAACTGGGCGATGACGTTTTCCTTGGTCACCAGCTGCATGCTTTCGTGCTCGCTGCCGCAGGAGCAGTTGTCCTCGACCACGGTACGGGCCACTTCGGCGTGGCGCAGCCAGGCCGAAACGGTCGGCATCTTGTCCAGCGAGTGCGGGTTGAGCACCGCGCGCATGGCGCCACAGTCGGAGTGGCCGCAGATGATGATGTGGTGCACGCCCAGGGCCAGCACCGCATATTCGATGGCGCTGGAAACACCGCCGTTCATCTGGCCGTAAGGCGGTACCACGTTACCCACGTTACGGGTAACGAACAGGTCGCCCGGCGAGCTTTGGGTGATCAGTTCGGGGACGATGCGCGAGTCGGCACAGGTGATGAACATCGCGCGGGGCTTTTGCGCGGTGGCCAGCTTCTTGAACAGCTCTTGCTGCTCGGGGAAGACTTCGGTGTGGAACCGCAGGAAGCCGTCGACGATATGCTTCATGGCAGCATCGGCGCTTTCGGCGGGTGCAGCCGGGACGGCCTTGGTAGGGTCCTTGACGGGCATGATTCATCCTCTTGGCGGTTTGTTGGTACGTTCCATGTTACCGGGGAAAGATTATGGCTATGCGAGGATTTAGATGACACGCACAGGTAATTAATCACAGCCGCGGCGGACTGATTGCCTACGCTAGCGAAGAAAACTTAACTGAAACTTAATTGCGCAGGCTCTAGAACGGGCGTTCTAGATGAATAAGGCGGGAATTGGATAATAGCAAAAAAGCATCAAGTGCCAATAGCCAGTAGTGGTTTTATTGGGTGGCATTAGTGGTATTCGGGGGTAACTGTTTATGTGCTGGCTGTACCGGCCTCATCGCCGGCAAGCCGGCTCCTACAGGTACAGCACAAACCTGAAAGCGATACGATCCCTGTAGGAGCGGGCTTGCCCGCGATCACGGGCGAAGCCCGTGCCATCCAAGCGTCACCCGTTCCCACCGAAATTGCGCGCTTGAGGTGCAAGCCAATCAAAACAACGCCATCTGCCCACCCGGCGGGCAGAACGCCGTGCAATCCAGCGCCAGCGCCTCGCGCCCTTCGAACCCCATCTGCCGAAAGGCCTTGGCAAAGCGCTGCGCCAGCAACTCGGCGAACACCCCTTCACCGCGCATGCGCGCGCCAAAGCGGCTGTCGTACAGCTCACCGCCACGGCTCTGGCGCACCAGGCTGAGTACATGGGCGGCGCGCTGCGGGTAGTGGTCGTGCAGCCATTGTTCGAACAGCGGCGCCACCTCCAGCGGCAGGCGCAGCATCATGTAGGCCGCACTCTGCGCGCCGGCGTCCTTGGCGGCCTGCAGCAGGCGCTCCAGCTCGCTGTCGTTGATCATCGGAATCAACGGCGAACACAGCACCCCCACCGGCACCCCGGCCTCGCGCAGCACCCGTATCGCCCGCAAGCGCGCCTTGGGCGCCGCCGCCCGGGGTTCGAGCACGCGCTTGAGCTCATCATCCAGGGTGGTCAGGCTGATCATCACCCGCACCAGGCGCTGGCTGGCAAGCTCGGCCAGCAGGTCGAGGTCGCGCAGTATCAGCGAACCCTTGGTGACGATGGTCACCGGGTGGCGAAAACGCAGCAGCACCTCCAGCAGGCGCCGGGTGAGCTGCTGTTCGCGCTCGATGGGCTGGTAGGGGTCGGTGTTGGAGCCCAGATTGATCGGCGCACACACGTAGCCGGGCTTGCTCAGTTGTTGGGCCAGCACTTCGGCGGCGTTGGTCTTGGCGATCAGCTTGGTTTCGAAATCCAGGCCGGGGGAGAGGTCCCAGTAGGCGTGGCTGGGGCGGGCGTAGCAGTAGATGCAGCCGTGTTCGCAGCCGCGATAGGGGTTGATGGAGCGGTCGAAGGGCAGGTCGGGGGAGGTGTTGCGCGAGATGATGGTTTTCGCCGTCTCGATGCGCACCTCGGTGCCCTGGGTGAGCGGGACTTCCTGATACCAGCCGTCGTCTTCGGCCACCGAAATGTTCGGGGCAAAGCGGTTATGGGGGTTGTCGGCGGTGCCGCGACCGCGGATAGGCGTCATGATGGGAAACCCGGATTACTGTATACCCATACAGTAATCCGGGTTTCATCCGAAGGCCAGTGCCGATCATCGCGGGGCAAGCCCGCTCCCACAGGAGCCCCGCTATGGTTGCTTCAGGCGTCAGGCTTCTTCAGCTTCGGATTGGGGAAAAACTGCACGGTCTGCACCTTGGCCGGCGCCGCCTTGGGCGCCAGCTGGTTGACCCGGGTGCCGATCTCCTTGGGTACCGACAGACCCTGCTCGTTCAGCGTGTCGGTGAACCCGCAGGCCACGCACTCGCGGTGCGGCACGCCGTCCTCGTTCCACATCATCAGCTTGTCCATCTCGCTGCAGGCCGGGCACACGGCCCCGGCGATGAAGCGCCGCTTGGTCTTGTCGCTCATGCCGCCGCGCCCTCGCTCAGGCCGCAGTGGCGCAACAGTGCATCGATGGAAGGCTCGCGACCACGGAAGTCGACGAACAGCACCATCGGTTCGCGGGAACCGCCACGGGCCAGAATCGCCTCGCGGAACGCGCGGCCGGTCTCGGCATTGAGCACGCCTTCTTCCTCGAAGCGCGAGAAGGCATCCGCCGACAGCACTTCGGCCCACTTGTAGCTGTAGTAGCCCGCCGCATAACCGCCGGCGAAGATGTGCGCAAAGCTGTTGGGGAAGCGGTTGTACGCCGGCGGGCGCATCACCGACACCTCGTCGCGCACGCCTTCGAGCACCTGAAGAGCGCCGCGGCCATCGCCGTGGGTGGCGTGCAGTTCGAAGTCGAACAGCGAGAATTCCAGCTGGCGCACCATCATCATCCCGGACTGGAAGTTCTTCGCCGCCAGCATCTTGTCCAGCAGGTCCTGGGGCAGCGGCTCGCCGGTTTCATAGTGGCCAGAGATCAGCGCCAGGCCCTCGGGCTCCCAGCACCAGTTCTCCATGAACTGGCTCGGCAGCTCCACCGCATCCCAGGCCACACCGTTGATGCCGGACACACCAGCATGCTCGATGCGGGTCAGCAGGTGGTGCAGGCCGTGGCCGAACTCGTGGAACAGCGTGGTGACTTCATCGTGGGTCAGCAGCGCCGGCTTGCCGGGCGCGGCCGGGGTGAAGTTGCACACAAGGTTGGCCACCGGGCTTTGCAGCGCGCCGGCCGCAGTGCGGCGACGGTCACGGGCGCCGTCCATCCAGGCACCGCCACGCTTGTTGGCGCGGGCGTACAGGTCGAAGAAGAAGCGCCCGACGTGCTGGCCGTGCTCTTTGATTTCGAACAGGCGCACATCCGGGTGCCAGGTGTCGAAGCCCTTCAGTTCAGTGATCTCGATGCCGTACAGGCGCTGCACGATGCTGAACAGCCCGCCCAGTACCTTGTCGATCGGGAAGTAGGCGCGCAGGGCTTCCTGCGACACGCTGTAGCGCTGCTCGCGCAGCTTCTCGCCGAAGTAGCCGGCGTCCCAACTGGCAAGCTCGGGGGTGCCTTGCTCGGCGGCATAGGCCTTGAGCTGCTCCAGGTCCTGGGCGGCGAACGGCTTGCTGCGCTTGGCCAGGTCGCGCAGGAAGCTCAGCACCTGGTCGCTGGACTCGGCCATCTTGGTGGCCAGGCTCAGCTCGGCGAAGTTCGGGTAACCCAGCAGGGCCGCCAGCTCCTGGCGCAGGTCGAGGATCTGTTCCATCACCGGGCCGTTGTCGAACTGGCCGGCGTTCGGGCCCTGGTCGGAGGCGCGGGTGCAGTAGGCGGCGTACAGTTCTTCGCGCAGGGCGCGATCGCTGGCGTAGGTCATCACCGCGTAGTAGCTGGGGAACTCCAGGGTGATCAGCCAACCGTCGAGGCCCTTGGCCTGGGCGGCGGCGGCCATCTGCGCTTTGGCCGAGTCGGTCAGGCCGGCCAGCTGCGCTTCGTCGGTGACGTGCTTGGTCCAGGCCTGGGTGGCATCCAGCAGCTGGTTGGAGAAGCGGCTGCCCAGCTCGCTGAGCGTGCTCTGCACCTCGGCGTAACGCTGCTGCTTGTCGGCCGGCAGGTCGATACCCGACAGGCGGAAGTCGCGCAGGGCGTGGTCGATGATGGTTTTTTGCGCCACGTCGAAGCCTGCGGCTTCGGGGCTGGCGGCCAGGGCCTCATAGGCTGCGAACAGCGCGCGGTTTTGCCCAAGCTCGGTGGAGTAGGCGCTCAGGGCCGGCAGGCACGATTCATAGGCCTCGCGCAGCTCCTTGCTGTTGCACACCGCATTGAGGTGGCTGACCGGGCTCCAGGCAGCGCCCAGGCGGTCGTTGAGTTCGTCCATGGCCAGCACCAGGCCGGCCCAGGTGGGGTTGTTGCCCTGCTGTTCGAGGATGTCGGCGATGGCCTTGCGGTTGTCGGCAAGGATCTGCTCGATCGCCGGCAGCACGTGCTCGGCGCGGATCGCCGAGAAGGGCGGCAGATCATGGGGCTGCAGCAGCGGGTTGTTCGCACTCACGGTTCGGGTACCTTGGCAGGAGAAACACGGGACCATCTTAATTACAATCGACGCCGACCGCAGCAGGCAGCCTGCCTATCGGCATTGCAGAGGAACACTATCATGGCCCTTCGGACGTTCCGGGAACACACGCCGAAAGTTGGACCGCGCGCCTTCGTCGACCGTTCGGCGGTGGTCATCGGCGATGTCGAGATCGGCGAAGACAGCTCGATCTGGCCATTGGCGGTGGTCCGCGGCGACATGCACCGCATCCGTATCGGCGCGCGCACCAGCGTGCAGGATGCCAGCGTGCTGCACATCACCCACGCCGGCCCCTTCAACCCCGACGGCTTCCCGCTGATCATCGGCGACGAGGTGACCATCGGCCACAAGGTGATGCTGCATGGCTGCACCCTGGGCAACCGCATTCTCGTCGGCATGGGCAGCACCATCATGGACGGCGCCATCGTCGAGGACGAGGTGATCATCGGTGCCGGCAGCCTGGTGCCCCCGGGCAAGCGCCTGGTCAGCGGCTACCTGTACATGGGCAGCCCGGTGAAGCAGATCCGCCCGCTGAGCGAGCAGGAACACAGGTTCTTCCCCTACACGGCCGGCAACTACGTCAAGCTCAAGGACCAGCACCTGGCCGAAGGCTACGATCAACCGCAATGACCGCATTCGCGGGTTTACCCGCGAAGAAGGCAACACACGACTTCAGGTGGAACCCTTTACATGCACCAGCAAAACATCCTCTTCGACCTCGACGGCACCCTGACCGACCCGCGCCTGGGCATCACCCGCTCGATCCAGTACGCCCTGGCAAAGCTGGGCATCGACGAGCCGGACCTTACGCGCCTGGAGCACTTCATCGGCCCGCCCCTGTTGCAGGCGTTCATGCAGTTTTACGGTTTCGACGAGGCCAAGGCCTGGGAGGCGGTGAGCTTCTACCGCGAACGTTTCAAGGTTACCGGCCTTTACGAAAACCAGGTGTTCGAAGGCGTGCCGGAGCTGCTGCAAGCACTCAACGACCAAGGCCGTACCTTGTACATCGCCACTTCCAAGCCCTGGGAGTTCGCCCGCGAAATCGCCCGCCACTTCGCCTTCGACCACCACTTCAAGGTGATCTACGGCAGCGAACTGGACGGCACCCGCACCAACAAGGTCGAGCTGATTCGCCACCTGCTGGATGAACAAGGGCTGGACCCGGCGCAAACCCTGATGATCGGCGACCGCAAGCACGACCTGATCGGCGCCCGCAGCAATGGCTTGCAGGCGGTGGCGGTGGGTTATGGCTTCGGTAGCCGCGAAGAGCTGGAGGCCGAGGCCCCGGCGTTCCACTTCCAGACCCTGGCCGAAATGCACCGGGCGTTCATACGCTGATTCAAGCCCTGCTACGGGCTCGTGGGAGCGGGCTTGCCCCGCGATAGGGCCAAGCCTGCCAATGCCGATTTGCGCTGCTCGATCGGCATCTTCCCCAACGCTTCAACCCGCCGATAAAACCGCTGCCAATCCCCACCCACCTCAGCAAACAACCGCGAAAACGCCGGCACCCACTGGTCATACAGCCCGAACGGCAGCAACTTGGCGTTGTTCATCGGCGCATACACCCACGCATCGAAACGCCGGTCGCCCTGCCAGTCGCGGTCCCGCACCTCACGGTATTCACTGCGCAAGCGCTCGAACTCGGCCTGCTTGGCCGCCCGCTTGCCGGCCTCATCCAGGGGCCCGGAATAGATCGCCTGCAATCGCTCACGACTGCCCAGCACCAGCCGGATGAACTGGTCACGCTGCGCCGCGCCGCCATCTACCGCCGCCGGCAGGCCACGGGCCGCGCGCCATTGGCGGGTGCCTTCCTGCTCGACGAACGAAGCGAACGACTCGTTGAACTCGGTATCGTCCTTCACATAAAAGCGCTGGTGCGCCAGCTCATGGAAGATCACCGTGGCCAGGCGCTCGTCACCCCAGCCAACCATGCTCGAGAGGATCGGGTCGTCGAACCAGCCCAGGGTCGAGTAGGCCTCCACACCGCCCACATAGACATCCAGGCCCTGCTGGCGCATCAGCGCCGCCGCACCCCGGGCCGCACCTGGCTGGTAGTAACCGCGATAGGCAACGCAGCCGGCGATGGGGAAGCAGTGGGTGACCGGCTGCAGCGACAGCTCCGGGGTGGCGAACACGTTCCACACCACATAAGGGCGGCCCAGTTCGGCGTACACCCGGTAGCTGCCGTTGTCCGGCAGTTTCAGGTGTTCGCTTGCAAATACCCGCGCCTGCTCGGCGAATAGCAGGCGCTGGCGCAGCACCGGGGTGGTGGCGGGGTTGTCGATTACCTGTTGCACCGGCTGGCGGGCCCGCAACAGCTGCCATTGCCCGTCGGCCAGCTGGCCGTAATAACCCAGGCTGGAGCAACCGCTCAGCAGGGCGCCGAAGGCAACGGGAACCAAGCGGGTGAAAACGCGGTCGAGTGCCGGGCGGCCGGTGCGCCTGAAAAGAAAAAGTCCATGCATCGAGGCTGCCTGTCTCGCTTGTCGGCCGAATGCCACCAAGACTATCTCGCCAAGGGGGAGCTTCGCCATGCGTACCCGGTTTGCCGTGGGCACACTGATGCTGCTGTCCGGTTGTACCACCTTGCCCGACCCGGATCCGACCCAGGCCTGGGTCGACCTGGCCGCGCACGACAACGCTTCGCTGCACGCGGTGCAGGTGGACGAACGCGATTGGGCCGACAACCGCTATTTCCAGGTGCCGCCCGGCAGCCACGAGCTGACCGTGCGCTACCAGTTCGCCGTGGCGCCCGGCAATATCGGCCCGGTGGCCGAGCCGCTGTGGCGCGACTGCCAGCTCAACCTCACTTTCAAGGGCTTCGACGCCGGCCAGCGCTACCAGATGCAGGCCGGCAGCATCGGCTTCAGGCCCTGGGTGAAGCTGTACGACCAGCAGCGCAAGCTGATCGGCCAGGCCGAGCCGGCAGGCTGCCAGCGCAGCTGAACCCCGTGAACGGCGCTATGCTTATGGCCTGTGAACCGCGAGCGGGAGTTTCACCATGCGCCAGCCAATGATGCTGATCGCCCTCAGTACCCTGGGGGCTTGCGCAAGCCCCTTGCCCCCCGTCGACCCCGGCAAGGCCTGGGTCGACCTCTACACCATCACCCCCGGCCGCACCATCATGGCTGATCGCCTGGACGGCAAGCGGTTGAACGATGGCCGCTACTTCCAGGTAACCCCAGGCAAGCACGAGCTGGTGGTGCGCTTCGATTTCGAGGTGTATTCCGGTGGTTTCACCACCGACCCCACCGAACGCATCTGCTACCTCACCGTGCGCTACAACGACTTCAAGGCCGGCGAACGCTACCGCCTCGAAGCCCGCGCCCCGGTGATGCAGCCACAGCTTTTGATGTACGACGCCAGCCGCAAGGTGGTGGTGGACGAGCCGAGCGAGGTGTTCTGCATTCCCTGAAGACAATCACCTGCAGGCCGGCACCGCTCCTGCAGGAGCCGGCTTGCCGGCTATGAGGCCGGCGAACGCTCTACCGATCGTTCTTCTGGTAAACGATCTTCTTGGTCCCGCCCTCACAGCTGCCGACGATCATGTTCGGGTCGCTGACCTCGGCGTTGGGCACGATCTCCAGCGTGTAGGAGGTCACCCCGCGTGCCTGGATCTTCGCTTCGATCTCGGCCTTGAGTTCCTCGCACGGCTTGGGTGCAGCCAGTGCAGCCGTGGCCAACAGCGAGGCCAGCACGGCAAATGCTACGCGAATCATGGGACGCCTCCTCAAAGGGCAGCCGGCGCTAAAGGGCAGGCGGCGCTGCCGACGCTGTTTAGACTACCGCACAGCAGCGCCGTTGCGCCGCTATTGCAGCAAGCTGGCATCCAGGCTGATGGTCGCATTCAGCACCTTGGACACCGGGCAGCCGGCCTTGGCCTTGTTGGCGATCTCCTGGAACTGCGCCTCGCTGGCCCCCGGCACCTTGGCCTTGAGGGTCAGGTGCACCGCGGTGATGGCAAAGCCGTCGGCCTGCTTGTCCAGGCTCACCTCGGCGTGGGTGTCGATGCGCTCGGGGGTGAGCCCGGCCTCGCCCAGCATCATCGACAGCGCCATGGAGAAACACCCGGCATGGGCAGCGCCGATCAGCTCTTCAGGGTTGGTGCCCGGGGTGCCCTCGAAACGGGTGTTGAAGCCGTAGGGCGCGTCCTTGAGCGCGCCGCTTTCGGTGGAGATATGGCCCTTGCCGTCCTTCAGGCCGCCTTGCCAGACTGCCGATGCTGTCTTCTTCATGTTGCCTCCTGATCGCAGGTTGAATACCTCAAGTTGTGAGGTCAGCGCCTACGCCAAGTTCAGATCAATCTTCCAGCAGGCATTGAATAAGCCGAATGTGCCCATACAGAGTTCGCAGGGCCTGCGGGCCACCATTCACTGCGGAGGCTCCGATGACGCACCTGCGAGACCTGAAGATTTCCACCCTCGACCTGGTGCCCGTGCGCGCCGACAGCGGCCCGGCGCAGTCGCTGCGCAACTCGCTGGACCTGGCACAACATGCCGAGCGCTTCGGTTACCACCGTTTCTGGGTGGCCGAGCACCACAACATGGACGGTATCGCCAGCTCCGCTACCGCGGTGCTGATCGGCTACCTGGCCGGCGGCACCTCGAGCATCCGCGTCGGCTCCGGCGGGGTGATGTTGCCCAACCATGCGCCGCTGGTGGTTGCCGAGCAGTTCGGCACCCTGGCCAGCCTGTACCCGGGCCGCATCGACCTGGGCCTGGGCCGCGCCCCGGGCTCCGACCAGATGACCGCCCACGCCCTGCGCCGCGAGCGCTCCGGCAGCGCCGACGACTTTCCCGACGACGTCGAGGAGCTGTCGCGCTACCTGGGCCCGCGCACCGATGATCAAAAAGTGATCGCGGTGCCCGGCCACGACACCGAGGTGCCCATGTGGCTGCTCGGCTCCAGCCTGTTCAGTGCCCAGCTGGCCGGCATGCGCGGCATGCCCTACGCCTTTGCCTCGCACTTTGCGCCGCGCTACATGCACGAGGCCATTCGCATCTACCGTGATCACTTCAAGCCGTCCACCACCCTGGCCAAGCCCTACGTGATGCTCGGCGTGCCAATGGTTGTGGCCGACACCGACGAAAAGGCCGAGTACCTGGCCACCTCGGTGTACCAGCGCATTCTCGCGCTGATGCGCGGCCAGAGCCTGATGCAGCGCCCGCCGGTAGAAAGCATGAACGGCCTGTGGCTGCCCCATGAGCGTCAGGCAGTGGGCGATTTTCTGGGTCTTGCGATGATTGGCAGCCCGGCGAAGGTGCGGGCCAAGGTGGAGGTGCTGCTGGAGCAGACCGGCGCCGATGAACTGATCTTCACCAGCGACCTGTACGAGCATGCGGACCGGGTGCGGTCCTATGAGCTGATGGCGCAGGCCCTCAAGGCCTGATGGACATCCCCCTGTAGGAGCTGGCTTGCCAGCGATCACCGGCGCAGCCGGTGCCACCATGCACCGGGTCGCCTGCAATCGCCGGCAAGCCGGCGCCTACAAGGGGTACAGCTTCACTCAGCCACGGCGGTAGACGATTTCCTTGGTCCCGGCCTCACAGCTGCCGATCACCTTGCCCGCCGGCGAGCCCTTGTCGACGATCTCCAGGGTGTAACCCTGCACGCCCTTGGCATCCAGCTTGGCGGCGATTTCCGCCTTGAGCTCTTCACAGGGCTTGCCTGCTGCCATCGCCCCACCGGCCAGCAGCATCAGCCCCGTCGCAACGATCAACTTCTTCATCTAGCGCATTCCTTGTACAGATCAAAGTCGAAAAGGGCGCAACCATAGCGCCCCGTGCATCTATCTACCCCATCACAACGGGCAAAGCCAGCCCGGGCGGGTCTCAGCTGTTGGCGATGCGGAAGCCCACCTTCAGCGTTACCTGAAAATGCGCGGCCTTGTTATCGCGAATATGCCCACGGGTATCGACCACTTCGAACCATTCCAGGTGCTTGATGCTCTTGCCGGCCTCGGCCAGGGCATTGTTGATCGCCTCTTCGATGCTGGTGGGCGAGGACCCTACCAGCTCGATCTTCTTGTAGGTGTGATGGTCAGTCATGGGTGCTCTCCTTACCGTGAAGTGTCCGTTGAGCCTAGCAGCGCAGGCCTGGTTTACCTGCGAGCCAGCACCTGGGGCGAAAGTTCGATCGCACTTTCGCCGCACCGCGCAGTCGCACCTTTTACAGCCAACCCACTGCGAAGGAGAGTCACCATGGCCCACAACTCGCTGCGCAAAGCGTCGCTTGAAAGCATGGAAGCCGAGATCGAGAGCCTGCTCAAGACCCTCGAACACCTCAAACACGATGCCTCGGAAGAAACCCACAAGACCATGAAGGCGCTGCGCGGCAATGCCGAAAACGCCCTCAAGCACTCGCGCAGCCTGCTCAGCGATGCCTACGAGGAAGTGAAGACCCGCACCCGCGAAACCAGCATCGCCACCCGCGACTACGCCCAGGAACACCCGTGGACCACCGCTGGCGTTGCCGTTGGCGCACTGGGCCTGTTGGCCGCCTACCTGATGTGCCGACGCAACTAAGCCGCCTGCTGTTGCAGCGCCTGGCGCAGCCACTGCGCCAACTGCTCGGCGCGCCCGTCTGCGGCGCGCCGGGGCACCCACAAGGCCAACGCCGCGCGGGTGGGGGAAAAGCCCCACGGCGCGGCCAGCCGCCCGGCCTTCAGGTCATCCGCCACCAAAGGCTGTGGCGCGATGGCGACCCCCAAGCCTGCCACCGCCGCTTCCAGCAGGTAGTACAAGTGCTCGAACGCCTGCCCGTACTGCAGTGCCTGCGGCGCCAGCCCATGCTGCTGCGCCCAGGTCGGCCAGGCCTGTGGCCGCGAAGTGGTATGCAGTACCGCCTCTCGTAGCAAAGCCACGGCGGGCGCGGCTTTCAAACGATCGAACCCTTCGAACAGCGGGCTCATTACCGGGCCGATGTGTTCTTCGGCGAGCACATGCACCTGCATGTCTGCCGGCCACGGTGGCTCGGCGTACACCAGCAGCGCATCCAGCCCCGGGCGACGCGGGTCAAGGTCGCCTTCACCGGCAGACAGGTGCAGGCGCAACTCTGGCAGGTCGGCCTTCAGGCGCCCGAGCCTGGGTATGAACCAGCGCGCCAGCAGGCTGCCGGAGCAGCCGAGCACGAACGGCGCCTCGTCGGCATCGCGGGAAAGCTCGGCGCAGACGCTGCGCAAGCGGTCGAAGGCCTCGAAACTGGCATCGCGCAGGCGCACACCGGCATCTGTGAGTTTGACGCCACGCCCGTCCTTGGCGAACAGCGCCACCCCCAGGTGTTCCTCCAGCACCTTGATCTGCCGGCTGACGGCGCCATGGGTTACGTGCAGCGCTTCGGCCGCCTGGCTGACGCTGTTAAACCGGGCGGTGGCCTCGAAGGCGCGCAGGGCGTTGAGCGGGGGGAGATCCTGGGTCATTTGAGTTGTGAGTTTTTCTGACGGGTTTGCGCAATCTTATCGGTTTTCAGGCAGGCCTGCGCTGGTTAGAGTAGACCTCATCGATCAACTTCAGCCCCATCGCGGGGCAAGCCCGCTCCCACGCGGGCACGGTTGCAAACCTTCAATTGCCTATGGAGCGCCCCATGACCCAGTCCCAATACCGCCCCGGCCCCGACGCCAACGGCCTGTTCGGCTCGTTCGGCGGCCGCTACGTGGCCGAAACCCTGATGCCGCTGGTGCTCGACCTTGCCCGCGAATACGAAGCCGCCAAGGCCGACCCTGAGTTCCTCGAGCAACTGGCGTACTTTCAGCGCGACTACATCGGCCGCCCCAACCCGCTGTACTTCGCCGAGCGCCTGACCGAACACTGCGGCGGCGCGAAGATCTTCTTCAAGCGTGAAGAGCTCAACCACACCGGCGCGCACAAGGTGAACAACTGCATCGGCCAGGTGCTGCTGGCCAAGCGCATGGGCAAGAAGCGCCTGATCGCCGAAACCGGCGCCGGCATGCACGGCGTGGCCACCGCCACCGTCGCTGCGCGCTTCGGCCTGCCCTGCGTGATCTACATGGGCGCCACCGACATCGAGCGTCAGCAGGCCAACGTGTTCCGCATGAAGCTCTTGGGCGCCGAGATCGTCCCGGTGACTGCCGGCACCGGCACCCTGAAAGACGCCATGAACGAGGCCCTGCGCGACTGGGTCACCAACGTCGACGACACCTTCTACCTGATCGGTACCGTGGCCGGCCCACACCCGTACCCGGCCATGGTCCGCGACTTCCAGTCGATCATCGGCAAGGAAACCCGCGCCCAGCTGCAGGAGAAGGAAGGGCGCCTGCCCGACAGCCTGATCGCCTGCGTCGGCGGCGGCTCCAACGCCATGGGCCTGTTCCATGAATTCCTCGAAGAGCCGAGCGTGCAGATCATCGGCGTCGAAGCCGGCGGCCACGGCGTGCACACCGACAAGCACGCCGCCAGCCTGAACGGCGGCGTACCGGGCGTACTGCACGGCAACCGCACCTACCTGCTGCAGGACGACGACGGCCAGATCACCGACGCCCACTCGATTTCCGCAGGCCTGGACTACCCCGGCATCGGCCCGGAGCACGCCTACCTGCACGAAGTGAAGCGCGTCGAATACGTCAGCATCACCGACGACGAGGCGCTGGACGCCTTCCACGCCACCTGCCGCCTCGAGGGCATCATCCCGGCGCTGGAAAGCTCCCACGCCCTGGCCGAGGCGATCAAGCGCGCCCCGACCCTGCCCAAGGACCACCTGATGGTGATCTGCCTGTCCGGTCGTGGCGACAAGGACATGCAAACCGTGATGAACCACATGGCCGCCCAGGAGAAACAGGCATGAGCCGTCTCGAACAACGCTTCGCCGAACTGAAAGCCGAAGGCCGCGCTGCCCTGGTCACCTTCGTCACCGCCGGCGACCCTGGCTACGACGCCTCCCTGCGCGTGCTCAAGGGCCTGCCCGCCGCCGGTGCCGACGTGATCGAACTGGGCATGCCGTTCACCGACCCGATGGCCGACGGCGTGGCCATCCAGCTGGCTACCCTGCGCGCCCTGGAAGCCGGCCAGACCCTGGCCAAAACCCTGCAGATGGTGCGTGAGTTCCGCGTGGACAACCAAACCACGCCGATCGTGCTGATGGGCTACTACAACCCGATTCACCGTTTCGGCGTAGAAAAGTTCGTCGCCCAAGCGCAGCAAGCCGGCGTCGATGGCCTGATCATCGTCGACCTGCCGCCAGAGCACGACGCCGAGCTGGCCACCCCGGCCCAGGCTGCTGGCATCGACTTCATCCGCCTGACCACCCCGACCACCGACGACGCCCGCCTGCCGCGCGTACTGGAGCGCAGCTCCGGGTTCGTCTACTACGTGTCGGTGGCTGGTGTGACCGGTGCCGGCTCGGCCACCACCGAACACGTCACCGAGGCCATCGCCCGCCTGCGCCGCCACACCGACCTGCCGGTCAGTGTCGGCTTCGGCATCCGCACCCCGGAGCAAGCTGCGGCCATCGCCCGCCTGGCCGATGGCGTGGTGGTAGGTTCGGCGCTGGTCGACAAGATCGCCCAGGCCAAAGATGCCGACCAGGCCGTGAACGACGTACTGAGCCTGTGCTCGGCCCTGGCCGAAGGCGTACGCGGCGCCCGCGGCTAACCTGTGGGAGCGGGCTTGCCCCGCGATGGTTTCAATGACGCCATCGCGGGGCAAGCCCGCTCCCACGGTTTCACTCGCCGAACATCGACAGATCCAGCGGCCGCACCGCCCCCATCCAGATCGCATGGTCGCGGTGATCGGCCAGCTCATCCCCGGTCAGCGGGTGCAAAAACACCACCAACCCCTTGCGATACAGCGCCAGCCACGGCAGCACCACCCCCACCAGTTCAGGCCCGAAGGCCAGCTGGCAGCTCCAGTCCGGGTGCGGCCCCACAGGCTTCTGGTGCATGCGCCCCATGCTCACGCCAAACAGCCGGGTGGCTTCCTCGCACAACGCCCTGGCCTGTTCCAGGGTGCTTGCGTCGTAGTACACGTGGGCGTGGTAGCCCTTGATCCTCTGCACGATAACTCCTGATTGCGGTCCAACCATCACCCACCTGCAAAGGGAGTGATGCGGTGAAAAATGCCGAAACCCCAGTGTTGAAACTGGTCCTGCTCGGTGCCGAAAGCTGCCTGGGCAATGCCCTGACCGTCGAGTTGCTGGCGCGCCGGCACGAGGTGACGGCCATAGTCGACGACCTCAACCGCCACGCCCCGCGCCCGGGCCTGCATTTGAAGATAGGCGGGCTGGGCAGCGCCGACCAGGCCGAACAGAGCGTGGCCGGTGGTTCGGCGGTGATCGCCGTGCTGCCACCGGGCGATCCGCCCGCGCAGCGGCGCATGAGCGAGGCGCTGCTGGCCGGGCTTGCGCGCACGACTATACGCCGGCTGTTGCTGGTGGGGGATTTTGCGCGGCTTGAAGGCGCAGCCTGTGAACAGCGCGAGTGCATGGAGCACATCGTCGATGGGCTGCAGCGCAGCGGGTTGCAGTGGACGGTGATCAATGCGCCGGGCGAGGTGGCGGGGGTGAGCATCGAGCACTTTCGCAGTATCGAAGGCACACAGGAGCCAGGGCTGGCCGAGCCACTGCGGCACCTGGCACGGGTGGCGGCGGGGATGGTCGATATGCTGGAGCTGGGGTTGCACAAGGGCGAGCATGTGAACTTCGTTGTCTAGACCGCCGGGGGCTGCTTTGCAGCCCATCGCGACACAAGGCCGCTCAGGGGACCGCGTCAACAGGGATTACGCGGTCTGTGTAGGAGCGGCCTTGTGTCGCGATGGGCCGCAAAGCGGCCCCAGGGATCTCACAGGCTACGCTCCTGCTCCAGCCAATCGACGAACCGCTCGATCAGCGCCCTACGCCGCTTGCGCGGCGGCAGCACCGCGTAATACCCGCGCTTGGAGCGCAAACTCCCCTCCAGCGGCCGGCACAACAAGCCTTGCTCCACCAGCCCGTCCACCAGGTGCCCCCAGCCAATCGCCACCCCTTGCCCGGCGATCGCTGCCTGAATCAACAGGGTGTAGTTGTCGAAACGCAGCTGCCCGGCCGGCGGCGGGCTGTTCACGCCGAAGCCACGAAATACCCCCGCCCAGTCGAACCAGCGGCTGGCCTGCTCACCGCGCAAATGAAGCAACGGCAAACGTTGCAAAGCCACGGCTGACAAGGCTTTGCCATGGGTCAGCCGTGGGCTGCACACCGGGAACACTTCCTCGTCGAACAGCCAGCGGCTCTCACCTTGGTGAAAACGCCCGTCACCAAACAGCACCGCCACATCGATGTCCGGGCGCAACATGGCCTGGCTGCGCTCACCGGTCACCAGGCTCACGTCCACCTGTGGATAAGCCTCGTGAAAACGCTGCAAGCGCGGCATCAGCCAGAACGCGGCAAAGGCAAAGTCGGTGGCCACCTGCAGCACCTCGCGCTGGCCACGCCCGCTGGCTTGGGCGATACCGTCTTCCATGGCCTGCAGCGCCTGGTGCACCTGCTCGAACAACAGCAGGCCAGCCTCGGTCAACTCGATACCGCGATAGATACGGTCGAACAACCGCGTGCCCAGCTGCGCCTCCAGGCGCTTGACCTGCTGGCTCACCGCCGGCTGGGTGGTGCCCAGCTCCACGGCAGCGGCGGTAAAGCTGCGCAGGCGAGCGGCGGCCTCAAATACCCGCAGGGTATCCAGCGACAGCGCGGCAAGGTGTTCAAACATAAGTTCGGCTAATCCCAGTCATTGCCCGACATGGGCTTTACCCATGTTATCCACAGTCGCATCTTGGTAGGCAAGCGGTTCGCATAACCCTACAAGATGGAAGCCAGCATGCCTCGTCCGAATATCCTGTTCATCATGGCCGACCAGATGGCCGCGCCCCTGCTGCCGATCTACGGCCCCTCGCCGATCCTCATGCCCCACCTGAGCCGCCTGGCCGAGCAGGCCGTGGTGTTCGACGCGGCCTACTGCAACAGCCCGCTGTGTGCGCCGTCGCGTTTCACCCTGGTCAGCGGCCAGTTGCCCAGCCGCATCGGTGCCTATGACAACGCGGCGGACTTCCCCGCCGACGTGCCCACCTACGCCCACTACCTGCGCCGCCTCGGCTACCGCACGGCGCTGTCGGGCAAGATGCACTTCTGCGGCCCGGACCAGCTGCACGGCTACGAAGAACGCCTGACCAGCGACATCTACCCGGCCGACTACGGCTGGGCGGTGAACTGGGATGAACCGGATGTGCGCCCAAGCTGGTACCACAACATGTCCTCGGTGCTGCAGGCCGGGCCCTGCGTGCGCACCAACCAGCTGGATTTCGACGAAGAAGTGGTGTTCAAGGCCCGCCAGTACCTCTATGACCATGTGCGCGAAGGCGATGGCCGGCCGTTCTGCCTGACCGTGTCGATGACCCACCCCCACGACCCTTACACCATCCCCAAGCGCTACTGGGACCGCTACGAGGCTGTGGATATCCCCATGCCCCGCGCCGAGTACGCCCAACACGAGCTCGACCCGCACTCGCAACGCCTGCTCAAGGTCTACGACCTGTGGGACAAGCCGCTGCCTGTGGACAAGATTCGCGACGCCCGCCGCGCCTACTTCGGCGCCTGCAGCTACATCGACGACAACATCGGCCAGCTGCTGCAAACACTGGAGGAATGCGGCCTGGCCGACGACACGCTGATCGTGTTCTCCGGCGACCACGGCGACATGCTTGGCGAGCGCGGGCTCTGGTACAAGATGCACTGGTTCGAGATGTCGGCCCGGGTGCCGCTGCTGGTGCATGCGCCCAAACGCTTCAAGGCCGCGCGGGTTGAAGCCTGCGTGTCCACCTGCGACCTGCTGCCCACCCTGGTCGAGCTGGCCGGCGGGGCTGTGGATAACCAGCTGCACCTGGACGGCCGCTCACTGCTCGGCCACCTGCAAGGGCAGGGCGGGCATGACGAGGTGATCGGCGAGTACATGGCCGAAGGCACGGTCGGCCCGCTGATGATGATTCGCCGTGGCCCGTACAAGTTCGTGTACAGCGAGGACGACCCATGGCTACTCTTCGACCTGAGCCGCGACCCGCACGAGCGGGAGAACCTCACCGGCAGCCCGGACCACCAGGCGCTGCTGCAGGCATTTGTCGATGAGGCCAGGCAACGCTGGGACATCCCTGCGCTGCGCCAGCAGGTGCTGGCCAGCCAGCGCCGGCGCCGCCTGGTGGCCGAGGCACTGGCCATCGGCAAGCTGAAAAGCTGGGACCACCAACCGCTGGTGGACGCCAGCCAACAGTACATGCGCAACCATATCGATCTCGATGACCTCGAGCGCAAGGCACGTTATCCACAGCCCGCACCCATGGATTGAGAAGAGAGGCCGCCATGCAGAAGTTCTCCACCGCCGTGTTCGCCCTGGCCCTGAGCCTGGGCACGGCCCACGCCGCCGACAGCGACGCGCAATGCAGCACCGTAAAGTTGGCCGACCCCGGCTGGAGCGATATCGCCAGCACCAACGCCGTGGCCCGGTTGCTACTGGAAAGCCTGGGTTACCAGGTGAAGATCGACAACCTGGCCGTGCCGATCATCTTCGGCGGCCTGAAGGACGGCCGGGTGGATGCCTTCCTCGGCAACTGGATGCCGGCGCAGCAGGGCTTCCATGACAAGTTCGTCGCCAACGGTGATGTACAGCAGTTGGCACGCAACCTCGAGGGCACCGAATTCACCCTGGCGGTACCCGACTATGTGTGGAACGCCGGGGTGAAGGACTTCGCCGATCTGCAAAAGCATGCCGAGCAGTTCGACAAAAAGCTCTACGGCATCGGCTCCGGCGCACCGGCCAACCTGTCGCTGAAAGCGATCATCGACAAGAACGAATTCGAACTTGGCCAGTGGAAGCTGGTGGAGTCCAGCGAGCAGGCGATGCTTGCCCAAGTAGACCGGGCGGTGAAGAAACAGCAGTTCATCACCTTCCTCGGCTGGACCCCGCACCCGATGAACGTGAAGCTGAAGATGCATTACCTCACCGGCGGCGAGAAATGGTTCGGCAGCAAGGGCGAGGTGTACACCCTGACCCGCAAGGGTTATGCACAGGCCTGCCCGAATGCGGCGAAGCTTTTCAGCAATCTGAAGTTCTCGCTGGAGATGGAGAACAGCATCATGGCCGAGGTTGTGGATAAGAAGGTGAGCTTCGATGATGCAGCCAAGGCGTGGGTCAAGACCCACCCTGAACTGCTGGAGGGGTGGTTGGCGGGGGTGACGACCAAGGCAGGTAGCGATGCTGCTGATGCGGTCAAATCCAAGCTCTGAGTTCCGTCTGATAGGCTGCCGGGGCCGCTTGGCGGCCCTTTCGCGGCACAAGGCCGCTCCTACAGGAGTGCGCGTTACCCTGTAGGAGCGGCCTCGTGCCGCGAAACGAGGGCGAAGCCCTCGCCTGCGATAATGAACAGGAACGATGCATGCCCCCTCTTCACCACCTGCTGCCCCTCCTCACCTGGCTGCCCCGGCAATCGGGCCGCAGCCTGCGCCAGGACCTGCTGGTGGGCCTGAGCGGCGCCATCCTGGCCTTGCCGCAATCCATCGCCTACGCCCTGATCGCCGGCCTGCCGGCCGAGTACGGCCTGTACGCCGCCATCGTGCCGGTGCTCATCGCCTGCCTGTGGGGCTCGTCCTGGCACCTGATCTGCGGGCCCACGGCGGCCATCTCCATCGTGCTCTACGCCAGCATCAGCCCGCTGGCGGGGGCCGGCAGCGCCGACTACGTAACCTTGGTGCTGCTGCTGACCTTCCTCGGCGGCATCTTCCAACTGCTGCTCGGGCTGCTGCGCTTTGGCGCGCTGGTGAACTTCGTCTCCCATTCGGTGGTGCTGGGCTTCACCCTCGGCGCCGCCATCGTCATCGCCTTGGGCCAGTTGCCCAACCTCATGGGGCTGGACTTGCCGAGCCAGGCGACGGCATTGAAGACCGTGCAAGACCTGGCCGGGCATGCGGGTGAACTGGACCTGCCGTCGCTGGCCCTGGGCCTGGCTACCGTGTTACTCGGCGTGGCCCTCAAGCTTGTGCGCCCCCGCTGGCCAAGCCTGTTGATAAGCCTGCTGCTGGTCAGCCTGGTAGCCTGGCTGTTGCCGGGCTACTTCGGCCATGTGCCCCGGGTGGCTGCGTTCAGCGGGCAACTGCCGCCCTTCAGCCCGCTGCCGTTGCTGGATGTGGAGCTGATGCTGCGCCTGCTGCCCAGCGCCGTGGCGGTGGGCATGCTGGGGCTGGTGACCAGCCTGTCGATTGCCCGCTCGCTGTCGGCACGTTCAGAGCAACTGATCGACCCGGACCAGGAGATTCGTGCCCAGGGCCTGTCGAACATCGGCGGGGCGTTTTTCTCCGGTTACCTGTCTGCCGGCTCCTTCACCCGTTCCGGACTGAGCTTCGAGGCCGGTGCCCGCTCGCCCATGGCCGGTGTGTTCTCGGCGCTGTGGGTGGCGTTGTTCGCCGTGACCGGTGCCGGGCTGATCGCCCACCTGCCGATCCCGGCCATGGCCGGCAGCATCCTGCTGATCTGCTGGGGGTTGGTGGACCACCGCGGCATCCGCGCGCTGTTTCGGGTCAGCCGTTCGGAGTTCCTGGTGATGGCGCTGACCGCCGCCGCCACGCTGCTGCTGGAGTTGCAAACGGCGATTTACGCCGGGGTGCTGGCATCGCTGTTCTTCTACCTAAAGCGCACCTCGCGCCCGCGGGTGCAGCAAAGCCGGGAAGGGCAGGCGGACGTGCTGCGAGTGGGCGGTTCGATCTTCTTCGGTGCGGCGCACTACCTGCAGGTGCGTTTGCAGCGCTGCCAGGGGCCGCATGTGGTGATCGACGCGCGGCAGGTGAACTTCATCGATTATTCGGGTGTGGATATGTTGCACCGTGAGGCGCGGCGGTTGTTGCGAGCGGGTGGCAGCCTGACGTTGCAGCGGGCCAGGCCCCAGGTGGTGGAGGAGCTGCAGAAGCTGGAGGGGGTGGAGGCGTGCCCGATCCGGTTTGAGGAGTGATGGAGGGTTGAGATTTTGGGGGCTGCTACGCAGCCCATCGCGACGCAAGGCCGCTCCTACACAGACCGCGTAATACCTGCCCCCTGTAGGAGCGGCCTTGTGTCGCGAAAGGGCCGCAAAGCGGCCCCGGCGATATCAGCCCCTAGCAAGTTGCCGGCGCAGCTCATCCAGTACCGGCCCGGTCTCAGGCCGTACCCCACGCCAAATGAAGAAGGCTTCCGCCGCCTGCTCGGCAAGCATCCCCAGCCCATCCAGCACCTTGGCCGCGCCCAGCTTGCTTGCCCACTGGCAAAACGGCGTCGGCTCCTTGCCATACATCATGTCGTAGCACACCGTGCGCCCGGCCTCGACCAGGCTGTCGGCAATCGGCGGCAGCTCGCCCGACAGGCTCGCCGAGGTGGCGTTGATGATCACGTCCACCGGCTCCTGCAGCCAGGCAAAACCGCTGGCTACCACCGGCCCCAGTTCGTCGAACTCGCGCGCCAGCTGCTCGGCCTTTTCCACCGTGCGGTTGGCAATCACCAGCGATTGCGGCCGGTGCGCCAGGATCGGCTCCAGCACCCCGCGCACCGCGCCACCGGCGCCAAGCACGAGGATGCGCTTGCCGGCAAGGGTTACCCCGGCGTTCACCGTGAGGTCACGTACCAGCCCGGCGCCGTCGGTGTTGTCGCCCTGCAGCGTGCCGTCGGCCAGCTTGCTCAGGGTGTTCACTGCGCCCGCCCGTTGCGCCCTTGGGGTGAGGCTGTCGCACAGGCGGTAGGCCTCTTCCTTGAACGGCACGGTGACGTTGGCGCCGCAACCTTGCTTGAAAAAACCCCGGGCGCAGTCGCTGAAATCGTCCAGCGGCGCCAGCAGGGTGGCGTACTCCAGGCTCTGGCCGGTCTGGTCGGCGAACAGGCGGTGAATCAGCGGCGACTTGCTGTGGCCGATGGGGTTACCGAAAACGACGTACTGGTCCATGGCAGCTCCTTGTTTATCCACAGGCTTACTGGCCGAGCCAGTCGCGGTCCTGCAGGAAGTACTCGGTCAGGCGCGCTTCCTCGCTGCCGGGCGCAGCCTTCCAGTCATAGCCCCAACGCACCTGCGGCGGCAGCGACATGAGGATCGACTCGGTGCGCCCGCCCGATTGCAGGCCGAACAGGGTGCCACGGTCATAGACCAGGTTGAACTCCACGTAACGGCCACGGCGGTATTCCTGGAATTCACGCTGCTGGGCGGTGTACGGGGTGTTCTTGCGGCGCTGCACGATCGGCAGGTAGGCGTCGACATAGGCATCGCCGATGGCGCGAATGAAGGCAAAGCAGGTGTCGAAGTCCCACTCGTTCAGGTCGTCGAAGAACAAACCGCCGATGCCGCGCGGCTCGCCACGGTGCTTGAGGTGGAAGTAGCGGTCACACCAGGCTTTGTAGCGCGGGTACACGTCGGCGCCGAACGGCGCGCAGGCCTGCTCGGCCACCCGGTGCCAGTGCACACAGTCTTCCTCGACGCCGTAGTAGGGGGTCAGGTCGAAACCGCCGCCAAACCACCACACCGCTTCTTCGCCTTCTTTTTCGGCGATGAAAAACCGCACGTTGGCGTGGGAGGTGGGCACATGCGGGTTGTGCGGGTGAATCACCAGCGACACGCCAAGGGCCTCGAAGCCACGGCCCGCCAGCTCCGGGCGGTGGGCGCTGGCCGAAGGCGGCAGGCCGCTGCCGAACACATGGCTGAAGTTGACGCCGCCTTTCTCGATCACCTTGCCTTCACCGATTACCCGCGTGCGGCCCCCGCCACCCGCTTCGCGCACCCAGGCATCCTCGACGAAGCGGGCGCCGCCGTCTTCGTTCTCGAGGGCAGTGCAGATGCGGTCTTGCAGGTCGAGCAGGTAGGCTTTCACGGCCTCGGTGCGGCTGGTCATCGGGTCACCTGGAAGGAGCGGGGAAAATTCGCCGCGTAGCATACCACCGGCAAACCCCGCGCCGCAGTTGACGGCGATCAAGCAAAGGCGTCCGATAGAAGGCCTTTGGACCTTTGAAGACAGGAGTGTGTGATGGCCAAGCGTATCCAGTTCAGCCAGCATGGCGGCCCGGAAGTCCTGCAACTTGTAGAGTTCGACCCGGCCCCGCCCGGCCCGCAGCAGGTGCGCGTGCGCAACCATGCAATCGGCCTGAACTTCATCGACACCTACTTTCGCAGCGGGCTGTATGCACCGCCTGCGCTGCCTTCCGGGTTGGGCACCGAGGCAGCAGGCGTAGTCGAAGCAGTGGGCGAGGGCGTCACCCGGCTGAAGGTCGGCGACCGCGTGGCCCATGCCGGCGGCCCGCTGGGTGCCTACAGCGAAGTGCACACACTGCCCGAGGCCAATCTGGTCAAGCTGCCCGACAGCATCAGCTTCGAACAGGCCGCCGCCGTGATGCTCAAGGGGCTAACCACCCAGTACCTGCTCAAGCAAACCTATGCCGTGCAACCGGGCGACTTCATCCTGTTCCATGCGGCTGCCGGTGGCGTGGGTTCACTGGCCTGCCAATGGGCCAAAGCGCTGGGTGCCAAACTGATCGGCACGGTCAGCTCCAGCGAGAAAGCAGAACGGGCCAAAGCGCTCGGGGCCTGGGCGACCATCGACTACAGCCATGAAGACGTGGCCAGGCGCGTACTGGAACTGACCGACGGTCAGAAATGCCCGGTGGTGTATGACGGCGTGGGCGCCGATACCTGGCTGACTTCGCTGGACTGCCTGAAGCCACGCGGCCTGATGGTCAGCTTCGGCAATGCTTCGGGTGCGGTCAGCGGGGTGAACCTGGGCATCCTGGCGCAGAAAGGCTCGCTGTACGTCACCCGGCCAACCCTTGCGACCTACGCCAACAATGCCGAGAACACCCAGGCCATGGCTGATGACCTGTTCGCCATGATCGCCAGCGGCAAGCTGGTGGTGGATATCCAGCAGCGCTACCCGCTGAGCGAGGCGGCCAAGGCGCAGAGTGAGCTGTCGGCGCGGCGGACGGTGGGGTCTACGGTGCTGTTGCCTTGAGGCCCTAGTCGCGGAGCAAGCCTGCCCCTACAGCGCCGCGCATCGCTTTTTGATTCATCGCGACCCTGTGGAAGCGGGTTTTCCCCGTGATTGACTGGTGCGATCAGCATCGTCTTCGATGCTCAGCTCGTGTTTAGTCACCTTGCCAGCGCGTACCTGATCGATGGAGACTCGCAGTCGTTGCGCGTTGGTCTTCGAACTCAACAAATGAAGTGTTTCTTTCACGGTTTATTCTCTCCCCAAAAGCTAGACACGAATGCTGACGTTCAACCCGGCCGAACGATCTCACCCGTGGCCAGGTTGCGAATCAGGCTAGGGTTCTTGCGCCCCCCCAATGCCCCACCCAGCACCATATCCAGCTCACCATGGAAATACTGCTCCACCCGCAACCGGCTCTTGGCCGCCGGGCGCCCGCCGGGGTTGCACGAGGTGGAGATCAGCGGCCCCACCAGCGCGCACAGTTCGCGCACCTGCGGGTGGTCGCTGACCCGCAGCGCCACGGTGTCGTGCTGGCCGGTCACCCACTCGGGCAGCAGGTCCTGGTGCGGCACCAACCAGGTGTTGGGGCCCGGCCAGGTGGCGCTCATGCGGTCGATCCAGTCTTGGGGGAAGTCCTCGAACAGGAAGTCGAACTGGCGAATGTTGTCGGCGATCAGAATCAGGCCTTTATCCACAGGCCGCGACTTGAGCGCCAGCAGGCGGTACACCGCGTCTTCGTTCCACGGGTCGCAGCCCAGGCCCCAGACCGCTTCCGTCGGGTAGGCGATAACCGCGCCCGCCCGGATCTCACGTGCGGCTTGTTGCACACGAAAACTGCTCACCATTTTGCGTCTCTCCGCATCTAAACACCGTGCGCGCAGTGTACTTAGCCCGCCCGGGCAAACCAACGCCCGCCTTCACTGCTGACCCGGCCTTCGAGCTCCAGTTCGGTGAGGCTGGCCAGCACCTGGGCCAACGGCTGGCCGCTGCTGTGGGCCAGGCCCTCGCTGGTGTGCGGCGCGGCATGCAGCAGGGCGAGTAACGGATGAGCGGGTTTATCCACAGCGGCAGGCGGCAGGTTCTGCCAGCCGCGCAGGGTTTCGAGAATCTGCCCGACGCTTTCCACCAGCAGCGCACCGTCACGAATCAGCTGGTGGCAGCCCTTGGCCCCGGGGTGGTGGATCGAGCCCGGGATCGCGTAAACCTCGCGCCCCTGCTCGGCGGCCAGGCGGGCGGTGATCAACGAACCGCTGGCCAGGCTCGCCTCGACCACCAGCACGCCCAGGGACATGCCGCTGATGATGCGGTTACGCCGCGGGAAGTTGCCGGGCAAGGGGCCAGCATCGAGCGGGTACTCCGAGACCAGCGCGCTGCCACTGTCGAGCATCTGCCTGGCAAGCTCGCGGTGGCGCTGTGGATAAAGTTTTTGCAGGCCCGTGCCGAGCACCCCGATAGTTTGCCCGCCAGCCTTCAGCGCGGCCCGATGGGCGGCACCATCAACACCTAAAGCCAGCCCGCTGGTGATGGTGAAACCTGCCTGCGAAAGACTGCGGGCGAACCCGCCGGCAGTATCCAGTGCCGGGGGTGAAGCACGCCTGCTACCCACGATGGCCAGCTGCGGCTGGTCGAGCAGGGCGGGGTCGCCGGCGACGAACAGCAGCGGCGGCGGGTCGTCGATTTCTGCCAGCAGCGCCGGGTAGCCAGGGCTGTCCCACATCAGTAAATGCTGGCCCGGGCCCTCTAGCCAGGCCATTGCAGCCGCTGCACCGTCACGCACTTGCGGGCTGCGCCGGGCGTCTATACTGGCTGCCGGTATACCCAGCGAACGCCAGGCACTGGCCGGGGCGCTGAGCGCCGAAGAGGCGCTGCCGAAGGCTTCGATGAGGGTTTGAAAGCGTCGCAGGCCGGTGTCCGGAAGGCGATGCAAACGCAATCGCGCTTCCAGTTCGGCGGGCGAGCAAGGCGACGAATGGAAAATACTCATAGGGATCATCCTTGATCAGAAGGGGGCCATCGGCGTGGCACAACCTGTGGATAACTGTGTTGATAACGCTTTGAAAAGCTGTCCATCAATTGCGCTATAAAGCGCCCTTTCACACCCTAGCCGAGCTTTCGCAGGTGCCTTGCCAACCTTTTCCCTTTATTATGTGTGCTCAGTTTTCAACCGACCGCACAGTGACTGCCTGACCCCTATGGCCATCTTGAACATCCTCGAATTCCCAGACCCGCGCCTGCGCACCATTGCCAAACCGGTAACGGTCTTTGACGACGCCCTGCGTCAACTGATCGACGACATGTTCGAGACCATGTACGAGGCCCCGGGCATCGGCCTTGCCGCCACCCAGGTGAACGTGCACCAGCAGGTGGTGGTGATGGACCTGAGCGAAGACCGCAGCGAACCGCGGGTTTTCATCAACCCCAGCGTCGAAGAGCTGACCCACGACATGGGCCAGTACCAGGAAGGCTGCCTGTCGGTACCCGGCTTCTACGAGAACGTCGACCGCCCGCTGCGTGTGCGGGTCAAGGCCCAGGACCGCGACGGCAAGCCTTACGAGCTGGAATGCGAAGGCCTGCTGGCGGTGTGCGTGCAGCACGAGTTCGACCACCTGAACGGCAAGCTGTTCGTCGACTACCTGTCCCAGCTCAAACGCGACCGGATCAAGAAAAAGCTGGAAAAGCAGCACCGCCAGCAAGCCTGATCGCCACCTCCCAAAGGCTTGCTCCGGCAAGCCTTTTTCTTTTTTGCAGCGAGAACTCCATGCGCATCGTCTTTGCAGGCACTCCAGAGTTTGCCGCCGAACACCTCAAGGCCCTGCTCGACAGCCCGTACGAGATCGTGGCCGTCTACACCCAGCCCGACCGCCCCGCCGGCCGTGGCCAGAAGCTCATGCCCAGTGCGGTCAAGGCGCTGGCGCTGGCCCACGACATCCCGGTGTACCAGCCGCAGACCCTGCGCAACGCCGACGCCCAGGCCGAGCTCGCTGCGCTCAAACCGGACCTGATGGTAGTGGTCGCCTACGGCCTGATTCTGCCGCAGGTGGTGCTGGATATCCCGCGCCTGGGCTGCATCAACAGCCACGCTTCCCTGCTGCCGCGCTGGCGCGGTGCGGCGCCGATCCAGCGCGCCGTCGAGGCCGGTGATGCCGAAAGCGGCGTGACCGTGATGCGCATGGAAGCGGGCCTGGACACCGGCCCCATGCTGCTCAAGGTGGTCACCCCGATCAGTGCCGACGACACCGGCGGCAGCCTGCACGACCGCCTCGCCGAAATGGGCCCGCCAGCCGTAGTGCAGGCCATTGCCGGCCTGGCCGACGGTTCGCTGCAAGGTGAAGTGCAGGACGATGCCCTGGCCACTTACGCCCACAAGCTGAACAAGGACGAGGCGCGCATCGACTGGAGCCGCCCGGCCGTGGAGCTGGAGCGCCTGGTGCGTGCCTTCAACCCGTGGCCGGTGTGCCACAGCACCCTGGACGGCGAAACCGTGAAGGTGCTGGCCGCCAACTTGTCCACAGGCCAGGGCGCGCCCGGTGAAATTCTGTCCGCCAGCAAGGATGGCCTGGTGGTCGCCTGCGGTGAAGGCGCGCTGAGCCTCAGCCGCCTGCAACTGCCCGGCGGCAAGGCGCTTAACTTCAGCGACCTGTTCAACAGCCGCCGCGAGAAATTCGCCTCCGGCAAGGTACTTGGCCAATGAACCCACGCCTGGCCGCCGCCCGCGCCCTTGCCGCCGTACTCAGCGGCAAGGCCTCGCTGAACAGTTCGTTGCCGGCGCAACTGGACAAGGTCGAGGAGCGCGACCGTGGCCTGACCCAGGACCTGGCCTTCGGCACCGCCCGCTGGCAGCCGCGCCTGGACCTGCTGGCCGCGCAACTGCTGCAAAAGCCCTTCAAAGCCGCCGACGCCGACGTGCAGGCGCTGCTGCTGGTGGGCCTGTACCAGCTGTTCTACACGCGCATTCCGGCCCATGCCGCCATCGGCGAAACCGTGGGCTGCGCCGACAAACTGAAGAAGCCCTGGGCCAAGGGCCTGCTCAACGCCGTGCTGCGCCGCGCCCAGCGTGAAGGCGAAGCACTGCTGGCCGGCATGGAGCGTGACCCGGTGCTGCGTACCGCCCACCCGCGCTGGCTGCAGAAGTCGCTCAAGGCCTTCTGGCCGGAGCAATGGGAAGCCATCTGCGCCGCCAACAACGCCCACCCGCCAATGATCCTGCGGGCTAACCGCCGCCACCACAGCCGCGACGCCTACCTGGCACTGCTGGCCGAGGCCGGCATCCAGGCCAACGCCTGTGAATTCAGCCGCGATGGCATCGTCCTGGCCGAAGCCTGCGACGTGCGCGGCCTGCCGGGCTTCGCCGAAGGCTGGGTGAGCGTGCAGGACGAAGCCGCGCAGCTGTCGGCCGACCTGCTGGAACTGGCCCCCGGCCAGCGCGTGCTGGACGCCTGCTGCGCCCCCGGCGGCAAAACCTGCCACCTGCTTGAAGCAGAGCCAGGCCTTGCCCACATGGTCGCCATCGACCTGGAAGCCAAGCGCCTGGCCCGTGTGCGTGAGAACCTCGACCGCCTCAAGCTGGACGCCGAGCTGATCGCCTGCGACGCCCGCGACACCGCCAGCTGGTGGGACGGCAAGGCGTTCCAGCGCATCCTGCTCGACGCGCCGTGCTCGGCCACCGGGGTGATCCGCCGTCACCCGGACATCAAGCTGACCCGCCAGGCCGAGGACATCCCGGCCCTGGCCGCGTTGCAAGGCGAGCTGCTCGATGCCCTGTGGCCAACGCTCGAGGTGGGCGGCATGCTGCTGTACGCCACCTGCTCCAGCCTGCCCACCGAGAACACCGAAGTGATCGCCGCCTTCCTCGCTCGCACCCCCGGTGCCCGCGAGCTGGACCTGGCCACCGAAGCCGGCCTGCGCCAGCCCCATGGCCGCCAGTTGCTGGCCCGCGAAGGCGGCCACGACGGCTTCTACTATGCCAAGCTGATCAAGATCGCCGCCTCGCGCGGGTAAGAACAAGAAAGGGTAGGGAGTAGCGGATGAAGATCATCATCCTGGGTGCAGGGCAGGTCGGCGGCACGCTGGCCGAGCACCTGGCCAGCGAAGCCAACGACATCACCGTGGTCGACACTGACGGCGACCGCCTGCGCGACCTCGGCGACCGCCTGGACATCCGCACCGTGCAAGGCCGCGGCTCGCTGCCGACGGTGCTGCGCCAGGCCGGCGCCGACGATGCCGACATGCTGGTGGCAGTGACCAACAGCGATGAAACCAACATGGTCGCCTGCCAGGTGGCCTATTCGCTGTTCCACACCCCGACCAAGATCGCCCGGGTGCGCGAATCGTCCTACCTCAGCCGCGAGGAGCTGTTCGACAACGACCATATCCCGGTCGATGTACTGATCAGCCCCGAGCAGGTGGTGACCAACTACATCAAGCGCCTGATCGAGCACCCAGGCTCGCTGCAGGTGATCGACTTCGCCGAGGGCAAGGCCCAGCTGGTGGCGGTCAAGGCCTACTACGGCGGCCCGCTGGTGGGCCAGCAACTGCGCCAGATCCGCGCCCACATGCCCAACGTCGACACCCGCGTGGCGGCGATCTTCCGCCGCGACCGGCCGATCACACCGCGTGGCGACACGGTGATCGAGGCTGACGACGAGGTGTTCTTCATTGCCGCGAAGAAGGACATCCGCGCGGTAATGGGCGAGCTGCGGCGCATCGACGAAACCAACAAGCGCGTGGTCATCGCCGGTGGCGGGCAGATCGGCGAGCGCCTGGCCGAGGCCATCGAAAGCCGCTACCAGGTGAAGATCATCGAGATGAACCCGGCCCGCTGCCGCCAGCTCTCCGACACCCTCGAGAGTACCGTGGTGCTGCAGGGCAGCGCCTCGGACAAGGACCTGATGCTCGAAGAGAACATCGCCGACGCCGACATCTTCCTGGCCCTGACCAACGACGACGAGGCCAACATCATGTCCTCGCTGCTGGCCAAGCGCCTGGGCGCGCGCAAGGTGATGACCATCATCAACAACCCGGCCTACGTCGACCTGGTACAGGGCGGCGAGATCGACATCGCCATCAGCCCGCAGCTGGCCACCATCGGCACCCTGCTGGCCCACGTGCGCCGTGGCGATATCGTCAGCGTGCACTCGCTGCGCCGCGGCGCGGCCGAAGCCATCGAGGCGGTGGCGCACGGTGACTCGAAGTCGAGCAAGGTGGTCGGCAAGGCCATCGAAGATATCGCCCTGCCGCCGGGCACCACCATCGGCGCGATCATCCGCGAGGACGAGGTGCTGATCGCCCACGACGACACGCTGATCGAGTCGGGCGACCATGTGATCCTGTTCGTTGTGGATAAAAAGCATATTCGCGATGTGGAAAAGCTGTTCCACGTCGGCTTGAGTTTCTTCTAGGGAGAGGCACGATGCGCGAATCGCTGGAAAAGATGCTGGCCAAGGGTGTGGATAACCCGCTGCTGCGCTTTGGCCTGGGCAAGGCCTGGCTGGACGAGGGCAATGGCGCTGAAGCGTCTGTGCACCTGGCGCGCTGCGTGGAACAGGACCCGAAGTACTCGGCGGCGTGGAAGCTGCTGGGCAAGGCGTATCAGCTGGTCGGTGACCTGGCGGCGGCGCGCAAGGCCTGGGAAGACGGCATCGTTGCGGCCCAGGCCCATGGTGACAAGCAGGCCGAGAAAGAGATGACTGTTTTTCTCAAGAAACTGAGCAAGACCTGAGATCGCTGGGGCTGCTTTGCAGCCCTTTCGCGACACAAGGCCGCTCCTACAGGGGATCGCGGTCTTCTGTGGAGCGGCCTTGTGTCGCGAAAGGGGCGCACAGCGCCCCCAGCAATCTCAATACCAGCGCGCCTCGCCAGCCGGGCGCTTCTTGAAGCGCTTCATGCTCCACATGTACTGGCTCGGGTACTCGCGTACATAGCGCTCGACCACCTTGCTCATCGCCGCTGCCGATACGTTCACGTCGGTGCTGTACATCTCTTCCGGCGCCGCTTCGAGGAACACCTTGAAGCCCGAACCATCCGGCAGGCGCAGCGCATGCAGGAACACCCCCACCGCCTTGCCGCCTGCCAGCATGTTCGGCACGAACTTGCTGGTCAGCGCCTGGGTACCCAGAAACGGCACGAACACACCCGCCGACTCGGCCGGCTCCGGGTCGGCCGGAATGCCCACCTGGCCACCCCGGCGCACTTCCTTGATCACGCTGAGAATGCCTTCTTTGGTAGACGGCGCCACGCGGTTGCCCATCTGCACCCGCTGCTCGCGCAGCAGGTCATCCACCGCCTTGAGCTTGGGTGGGCGGTAGAAGATGATCGGTTTGCACTGGTTGCAATAGAAGTGGTTGAGCACCTCCCAGTTACCCAGGTGGCTGGTGATGCCCACCACGCCCTTGCCCGAGGCCAGGGCCTGCTCCAGCACCTCCAGCCCGTGCACTTCCTTGACCAGCTCCAGCGAACGCTGCGGCGGCCAGATCCAGGCGCAGGCGCTCTCGACGAACGACTTGCCGATGTCGCGCAGCGCACGGCCGACCAGCTGCTCGCGCTCGGCAGGGTCCATTTCCGGGAAGCACTTGGCCAGGTTGATGCGCACCACGTTGCGCGAGCTGTTGGGCACCTTCCACATCAGCCAGCCGATACCGGCGCCAACACGCTGCACAGCGCCCCAGGGCAGCTTGGCGAACAGGCGCAGCACCCCGACCATCAGGGCGCCCTTGAACTTTTCCACAGGCGAATTCCTTATTTCAGCAAGGCGCGCATTGTACCGCGTCAGCGCAGCAGCGCGGCGTAGCGATCGCAGTCGGTGGTGTGGTCCATGACCATGCCGGTGGCCTGCATGAAGGCGTAGCAGATGGTCGGCCCGACGAAGGTGAAGCCGGCTTTCTGCAGCGCCTTGCTCATGGCCTTGGCCTCGTCGGTGACCGCCGGCACGTCGCTGCGGCCAGTGAAGTGGTTGATCTTTGGCGCCCCGCCGACGAACGACCACAACCATTGCCCGGGGTTATCCACAGCCAGCCAGGCCTGGGCGTTGCGCCGCACGGCCTTGAGCTTGAGGCGGTTGCGGATGATGCCGGGGTCCTGCATCAGTTCCTCGATGTACTCGTCGCTCAAAGCCGCCAGCTTGACCGGGTCGAAGCCGTGCAGCACCTCACGGTAGCGCTCGCGCTTGCGTAAAACCGTGATCCACGACAGGCCCGCCTGGAACCCTTCGAGCAAAAGCATCTCGAACAGCAACGCCGGGTCACGCTGCGGCGTTCCCCACTCGTGGTCGTGGTAGGCCTGGTACAACGGGTCGTCGGAACACCAAAAGCAGCGTGGCATAAGGCTCCAATACGTAGAGGGCGAGGCGAATCGGGTTATACTCCCGCTCTTTACATCCGCATCCCCAGATACAGGTGAATTTCGTGAGCCAGCCTACGCCAGCCGTGCGTACCTTCCAAGACCTGATCCTCGCCCTGCAGAACTACTGGGCAGCTCAGGGTTGTGTGGTGCTTCAGCCCTACGATATGGAAGTAGGCGCCGGCACTTTCCATACCGCGACCTTCCTGCGCGCCGTCGGCCCGGAAACCTGGAACGCCGCCTACGTGCAGCCCAGCCGTCGCCCGGGTGACGGTCGCTATGGCGAAAACCCCAACCGCCTGCAGCACTACTACCAGTTCCAGGTGGTACTCAAGCCCAACCCGGCCAACTTCCAGGAGCTGTACCTCGGCTCGCTGAAAGCCATCGGCCTGGACCCGCTGGTTCATGACATCCGCTTCGTCGAAGACAACTGGGAATCGCCGACCCTCGGCGCCTGGGGCCTGGGCTGGGAAATCTGGCTGAACGGCATGGAGGTGACCCAGTTCACCTACTTCCAGCAGGTTGGCGGCATCGAGTGCTACCCGGTCACCGGTGAAATCACCTACGGCCTGGAGCGCCTGGCCATGTACATCCAGGGCGTCGACTCGGTGTACGACCTGGTGTGGGCCGACGGCCCGTTCGGCAAGGTCACCTACGGTGACGTGTTCCACCAGAACGAAGTGGAGCAGTCCACCTACAACTTCGAGCACGCCAACGTCGAGAAGCTGTTCGAACTGTTCGACTTCTACGAAAGCGAAGCCAACCGCCTGATCAAGCTGGAGCTGCCGCTGCCGACCTACGAAATGGTCCTGAAGGCCTCGCACACCTTCAACCTGCTGGACGCCCGCCGCGCCATCTCGGTGACCGAGCGCCAGCGTTACATCCTGCGCGTGCGCACGCTCGCCCGTGACGTCGCCCAAAGCTATCTGCAAGCCCGTGCCCGCCTGGGCTTCCCGATGGCCACCCCCGAACTGCGTGATGAAGTGTTGGCTAAGCTGGAGGCTGCACAATGAGTGCTCAAGATTTCCTGGTTGAACTGGGCACCGAAGAGCTGCCACCCAAAGCCCTGGCAACCCTGGGCGACGCCTTCCTGGCCGGCATCGAGAAAGGCCTGCAGGCCGCTGGCCTGAACTACACCGGCAAGCAGGTGTACGCCGCCCCGCGTCGCCTGGCCGTGCTGATCCGCCAGCTGGACGTGCAGCAGCCGGACCGCAGCATCAACATCGACGGCCCGCCCCTGCAGGCCGCGTTCAACGCCGAAGGGCAACCGACGCAGGCTGCCCTGGGCTTTGCCAAGAAGTGCGGCGTAGAGCTGTCGGATATCGACCAGAGCGGCCCGAAGCTGCGTTTCTCGCAGCACATCCCGGGCAAGGCCACCGCCAGCCTGCTGCCGACCATCGTCGAAGACTCGCTGAACGACCTGCCGATCCCCAAGCGCATGCGCTGGGCCGCCAGCCGTGAAGAGTTCGTGCGCCCAACCCAATGGCTGGTGATGCTGCTGGGCGAGCAGGTGGTGGATTGCACCATCCTCTCGCAAAAAGCCGGCCGTGAGTCCCGTGGCCACCGCTTCCACCACCCGCAAAACGTCGCCATCAGCGCGCCTGCCAACTACTGCGAAGACCTGCGCAAGGCCTACGTGCTGGCAGACTTCGCCGAGCGCCGCGAGCTGATCAGCAAGCGCACCGCAGAACTCGCCATGCAGCAGGAAGGCACCGCCATCGTGCCGCCGGCGCTGCTGGACGAAGTGACCGCGCTGGTCGAGTGGCCAGTGCCGCTGGTGTGCTCGTTCGAGGAGCGCTTCCTCGAGGTGCCGCAAGAAGCCCTGATCACCACCATGCAGGACAACCAGAAGTACTTCTGCCTGCTGGACAGCGAAGGCAAGCTGCTGCCGCGCTTCATCACCGTGGCCAACGTCGAGAGCCGTGACCCCAAGCAGATCGTGCTGGGTAACGAAAAGGTCGTGCGCCCGCGCCTGACCGACGCCGAGTTCTTCTTCAAGCAGGACAAGAAGCAGCCGCTCGAGACCTTCAACGAGCGCCTGAAGAACGTGGTATTCCAGGCCCAGCTGGGTACGGTGTTCGACAAGGCCGAGCGCGTCTGCAAACTGGCCGCCTTCATTGCTCCGTACATCGGCGGCAGCGCTGCCAACGCCGGCCGTGCCGGCCTGCTGTCCAAGTGCGACCTGGCCTCGGAAATGGTCGGTGAGTTCCCTGAAATGCAGGGCATTGCCGGCTACTACTACGCCCTCAACGACGGCGAGCCGGAAGACGTCGCCCTGGCCCTGAACGAGCAGTACATGCCACGCGGTGCCGGCGCCGAGCTGCCGCACACCCTGACCGGTGCTGCGGTGGCCATCGCCGACAAGCTCGACACCCTGGTCGGCATCTTCGGCATCGGCATGCTGCCCACCGGCAGCAAGGACCCGTACGCCCTGCGCCGCGCCGCCCTGGGCGTGCTGCGCATCCTGATCGAGAAGCAGCTGGACCTGGACCTGACCGCCGCCGTCGATTTCGCGGTCAAGCAGTTCGGTGCCAAGGTCAAGGCCGCAGGCCTGGCCGAGCAGGTGCTGGAATTCATCTTCGACCGCCTGCGTGCGCGCTACGAAGACGAAGGCATCGACGTTGCCACCTACCTGTCGGTGCGTGCCCTGAAGCCGGGCTCCGCCCTGGACTTCGACCAGCGCGTGCAGGCGGTGCAGGCGTTCCGCAAGCTGCCCGAAGCCGAGGCCCTGGCTGCGGCCAACAAGCGCGTGTCGAACCTGCTGAGCAAGGCCGAGGGCGCGATTTCCGAACAGGTTGAGCCCAAGTACTTCGACAACGCCAACGAGTTCTCGCTGTACTCGGCCATCCAGCAGGCCGACCAGGCCGTGCAACCGATGGCCGCTGCGCGCCAGTACAACGAAGCCCTGGCCCGCCTGGCGGCCCTGCGCGACCCGGTCGACGCCTTCTTCGAGGCGGTGCTGGTCAACGCCGAGGACGCCAAGGTGCGTGCCAACCGTTATGCCCTGCTCAGCCGCCTGCGCGGCCTGTTCCTGGGCGTGGCCGACATTTCGCTGCTGGGGTAAGCCTTGAAACTGCTGATTCTCGACCGGGACGGGGTGATCAACTTCGACTCCGACGCCTACATCAAGTCGCTGGAAGAATGGCTGCCCATTCCCGGCTCGATCGAGGCCATCGCGCAGTTGAGCAAGGCCGGCTGGACGGTGGCCGTGGCCACCAACCAGTCCGGCATTGCCCGCGGCTACTACCCGCTGCAAACCCTCGAGGCCATGCACGCGCGTTTGCGCGCACTGGTGGCCGAGCAGGGCGGTGAAGTCGGCTTGATCGTACATTGCCCGCACGGCCCGGACGAGGGTTGCGATTGCCGCAAACCCAAGCCCGGCATGCTGCGGACAATCGCCGAGCACTACCAGGTACCCCTGGCCGGCGTGTGGTTTGTCGGTGACAGCAAAGGTGACCTGGAGGCGGCGCTGGCCGTCGATGCACAACCCGTGTTGGTTAAAACCGGCAAGGGCCAGAGGACCCTGGAAAAAGGTGTCCCGGAATCTACACTGATTTTCGACGATCTGGCGGCTATCGCCAGAGAACTTATTTAAAAGAGTGCGCCCAGGCGGCGCACTTTTCATTGGGCGGGCTTTGCCCCGCAACGGTACTTGCCACTATGTCGATCCTGCAGGCGATCAGAATCTTTCTTTTTTACCTGCTGCTGGGTACCAGCTCGGTACTCTGGTGCTCGCTGAGCTTCTTCATCGCGCCGTTCTTGCCATTCGCCAAGCGCTACCGGTTCATCAACGTGTACTGGTGCCGCTGTGCGCTGTTCCTGGCGCGCACCATCCTTGGCATCAACTACAAGGTGACCGGCGCCGAGAACGTGCCGCAAGTGCCCTGCGTGATCCTGTCCAACCACCAGAGCACCTGGGAGACGTTCTTCCTGTCAGCTTACTTCTCGCCGCTGAGCCAGGTGCTCAAGCGCGAACTGCTGTACATGCCGTTCTTCGGCTGGGCCATGGCCATGCTGCGGCCGATCGCCATCGACCGGAAAAACCCTAAAGAAGCGCTGCGCCAGGTCGCCAGCCAAGGCGACGAACTGCTCAAGCAGGGCACCTGGGTGCTGATCTTCCCCGAAGGTACCCGCGTCCCCCACGGCCAGATCGGCAAGTTCTCCCGCGGCGGTACTGCCTTGGCGGTGAACGCCGGCCTGCCGGTGCTGCCGATTGCCCACAACGCCGGCAAGTTCTGGCCGCGTGAGGGTTGGGGCAAGCGCCCGGGCACCATCGAGATCGTGATCGGCGAACCAATGTATGCAGAAGGCAGCGGGCCGCGCGCCATTGCCGAGCTCAACGACCGCGCCCAGGCGTGGAACGAGGCCACCCAGCGGGCCATGGGTTCGCTGCCGCCGTTGGCGCAAAAGCCCGAGCAGCAGAGCGCCTGAGCATCTGTGGATAACTTGTTGACAATTTTTGGATTAAACGTCTTAAACCATAGCTAAGTGATTGAATTAGCTGTTTATTTCTCTGTATGACGTTTTTCTGAAAATCGTGCATAAGTTTTTCCGCGCGATAAAAAAACCGGCTTTTACGCCGGTTTTTTTGTGCCAGTTTTTCGGGCCCTATCGCCGGCAAGCCGGCCCCTACAGGGATGAGGCCATTAGACCTTGTCGATATCCACGTCCTTGGTTTCTTTCAGGCAGAAGATCCCCACCACCAGGCTCACCCCGGTAATCAGCACCGGGTACCACAACCCGTAGAAGATATCCCCGGTGTACACCACCAGCGCGAACGATACCGTCGGCAGGAAGCCGCCGAACCAGCCGTTGCCGATGTGGTAGGGCAGGGACATCGAGGTGTAGCGGATGCGCGTGGGGAACAGTTCGACCATCACCGCCGCCAGTGGCCCGTAGGTCATGGTGGCGATCAGGATCATCGCGACGATCAGCACCACCACCATGAACTCGTTGACGTTGGCCGGGTCTGCCTTGGCCGGGTAGCCGGCTGCCTCGATGGCGCTGCGCATGGCGGCTTCGTCAAAGCCATTGATGGTCTTGTCGCCGATGCTCACCGAGACATCGCTGCCGGCCACGCTCACCGAGCTGTACGGCAGGCCCTGCTTGACCAGGAAGGTCTTGACCTTGTCGCACGGGCTGTCGAAGCGCGCCTTGCCCACCGGGTCGAACTGGAAGGTGCAGCCCTGCGGGTTGGCATTGACCACGATCGGCGCCTGGCGGCTGGCGGCGTCTATCTGCGGGTTGGCGTAGTGGCTCAGGGCCTTGAACATCGGGAAGTAGCACACGGTGGCCAGCAGCAGGCCAAGCATCAGGATCGGCTTACGCCCCACACGGTCCGACAGCCAGCCAAAGAATACGAAGAACGGTGCGCCTATCACCACGCTGATGATCAGCAGGGTGTTGGCCTGGGCCGGGTCCATCTTGAGCATCTGGGTCATGAAGAACAGCACGTAGAACTGCGCGGTGTAGAAGGTCACCGCCTGGCCTGCGTTGATGCTGAACAACGCGGTGAGCACCACCTTGAGGTTCGGCCACGAAGTGAACGACTCACGGATCGGCGACTTGCTGACCTTGCCCTGGGCCTTCATTTTCACGAAGGCCGGTGACTCGTGCATGCTCATGCGAATCCAGGTGGAGATCGCCAGCAGGAAAATCGACAGCAGGAACGGCAGGCGCCAGCCCCAGGTTTCGAACTGGTCGCCGCTGATGTAGCGGCTGGCCAGCACCACGATCAGCGACAGCAGCAGGCCAAGAGTGGCGGTGGACTGGATGAAACCGGTATGAAAACCCCGCTTGCCGTGGGGTGCATGCTCGGCCACGTAGGTGGCAGCGCCGCCGTACTCGCCGCCAAGCGCCAGGCCCTGGAGCATGCGCAGCACCACCAGGATGATCGGCGCGGCGATGCCGATGCTGGCGTAGGTGGGCAGCAGGCCGACCGCGAAGGTCGACAGGCCCATCAGCACAATAGTCACCAGGAAGGTGTACTTGCGCCCGATCATGTCACCCAGGCGGCCGAACACCAGGGCGCCGAACGGGCGCACCAGAAAACCGGCGGCAAAGGCCATCAGGGCGAAGATGAAGGCGGTGGTGTCGTTGACCCCGGCGAAGAACTGCTTGCTGATGACCGCAGCCAGGGCGCCATAGAGAAAAAAGTCATACCACTCGAACACTGTCCCGAGGGATGACGCGAAAATGATCTTGCGTTCCTCACGGCGGCTGCCGCTGGTGGCAGCCGCGCCTTGCTCTTGAATGTAGTCCGACATCGTTGCTGTCCTCGGCCCGTGGGCCACAGTGATTATTCTTGTTGTTCCACTGTCGGCGGCTCTGACCGCGGGCCACCGGTGTTGCACGCACCCTGGGTCAGGGCGTCGGTATCGCGCTGGTGTCGCTGAGGTTGGTCTGGGTTTGCGCCCCCTTGAGAATCAACTGCGCCGCCTTTTCGGCGATCATCAATGTCGGTGAACAGGTATTGCCGGAGACGATCTGCGGCATGATCGAAGCATCGGCCACGCGCAGCCCGGGGATGCCGTGCACGCGCAGCTGGTTATCCACAACGTCCAGTGCGCCACTGCCCATGCGGCAGGTGCCCACCGGGTGGAAGATGGTGGTGCCGATTTGCCCGGCAGCCTGGTGCAGGTCCGCTTCGCTCTGCAGGGCAGGGCCTGGCAGGTATTCGCGCGGGTCGAACGCGGCCAGGGCCGGGGCCTGGACGATGCGCCGGGTGATGCGGATGGCGTCGGCAGCCACGCGCAGGTCGGCAGGGTCGCTGAGGTAGTTGGGGTCGATCAGCGGTGCCGCGTTCATGTCTGCCGAGCGGATGTCGATACGCCCGCGGCTGGCCGGGCGCAGGTTGCACACCGAGGCGGTGAACGCCGGGAAGCGGTGCAGCGGCTCACCAAAGCGCTCCAGTGACAGCGGCTGCACGTGGTACTGCAGGTTGGCGTTGGCCTGCTCGGGGCCCGAACGCACGAACGCGCCCAGCTGGCTTGGCGCCATGGCCAGCGGGCCGCTGCGGTCGAAGGCATAGCGCAGGCCCATGCCCAGCTTGCCCCACAGGCTGTTGGCCATCTGGTTGAGGGTGCGGGTGTTCCGGATCTGGTAGATCAGGCGCAGTTGCAGGTGGTCCTGCAGGTTGCCGCCGACCCCGGGCATATCGTGGCGCACGGCAATGCCCAAGCCTTCGAGCAGCTTGCGCGGGCCGATGCCGGAACGCTGCAGAATGCCGGGCGAGCCGACGGAACCGGCGCAGAGGATGATCTCGCGGCGCGCGCCAAACTCGTGCCAAGCACCTTGCCACAAGGCCTTTACCGCCCGGGCGCGGGTGTTGTTCAGCAATACCTGGTCTACCTGCACGCCGGTGAGGATGGTCAGGTTGGGGCGCTGGAGGATGGGTTTGAGGAAGGCCTTGGCCGAGTTCCAGCGCACACCGCTGCGCTGGTTGACCTGAAAGTATCCACAGCCTGCGTTGTCGCCGGTATTGAAGTCATCGACCTTGCCGATGCCGCTCTGCTCGGCGGCATCACGGAAGGCATCGAGGATCGGCCAACTGTAGCGCTGGCGCTCGACCCGCCACTCGCCGTCGCCACCGTGGCTGTCGCTGGCGCCGGCAAAGTGGTTCTCGCTGGCCTTGAACAGCGGCAGCACGTCCTTCCACGCCCAACCTTCGTTGCCTTGCTCGGCCCAGCGGTCGTAGTCGGCGGCCTGGCCGCGCATGTAGATCATGCCGTTGATCGAGGAGCAGCCACCGAGCACCTTGCCCCGTGGGTAGCCCAGGGCGCGGCCGTTCAGGCCGGCTTGTGGCTCGGTCTTGAAGCACCAGTCGGTACGGGGGTTGCCGATGCAGTAGAGGTAACCGACGGGGATGTGAATCCAGGGATAGTTGTCACGCCCGCCCGCTTCGAGCAGCAGCACGCGGCAGGAGGGGTCGGCGGACAAACGGTTGGCCAGCAGGCAACCGGCTGGCCCGGCACCCACGACCACGTAGTCGTAGACAGAATCGGCTGATGGCATGTGCAACCTCGCGCCTGATTATTATTCTTGTCCCGATCCATCTTATTGATTAATTTCGCGGAGGAAACACGAGATTTCGCGCAGCCGTTGTGCGTTTTAGCACAGTGGTATCGGCCCTATCGCCGGCAAGCCGGCTCCTGCAGAGATCACCTGTAGGAGCCGGCTTGCCGGCAATAGGGCCCGAACGAACAGCCACAAGGATCAGCATGTTCGACTGGAACGATCTACGGTTTTTCCTCGAGTTGCAGCGCAGCGGCCGCCTGCTCACCGCCGCCAAGCGCCTCAACACCACCCATAGCACCGTGGCCCGGCATATCGAAAGCATCGAGCAGAGCCTGGGCACCGCGCTGTTCGTCCAGCATGCCCAGGGCTACGAACTGACCCCTTCGGGCCAGGCCCTGCTCAAGCACGCAGAAGCCATGGAGAACGTCGCCCTGCTGGCACAGGAAGAAATCACCCAGGCCATCACTCCGCTGGGCAAGATCCGCCTGGGGGTGACCGAAGGCATCGGCATCATGTTCTTCACCCCGCGCATGAAGGCGTTGTTTCAGCGTTACCCGGGGCTAGAGGTGGAGCTGGTGGCGGTGCCGCGCTTCGTCAGCATTCTCAACCGCGAAGCCGAAATCAGCATCCACCTGGAACGCCCCAGCGCCGACCTGTTGATCACCCGCAAGCTCACCGACTACCGCCTGGCGCTGTATGCAAGCCAGGATTACCTGGACCGCGCCCCACCGCTGAACACCCGCGAAGACTTGGCCCGGCACAGCTGGATCGGCTACGTCGACGACCTGCTGTTCAGCCAGGAGCTGCTGTTTCTCAACAGTTTCTGCCGGGCGCCCAACGTGGTGTTTCGCAGCACCAGCGTGATCGCCCAGCAGCATGCCGCCCAGGCCGGGCTGGGCATTGCCGTGCTGCCCAACTACATGGCCCGCCACGACCCCAGGCTGGTGCGGGTGCTACCCAGCGAGACCATCCAGCGCAGCTACTGGATCTGTACCCGCCGCGAGCTGCACAAGTCGGTGCGCCTGCGGGTGGTATGGGACTACCTGCTGGCACTGTGCGCCGCCGAGCAGGACGAGCTGCTAGCCGAATAGCGCCTTGCCAGCCAGCAGCAGTGCAGCTGCCCAGCCCGCCACGGCGAACAACTGCTGCAGGCGCGGGCCGGCGATGCGGCTGGCCAGCGGGCGAGCCAGCAGCAAGCCGATGACCGCGCCGAGCGCGAAGGGCGCGCCGACCTGCCAGTGCATCACCCCGGCCAGGCTGGCGCTGACCACGCTGCCAGTGGACACCAGGGCGATCACCGCCAGCGACGTGGAGACGATGCTCTTCATGCGCAGGTTGGTGTAGCGGTTCAACGCCGGAATGATCACGAAACCACCGCCCACCCCCAGCAAGCCCGACAACAGCCCGGACATAAGCCCGGTGAACGCCAGCGCCCGGGCGCAGGGCAGGGTCCAGCGCAAGCGGCCCTGCAACGGGTTGAGCACGCAAGGTTCGATGAAGCGATGGGCATCATTGACCTCACCGCGCAACTCCCTGGCCGCCTTGCGCCAAATGCGCAGGCAGGCGTACACCAGCACCCCGGCGAACACCAGCGCCAACGGCGTGTTGGGCAGCCGGCGCGCCAGCATCAGGCCAAATGGCGCGGCAGCGATGCCGATCAGCGCAATGAACAACGCGGCGCGGTAACGAACCAGACCTTCGCGCAAGCCGAGCACGGCGCCAACCATCGCCGCCATGCCTACGGCCAGCAGGCCGACCGGTGCCGCCTCGACCATGCTCAGGCCCAGCCCGAACACCAGCAGCGGCACCGCGAGGATGCCGCCACCGGCGCCGGTCAGCGCCAGCACCGCGCCAATGATCGCGCCCAGCACGGCGCCCAGCAGTTGCTGCTCTATCACGGCTTGGCCCCAACCATCGGCTGTGGCCGCGCCAGCCACTCTCGCCCCTTGAGCATGGCCTGCCAGTACAACGGCGGCAGCACTTGGGCCTTGAGCAGCCAGGCCAGGTGGGTCGGCTTGCGGCCATCGAGCAGCCAGCGCGGGAAGCTCGGTGCCAGCTTGCCGCCATAGGTGAACTCGGCCAGCACGATCTTGCCGCGCTCCACCGTCAGCGGGCAGGAACCGTAGCCATCGTAATGGGCCAGGGTATTCAGCCGGCCAAGGGCCTGCAGCACATTGTTGGCCACTACCGGCGCCTGCTTGCGCGCCGCGGCGGCGGTCTTGGCGTTACTGGTGTTGGCCACATCGCCCAGGGCGTGGATATTGCCGAAGCTGCGGTGGCGCAGGGTATGCGGGTCGACATCGACCCAGCCGGCGGCATCGGCCAGCGGGCTTTGGCGGATGAAGTCCGGCGCCACTTGTGGCGGCACCACATGCAGCATGTCGAAGGTTTCGACGCGGGTTTCGCTGCTGCCGTCGGGGAGGGTACGAACGAAGGTGGCGCGTTGGTTCGGGCCATCCACCGCAGTCAGGCGGTGCTGGTAATTGAGGTCGATACCGTACTTGTCGATGTAGCTCATCAGCGCCGGCACGTAGTCGGGCACACCGAACAGCACGTTACCTGCGTTGAAGAAGCTGGCGCGTACATCGCCCAGCAGTCCGCTGCGCAGCCAGTGGTCGCACGACAGGTACAGGGCTTTCTGCGGTGCGCCGGCGCATTTGATCGGCATCGGCGGTTGGGTGAACAGGGCACGGCCCTTTTTCAGGTTCTGCACCAGTTGCCAGGTGTAGGGCGCCAGGTCGTAGCGGTAGTTCGAGGTGACGCCGTTACGCCCGAGGGTTTCGCCCAGGCCTTCGATGGCGTCCCAGTCCAGCTTCAAGCCAGGGCATACCACCAGTTGCTCGTAACCCACGGCGCGGCCGCTTTCGAGCACGACCTTTTGCCCCTGTGGGTCGAAGCTCTCGACCCGGGCCTTGATCCAGTGCACGCCGCGGGGCAGGGTGGCGGCCATGGCACGAGCGGTGCTTGGTGCATTGAATACACCGGCCCCGACCATGGTCCAGCCGGGCTGGTAGTAATGCACCTCGGCGGGGTCGATGAGCGCGATATCCAGCGACGGGTCGCGCGCCCGAAGGCTGGCGGCAGTGGCGATTCCGGCGGCGCCGGCACCGACGATCAAGACCTTGTGGTGGTCGGTGGTGGGTGAGGTGGAGGACAGCGGGGCAGGCATGGCGGTGTTCCTTGGTGGATCTCATTATGTGCGGATGCTGGCATGAAACTGTAGGAGCCGGCTTGCCGGCGATGAGGCCGCTTCAGGCAGCAGTACCGGTTTCTTTCCCAGGTGATAACGTTCTACAGCTTGTTCAATGGAATCTTCAGGTAGCTGACACCGTTCGCTTCGGGTTCCGGCAACTGCCCGCTGCGCATGTTGACCTGCACCGATGGCAATATCAGCAGCGGCATGTCGAGGGTCGCATCGCGGGCCTCGCGCATGGCCACGAAGCTGTCTTCGCTGACACCCTGGTGAATGTGCACGTTGCTCGCACGCTGCTCGGCCACGGTGGTGTGGTACTGCAGCTCACGCCCGCCGGGCAGGTAGTCGTGGCACAGGAACAGCCGCGTCTGGTCGGGGAAGGCCAGCAGGCGACGGATCGAACGGTACAAGGTGCGGGCGCTGGCGCCGGGGAAGTCGCAGCGGGCGGTGCCGTAGTCTGGCGAGAACAAGGTGTCGCCGACGAATACGGCCTTTTCGCCTGCGTCCTCCACCAGGTAGCTCATGCACGCCGGCGTGTGGCCGGGGGTGTGCAAGGCGCGGGCGTGCAGGTTACCGATACGAAAGCCTTCCTCGTCTTCGAACAATATGTCGAACTGGCTGCCATCCCGGGCAAAGCCTGGCGCTTCATTGAACAGGCTGGCGAAGGTCTTCTGCACCTGGGTGATCTGTGCACCGATGCCGATATGACCGCCCAGCTTGCCCTTGAGGTAGGCCGCCGCCGACAGGTGATCGGCATGCACGTGGGTCTCCAGAATCCACTGCACCTTGGCACCCAGCTGCTCGACCAGGTCAATCAGCCGATCGGCAGAGGCCGTGCAGGTGCGCCCCGACTTGGGGTCGTAGTCCAGCACACTGTCGATCAGTGCACAGTGATGCGTCTGGCCATCCATCACCAGGTAGCTGAGGGTCGAGGTCGCCTGGTCGAACAGGGCTTCGACATGAAGGTTGTTGCCGATGATCATTGCACTCTCCAGTTATCCACCGGGCCTTGTTCAGGCTTAGGCAGTGATCACAGCTTTATCAAGATGCATGCCAGCGTTTCAGACGAGTAAATGCTGGGTGCAAGCGGGCTTGCCTGGGTTTTCTGTCAGCAGAAGTGACACATTCTGGCAGTCGACTGTCAGCCAATGGCAGTGTTTGGCAGTCCTTGCTACCCTCGCCCGGTCACCTACCTGGTACTGCCATGCCCACCGCTACCCACCCCGCGATCCTCGCGCTGGTGTCCTACCTCGAACACGATGCCCTGCCGAGCATCGTGCTGGACACCGACTACAACATCCTCGCCGCCAACGCCGCCTACCGCCGCCAGTTCGCAACCGGCGAACAGGCGCCGCTGGGCGAAAAATGCCACCGCGTCTCGCACCACTACGCCGTGCCCTGCGACCAGGCCGGTGAACACTGCCCGCTGCGCAAGTCACTGGCCAGCAAGGTGCCCGAGCGCGTGCTGCACATTCACCACACCCCGCGCGGGCCGGAGCATGTGGATGTCGAGCTGCGGCCGATCCTCGACGAACAGGGCAGGGTGATGGCCTTCGTCGAGCGCCTGGCCAGCGTCACCCTGGCTTCAGCGCAACCACAACAGAACGGCCTGGTGGGCCGTGCACCGGCGTTCAAGCAAGCGGTTGCCAGCCTGCAGCGAGCGGCACCGGCGCAGATTCCGGTGTTGTTGCAAGGTGAGTCGGGTACCGGCAAGGAGCTGTTCGCCCGCGCCCTGCACCTGGGTAGCCCTCGGGCCAACGGCCCGCTGGTGGTGGTGGACTGCACCGGGCTGACCGAGTCGCTGTTCGAAAGCGAGCTGTTCGGCTACGAGAAGGGCGCCTTCACTGGCGCCAGCCAACGCAAGATCGGCCTGGCCGAAGCTGCCCATGGCGGCACGCTGTTCCTCGACGAAATCGGCGAAGTGCCACTGGCGATGCAGGTGAAGCTGCTGCGCCTGATCGAGTCGGGCAGCTTTCGCCCGGTGGGCAGCACGCGTACCGTGCACTCGGACTTTCGCCTGGTTTCGGCCACCCACAAGCCGTTGAAGGCCATGGCCAGTGCCGGCACCTTCCGCGAAGACCTGTACTACCGCATCAGTGGTTTCCCGATCCGCCTGCCGGCCTTGCGCGAACGTATTGATGACTTGGCGCTGCTATGCGAAACGCTGCTGCAGCGGCTGGAGCGCAACCGGCCAGTCGAACTGTCAGCAGATGCACTGGCCCGGCTGGCCTTGCATACCTTCCCGGGGAATATTCGGGAGCTGCGCAACATTCTTGAGCGCGCCAGGCTATTCACCGATGACGGCGAGATTCGCCCTGAACATCTGCCGGAGGAGTTTCAACAACCCCTCCAGCTCACAACGCAGCGAGGGCAGGGGCGCAACGAGCTGGCGGAGCTGGCCCATGCTCTGGAAACCTTCCGTGGCTCGCGCAGTGAACTGGCCCAGTATCTGGGACTGAGTGAGCGCACGCTGTATCGCCGGCTCAAACATTTCGGGCTGTAAAACAGCTGACTGTTCCACGTGGAACACGATGAAATTGAGGTTGGCAATGTATCCTTCAACAAGATCAATTCGGCGTTGAGGCCCGCTATCAGTGCAATGCGGGCGACCACCTGACTGCGCCAATGCGCGAACACATGCGCAACCTTTCGGAAAGTATCGACCTTCTGCTCGCAGAAAAATAAACCCCGGCATCTCTGCCGGGGTTCAGGTTTTGGGCGAGCAAACGTGGGTTATCAGAAGTCCAGGTTAGCCACCGACAGCGCGTTGCTTTCGATGAAGTCACGACGCGGTTCAACCGCATCACCCATCAGGGTGTTGAACAGTTGGTCGGCGGCGATGGCGTCTTCGATGGTTACCTTGAGCATGCGGCGCACGGTCGGGTCCATGGTGGTTTCCCACAGCTGGTCCGGGTTCATCTCACCCAGCCCTTTGTATCGCTGGATGGTGTGGCGCTTGGTGCTTTCGTTCATCAGCCAGTCCAGGCCTTCCTTGAACTCGGTGACTGCCTTGCGGCGTTCGCCACGCTGCACGTAGGCACCTTCGCCCAGCAGGGTACCGAGCTTGGCGCCCAGAGCGACCACCGAACGGTAGTCGTTGCTGCCGAAGAACTCGCGGTTGAAGGTGACGTAGCTGGCCAGGCCGTGGGAGGTGGTTTCTACCACTGGCAGCCAGATATTACGTTCCTTGTCTTCGCGCAGGTCTGCCTTGTAGGTCAGGCCGGAGCGCTGGCTGTTGCCCAGGCGTGCCTGGAAAGCGGCCAGCCAGGCATCCATCTTGCCCTTGTCAGACAGTTGCTCCTGGGTGACTTCCGGCAGGTAGATGAAGTGCTCGGTCAGCTCTTCGGGGTACAGGCGCGACAGGCGCTTGAGGGTCTTCATCACCGCACGGAACTCGTTCACCAGGGCTTCGAGCTGTACGCCCGAAACGGCAGGTGCCGACTCGTCCAGGTGCAGGCTGGCATCTTCGAGGGCCGACTGGGTCATGTATTCTTCCATGGCCTCGTCGTCCTTGATGTACTGCTCCTGCTTGCCCTTTTTCACCTTGTACAGCGGCGGCTGGGCGATATAGATGTAGCCACGCTCTACCAGCTCCGGCAGCTGACGGAAGAAGAAGGTCAGCAGCAGGGTACGGATGTGCGAACCGTCGACGTCAGCATCGGTCATGATGATGATGTTGTGATAACGCAGCTTGTCGATGTTGTACTCTTCGCGGCCGATGCCACAGCCCAGGGCGGTGATCAGCGTGCCGACTTCCTGCGAGGAGATCATCTTGTCGAAACGGGCTTTCTCGACGTTGAGGATCTTGCCCTTCAACGGCAGGATTGCCTGGGTGCGACGGTTACGGCCTTGCTTGGCCGAGCCACCTGCGGAGTCACCCTCCACCAGGTACAGTTCGGAGAGGGCAGGGTCCTTCTCCTGGCAGTCGGCCAATTTGCCTGGCAGGCCGGCGATGTCCAGCGCGCCTTTGCGGCGGGTCATCTCACGGGCCTTGCGCGCGGCTTCACGGGCACGGGCGGCGTCGATCATCTTGCCGACCACGGCCTTGGCTTCGTTGGGGTTTTCCAACAGGAAGTCGGCGAAGTATTTGTTCATTTCCTGTTCCACGGCGGTCTTCACCTCCGAGGAAACCAGCTTGTCTTTGGTCTGCGAGCTGAACTTAGGGTCCGGTACCTTGACCGAGATGATCGCGGTCAAACCTTCACGGGCGTCGTCACCGGTGGTGGCAACCTTGTTCTTCTTCGCCAGGCCTTCCTGCTCGATGTAGCTGTTCAGGCTACGGGTGAGCGAGGAGCGGAAGCCGACCAGGTGGGTACCACCGTCGCGCTGGGGAATGTTGTTGGTGAAGCACAGCAGGTTTTCGTTGAAGCTGTCGTTCCACTGCAGGGCAACTTCGACACCCACGCCGTCGTCACGCTGCACGTTGAAGTGGAACACCTGAGAGTTGACCGGCGTCTTGTTGGTGTTCAGGTATTCAACGAATGCGCGCAGGCCACCTTCGTACTTGAAGAACTCTTCCTTGCCGCTGCGCTCGTCCTTCAGCAGGATGCCGACACCGGAGTTCAGGAACGACAGCTCGCGAATACGCTTGGCGAGGATGTCCCAGCTGAAGTGAATGTTCTTGAAAGTTTCAGCCGAAGGCTTGAAGTGGATATGGGTACCGGTGGTTTCGCTTTCACCGACCACAGCCATCGGGGCCTGTGGAACACCGTGGACGTAGGTCTGTTCCCAGATCTTGCCGCTGCGGCGCACGGTCAACACCAGCTGTTCGGACAGGGCGTTCACCACCGAAACACCTACACCGTGCAGACCGCCGGAAACCTTGTAGGAGTTGTCGTCGAACTTACCGCCGGCGTGCAGTACGGTCATGATGACCTCGGCTGCAGATACGCCTTCCTCTTTGTGCACGTCGACCGGGATACCCCGGCCGTTGTCGCGGACACTGATGGACTCGTCCGGGTGGATGATGACGGTGATGTCATCGCAATGCCCGGCCAGGGCTTCGTCGATCGAGTTGTCGACCACTTCGAAGACCATGTGGTGCAGGCCGCTGCCGTCATCGGTGTCGCCAATGTACATGCCGGGACGTTTGCGTACGGCATCAAGCCCTTTCAGCACCTTGATGCTGGAGGAGTCGTACGTTTGATTTTCGCTCATGCCTTCACTCCCGATGGTCGTGGGTCTGGGTGATACGGCCCTGTTCCACGTGGAACAAAGCGACTGGCGTTTCCGTTTGCCAGCCTTCCCTCAGAAATTCGTGGTCTACACAGGTGATGAACACCTGGCAGTTCAATTCTTCAAGCAAGCGGCACAGGGCGCGGCGGTGCTGTTCGTCCAACTCGGACGGCAAGTCATCCACCAGATAAATACACTGACCGCGACGGACCTGGCTGACCAGGTGCCCTTGGGCAATCCGCAGCGCACACACCACCAGCTTCTGCTGGCCCCGCGAAAGGATGTCAGCGGCGTTGTTGGCGCCCAGCCGTAGGCGCAAATCGGCACGCTGTGGCCCGGCCTGGGTGTGGCCCATTTGCTGATCACGAAGAAGGGAGGTGGCGAGGACTTCGTTGAGTTCCCGGTCCTTGTCCCAGCCGCGGTAGTAGCTCAGGGTCAGCCCGTCCAGTTCGACCAGCTCGCTCAGGGTTCGCTCGAAGACGGGCTTCAAGGCCTTGATGTAATTGCGACGGTATTCATCTATTTCCGCACTGGCGAGACACAACTCCCGATCCCAGGCGGCTTGCGAAACGGCGTCAAGTGTACCATGCCGCAGCCATGAGTTCCGCTGCCGCAGGGCCTTCTGCAGCCTCTGCCAGGTGGCCATGAAGCGGGGTTCCACGTGGAACACACCCCAGTCGAGGAACTGCCGACGAACCTTCGGCGCACCTTCCAGCAAGCGGAAACTGTCCGGGTTGATCAACTGCAGCGGCAACATCTCGGCCAACTGAGCCGCGCTGCGGGCGTTTTGCCCGTCGATGCGAATGGTGAAATCCCCTTGCCGCTCCCGGGAAACACCCAGGTTGCTGGTGCCACCCTCAGCCAATTCAACCTGGCCAAACACCGTGCAGGTGGGCTGATCGTATTGGATCACCGGGTTAAGCCGAGTACTACGGAACGAGCGCGCCAGCCCGAGCAGGTGCACGGCCTCGAGCACGCTGGTCTTGCCGCTGCCGTTGTCGCCGTAAAGGATGTTGATGCGGGGGGAGGGAGAGAGGGTCACCGGGTGCAGGTTACGCACCGCGGTGACCGAAAGGCGTAGAAGGGACATTGGGCCTGCTACGAATTACAGACGCATCGGCATGACAACGTAGGAAGAGTCGTCATTGCCGGCTTCCTGCAACAGGGCGCTGCTGTTGGAGTCCGACAGAATCAGGCGAACCTGTTCAGTGGTCATCACACCCAGCACGTCCAGCAGGTAGCTGACGTTGAAACCGATCTCCAGCGAGCTGCCTTCGTAGTCGACGCTGATCTCTTCTTCCGCTTCTTCCTGCTCCGGGTTGTTGGCCTGGATTTTCAGCTGGCCGGCGGCCAGTTGCAGGCGGATACCGCGGTACTTCTCGTTGGACAGAATGGCGGTACGACTGAAAGCTTCACGCAGGGCCTGACGGTCGCCGACCACCAGCTTGTCGCCGCCCTTGGGCAGCACGCGCTCGTAGTCCGGGAACTTGCCGTCGACCAGCTTGGAGGTGAAGGTGAACTCACCGGTGGTCGCGCGAATGTGATGCTGGCCCAGTACGATGCTGACCATGCCTTCCGGGTCGGTGAGCAGGCGCGCCAGCTCGAGGATACCTTTGCGCGGCACGATCACCTGATGGCGGTCGGCCTGGCCAATCGGTGCGTGCATGGCGCACAGCGCCAGACGGTGACCGTCGGTGGCCACGGCGCGCAGGGTGTCGGTGGACACCTCAAGCAGCATGCCGTTGAGGTAGTAGCGCACATCCTGCTGGGCCATGGCGAAGCTGGTGCGCTCGATCAGGCGGCGCAGCTTGCTTTGCTCCAGGTTGCAGGTCAGCGAGCCCGGGCCTTCTTCCACGGTGGGGAAGTCGTTGGCCGGCAGGGTCGACAGGGTGAAGCGGCTACGGCCGGCCTTGACCAGCAGCTTCTGTTCGTCGACCTTGATGTCGATCAGCACGTCGCTGGGTAGGCTCTTGCAGATGTCCATCAGCTTGCGCGCAGGGACGGTGATCTCGCCCGGCTCGGCGGGTTCTTCCAATTGCACGCGGCCAACCAGTTCGACTTCCAGGTCGGTACCGGTCAACGACAGTTGCTGGCCTTGCACGACCAGCAGGACGTTGGACAGGACCGGCAAGGTCTGGCGGCGCTCGACGACGCCTGCGACCAGTTGCAGGGGTTTCAACAGGGCTTCGCGTTGAATGGTGAAATGCATGGTCTAGTCCCTTGCCTTCAATTAGCTGCGCCAACGGCCATCAGGTCGTCAGCGTACGCAGCAGGTTCTTGTAGTCCTCGCGGATGTCCGCGTCGGATTCCTTCAATTCGTTGATCTTGCGGCAGGCGTGCAGCACGGTGGTGTGGTCGCGGCCGCCAAACATGTCGCCGATTTCCGGCAGGCTGTGGTTGGTCAGCTCTTTGGACAACGCCATGGCCACCTGGCGCGGGCGCGCCACCGAGCGCGAACGGCGCTTGGACAACAGGTCGGCGATCTTGATCTTGTAGTACTCGGCCACGGTGCGCTGGATGTTATCCACACTGACCAGCTTGTCTTGCAACGCCAGCAGGTCCTTCAGCGACTCGCGGATCAGCTCGATGGTGATGTCGCGGCCCATGAAGTGCGAGTGGGCGATAACCCGCTTCAGGGCGCCTTCCAGTTCGCGCACGTTGGAGCGGATGCGCTGGGCGATGAAGAACGCCGCATCGTGCGGCAGCTCGACCTTGGCCTGGTCGGCTTTCTTCATCAGGATGGCCACACGGGTTTCCAGTTCTGGCGGCTCCACGGCCACCGTCAGGCCCCAGCCAAAGCGCGACTTCAGGCGCTCTTCCAGGCCTTCGATTTCCTTCGGGTAGCGGTCGCTGGTGAGAATCACCTGCTGGCCGCCCTCGAGCAGGGCGTTGAAGGTGTGGAAAAACTCTTCCTGGGAACGCTCCTTGCGGGCGAAGAACTGGATATCGTCGATCAGCAGCGCGTCCACCGAGCGGTAGAAGCGTTTGAATTCGTTGATGGCGTTCAGCTGCAGCGCCTTGACCATGTCGGCGACGAAGCGCTCCGAATGCAGGTAGACCACCTTGGCGTTCGGGTTCTTCTTCAGCAGGTGGTTACCCACAGCATGCATCAAGTGAGTCTTACCCAAGCCCACGCCGCCATACAGGAACAGCGGGTTGTAACCGTGCTTGGGGTTGTCGGCCACCTGCCAGGCAGCGGCGCGCGCCAGCTGGTTCGACTTACCTTCGACGAAGGTTTCGAAGGTGAAGGTGCGGTTGAGGTAGCTGGTGTGCTTGAGCGCGCCTTCAACCTGCACCGTACGCTGCTCGGTGCGCGTGCTGGCGGCAGGTGGCGTGGCCACCTCAGCCATGCTGTCGAAGCTGTCACGGCTGGATGGCTCTTCGGCCTCCAGCACCAGTTGCGCGACCGGTGCTGCCACCGGTTCGCTCGCCACCTGCACTTGCGGGGCTGGCTGGGCTGGAACCTGCTGGGCCATGGATGCGGCCACTGCTGCACTGACCGGCGCGTTGGGGGCGGCGCGCGGGGCGGAGCTGCGGCGGCTACCTATTAATAAGGAAAGCGCAGGCGCAATGCCCTTGCCGTGTTCACCCAGCAGCTCGAGCAGACGACCCAGGTACTTTTCATTGACCCAGTCGAGCACGAACCGGTTAGGCGCGTAGACGCGCAACTCGTCGCCTTCGGCTTCGACCTGTAGCGGACGGATCCAGGTGTTGAATTGCTGGGCAGGCAGTTCATCGCGCAGAAGCTCCACGCACTGCTGCCAAAGTTCCACTGACAC